>JAQXEE010000109.1 GCA_029251005.1 Flavobacteriales bacterium | reverse complement strand
CTATTTTCGTCCTCTACTTCACCTTTTTCAACAATATTGATAAGGGAGATCTAGAGGTTTGGAGAAACAGAACTATTGTTGAAAAAGGTGAAGTAGAGGACGATAATAGAGAAATAGCTTATGCAGATGCTGTTAAAATCGAACCTGATTTTGAGGTTGGAGAAGAGGTTTCTGAAGAGGTTAGATTGTTAGATTTTGGACGTAGAGCTGTTCTTTCAGTTCGTCAAAATCTTATCTCGAAAGTTCTTGATATTGAAAAAGAAGATTTATTTGAGTCATACAAAGAAAAGGTTGGGACAATTGTTACAGGTGAGGTTTATCAAATCTGGAAACGTGAGATTTTAATCTTAGATGATGATGAAAACGAGTTAATTCTTCCAAAATCAGAACAAATTCCAACAGATTATTTCAAAAAGGGAGATAACGTAAGAGCAGTTGTTCTTAAAGTTGAAATGAGAAACAACAATCCTTCGATTGTTTTATCTAGAACGTCTCCAGTTTTCTTGGAGAGATTATTTGAAGGTGAGGTTCCTGAAATTTTTGATGGACTAATTACCATTAAAAAAATCGTTCGTGTTCCTGGTGAAAGAGCAAAAGTTGCTGTTGAGTCTTATGACGAAAGAGTTGACCCAGTTGGAGCTTGTGTAGGAATGAAAGGTGCCAGGATTCATGGTATTGTTCGTGAATTAGGAAATGAAAATATTGATGTAATTAATTTTTCAGGAAATGATTCATTATTTATTTCTAGGTCTTTAAGTCCAGCTAAGATCACTAACATTAAATTGGATACTGAAAGAGGGAAGGCTGAGGTTTATTTAAAGCCAGACCAAGTTTCACTTGCAATTGGAAAAGGCGGGTTTAACATAAAATTAGCCGGTGATTTAACTGGTTTTGACATTGACGTATATCGTGATACCGAAGAGGAAATCGATGATGTACAGTTGGATGAATTTAAGGATGAATTGGATGCATGGGTTATTCAATCGCTTAAAGGTATCGGTTGTGATACTGCAAGAAGCGTATTAGAAATCCCCGTTGCTGATTTAGTTAGAAGAACAGATTTAGAGGAAGAAACAATCAAAGAGGTTGTAAGTATTCTTGCTTCAGAGTTCGAGGACTAATTAGAATTGAATATATTTATTAAAATTTTAGTGCATGTTGCACTTGAATAAACTTTTACAGGTTTTAGTTTATGGCTGGAAAACCAAAAAGATTAAGTAAAGTTACCCAAGAATTTAACTTGGGACTTAACACTATTTTGGACTTTTTGAATGACAAAGGGTTTGATGTAGAGAATAGTCGAAATGCGAAAATTACTCCGGAAATGTATGATGCCCTTTCGGGTGCCTTTCAAAAGGAGAAAAAAGTAAAGGAGAAATCTGCAAAGATTGAGGTCAAAAAACCTGTTAAGGAAACTGTCTCCATAGAGGAAGAAAAACCTAAACCTGAGGAGAAACTTGCTGAACCAGTTGTGGAACCAAAACCAGAACCAGTTGCGGTGATGGAGGAACCTGTCGCTAAGGAAATCATTGAACCTGTTAAGGAGGTAACTCCTGAAACTAAACCTGAAACTAAGGTGGCTAAGAAACCTGAAATTACTGAGGTTGCTGCAACCGAAAACGAAGGAAAAAGTGGTTTGAAAGTTTTAGGGAAAATCGATTTAAAGGAAATTGCTCCTAAAAAGCCAACCAAAAAAGATAAGCCCTTTGTAAAAAAAGGTGCTGCTGAAAGGTTAGATAAGTCGAATGCTAAAAAAGTAGATAAAGCACCTACAAAAGAAGTAGTTTCTGAGAAGAAAAAACCTGAAGAAAAGCCTGCGAAAAAAGTTGCTGAAACTCCTGAGATTCCGAAAAAGCCTGTTGAAGACTTTTTGGAAATAAGAAGAGACAAAATTGACGGTCCAAAAGTTTTAGGTAAGATAGAATTACCTGCTGCACGTCCAAAAAAGAAGCCAGTCGCTTCAAATGATACAGATAGAAAAAAGAAGAGAAAAAGAATTAGAAAAGGGCCTGTTGCTCCAGATTCTAAATTTCCAAATAAAGGTACTGGAGGATCTGGTGCTAATCGCACGCCAAATAATGGTGGACCAAGAGGTGCCGGTGGACCAAGAGGCGCCGGAGGACCTGGTGGACCAAGAGGAAGACGAGAACCAAAAGCTGAATTGACTGAAGAACAAGTTAAGAAGCAAATTCAAGATACACTTGCTCGTTTAAGTGGGGGTAAAAGAAGAAATAACTCTGCTAAGCAAAGACGTAATAAAAGAGACGAGCATGCTAGAAGAGTTCAAGAAGAACAAGCTCAAGCACAAATCGAAAAGGGTATTTTAAGAGTAACTGAATTTGTAGCAGCTAGTGAATTAGCTAGTTTGATGGATGTTACTGTAAATGAGATCATTTCGTCTTGTATGAGTCTAGGTCATTTCGTTTCTATTAACCAACGTTTAGATGCTGAGATTATAGCAATGGTTGGTGAAGAGTTTGGTTTCGAAGTAGAATTTGTCTCTGCTGAAGATACTGCTCAGGTTGAAGAGATTGAAGACAATGAAGACGATTTATTACTTCGTGCTCCTATTGTTACTGTAATGGGACATGTTGATCACGGTAAAACTTCGTTACTTGATAATATAAGAAAGGCGACTGTTGCCGACGGTGAAGCTGGAGGTATTACGCAACACATTGGTGCCTATTCTGTTACTGTGGAATCAGGACAAAGAGTTGCGTTCTTAGATACTCCAGGTCATGAGGCTTTTACAGCGATGAGAGCTCGTGGAGCTAAAGTGACTGATATTGCTATTATTATTATTGCGGCCGATGATTCTATTATGCCACAAACTCGTGAAGCAATTAATCATGCGCAAGCTGCTGAGGTACCAATGATCTTTGCAATTAATAAAATTGATAAAGATGGTGCCAACCCTGATAAGATTAGAGATGAATTATCTCAAATGAATATTCTTGTTGAGGAATGGGGAGGTAAGTTCCAATGTCAAGAGATATCGGCCAAGAAAGGTATTGGTATTGACGAATTACTTGAAAAAGTACTATTGGAAGCAGAATTAATGGAACTGAAGGCCAATCCTGATAGATTAGCAAAAGGAACTATTATTGAATCTGAATTAGATAAAGGTCGTGGTTATGTTTCTACATTATTAGTTCAAACTGGAACATTAAAAGTAGGTTCTATTTTAGTTGCAGGTTGCTATTATGGTAGAGTTAAAGCAATGACTAATGAGCACGGTAAAAGAATTAATGCGGCAGGTCCTTCTACACCTGTTCAATTATTAGGTTTAAATGGAGCTCCACAGGCTGGGGATATTTTTAACTCGATGACTGAAGAGAAGGAAGCGAAAGAAATTGCTTCGAAGAGAATGCAATTACAAAGAGAGCAAGGTATTAGAGCTACAAAGCATATTACACTTGAGGAAATGGGAAGACGTATCGCAATTGGCGATTTCCAAGAATTAAACGTTATTGTAAAAGGAGATGTTGATGGTTCTATTGAAGCATTATCTGATGCATTACTGAAACTTTCTACTGAACAGATTCAAATTAATATTATTCATAAATCTGTAGGACAGATATCTGACTCTGATGTATTACTAGCAACCGCTTCTGATGCTATTATAGTTGGTTTCCAAGTTCGTCCTTCTGCAAGTGCAAGAAGATTAGCTGATGAGGAGAAGATTGATGTAAGACTTTACTCAATCATCTACAAAGCAATCGAAGAACTTAAAGAGGCGATGGAAGGTATGCTTAAGCCTAAAATTGTTGAGAAAATTGTTGCGAATATTGAAGTACGTGAAGCGTTTACGATTTCAAATGTTGGAACAGTAGCTGGTTGTTATGTACTTGATGGTACTGTTTCTAGATCTAGTAACATAAGATTAATTAGAGATGGGATTGTTAAATGGGATGGTGAATTAGCAGCTCTTAAACGATTTAAGGATGATGTGAAAGAAGTTAAGTTTGGTTATGAATGTGGATTAAGCTTAGTTAAGAACAATGATATCAAAGTTGGAGATGTATTGGAGGCTTACGAACAAGAAGAAGTAAAGCAAACATTAAAATAACCCAAAAAAAGCTTCGCAATTGCGAAGCTTTTTTTGGTATAATTTCTGCCTAGGATTTAAAAGTATGAGAATAATTAACATTTTAGGATTAATAGTTTTTGTGGCAAAAATTACAGTTGCCCAGTATGATTCTTTAGTTCTTTACTCCGATTCTTTGCAATTAAAGAATGATTCAATCAAAGAGGTTTTTGTGTCTTTACCTCCTGGTAAATGTGTTGAATATTTGGATTCTTTTTATTTTGCTACTCAAGCATTACAAAAAAAGATAAATCAAAATTCTTGTCCTAAATTGGTAAATGGATATCGTGTTCAACTTTTCTCGTGTTCAGGACAAGACTGTAAAGAAAAGGCAAATAAGCATTACAATCAGTTCTTAATTGCTTATCCACATATACCTGTCTATAAAATGTGGCAAGCTCCCACTATTAAAGTTAGAGCTGGGAATTCTAGAACTAGGTTTGAAGCCGAAAAGATTAAAAATCAAATTAAAGACGATTTTCCGTTTGTTTTTATTGTTCCGGATCAAATAGATTCACCATATAAAATAGAATGTGAGGATATGTTTATTTCTAAAATTGATTCTCTTTTAATATTACCATTAAGGAAGTAATTCTGCTTTTTTAAAAGCATTAGATTCCTGGAAATTTTAATGTTTCTCTAAGAATTTAATAGAGTTTTCTTTATCCTTCATACATTTCTTACTAAAGATAGAATGACAAAATTATGACATTTCATTATTGATTTAAGGTGTTGTTTGTCAGGGTTTTGCAAGTAGATACAAGGGTTTAAGTTCTTATTTAGAATCGTTTTAAATTAGTATACTGCAAGATAAGAAGCGGATTAATATCAGGTAAAGCGACGCTTTTGTGTTAATTTTATGTCCAAGCCAAAAATGGCTTTTATTGAGAGACAAAAAAAATCAAGTACTTGATGAAACTATTTAAAAACACAATGCGAAAAATATCATCGATTTTACTTCCAGTATTGTTTATGATTTTCACACAGTCTGTTGTTGCACAAGGTAACGCTGAAGCGGGGGCTAAATTGTTTGACGCTAACTGTACTTCATGTCACAACATGAAAAAGGATGCAACCGGTCCAGCTTTGATGGGTATTGGAGAACGAGCTCCAAGTGTTGATTGGATTAAAAAATGGATTCGTAATAACAACAAATTAAGAGCAACTGGAGAGGCTTATTCAAACGCAATTTATAAAAAGTGGAATGGTGCTTCAATGTCAGCATTTGAATGGATGTCAAATCAACAGCTAGATGACGTAGTTGAGTACATTACAACATGGGCGCCGAAGCCAGTAGGGGTTAGCGATAACGCATTAATGCCTTGTATACCAGCAAAAAAACCAGAAAGAGGAACAAACATGCTGTTAATCTTTGGTGTCATTGGTTTAGCATTGTTAATCATTGTTATTTTTTCGGGTATTAATAGATCACTCAAAAATGCGGCAGCTCTTAGAGACGGTAATGAAGCTAAAGAAGCTCTTTCATTTTGGGAAGCGATAGGAGAATTTGCAGTAAAAAATAAAATAAAATTTGGACTTATAGTAATTGCTTTCTTAGTCTTCGGGATTATCCCTGGTGGTTGGAACGATCTAATGAATATAGGTGTATTTGGAGGTAATGGTTTTGAAAATACTGAAAATGTAGAGAATTACCATCCGTCTCAACCAATTGAATTTCGGCATGATATTCATGCAGGTCAAAACGAAATTGATTGTAAATATTGTCACTCAGGAACATTAGAATCTAAACATGCCTTAATACCTTCTGCCAACGTTTGTATGAACTGTCATAAGTATGTAAATGAAAAAGAAGATTGTCCTGAATCAGCTGCTCAAATACAAAAGATTTACGACGCTGTTAAGTTTGAGCATGGTAGTGGTTATTTTGATGTTGATACCGATGGTAACAAAGTAAAAAATGAGGCGGGAGAAATTGTTTATCACGACCAACAAGTTGCGAAAGGAGACCCTATTGAATGGGTGAAAGTTCATAATTTACAAGATTTTGTTTATTTCAATCATTCGCAGCACGTTGTAGTAGGTGGTCTTGAATGTAAAGAGTGTCACGGTCCAGTTGAGGAAATGCAAACAGCTGAACAATATGCACCTTTAACAATGGGATGGTGTATAAATTGCCATAGAGAGACAGGAATCAATCAAGAATTGAAATTTTCAGGAAAACCCAATGGTTACTATGAAAAAATGCACGATGAGTTTAAAGAGGCTTACAAACGTGATGAGGAGTTCAACTTTACAGTTGAAAAGATCGGTGGCTTAGAATGTGCAAAATGTCACTATTAATAAAGTAAGTTAATTAACAAAAATATAGCAGATATTAAAGCTATGGCTGATACTAAAAAATACTGGAAAGGCATTGAGGAGTTAGAACAAGCTCCCGAATTTGTTGAGTCAAGTAAAAAAGAATTTTCGGAATACGTTCCTGTGGATGAATTCGTTGGAAACGCAAGTGAAGACTCTTCTCCTACTAACAGACGTGATTTCTTAAAAGTTTTAGGATTCTCAGTGACTGCAGCAACTTTAGCTGCATGTGAGGCTCCTGTTACTAAATCTATTCCTTTTTTAAATAAACCAGAAGATCTAACTCCTGGAGTTGCCAATTACTATTCGTCAACTTTTTTTGACGGTTTAGACTTAGCTTCCATAAGAATAAAAACTAGAGAAGGTAGACCAATTCTTATTGAAGGTAATTACAACGCTCCAACTAGTAAAGGTGCTGTTAATGCAAGAGTCAATTCATCTGTATTAAGTTTGTATGACTCAAAAAGAGCCAAAGGACCTGCTAAGAAAATTGGTGAATCTTGGGCCAAAAATCTAAATTGGGGAATTGTTGATAAAGAGGTTGCACAAAACTTAAGAAGTGCTGCATCCAACGGAGGTAAAGTAGTTTTACTTTCTAACACTATTATCTCACCTGCCTCTAAGGGTACTGTTGATCATTTTGGCGCTTTTATTGGAGCTCAAGGTGGAAGTTTCGAACATGTAACATATGATGCGATTTCTGCTTCTGGAATATTAGATGCAAATCAAAAAACTTTTGGAAGAAGAGTATTACCTACCTACAATTTCGATAAAGCAAAAACAATCGTAAGTTTCAGTGCAGATTTCTTAAATACTTGGTTAAATGCATTAACATACACTAAAGACTATTCCTCGAATAGGAAACCAGACGGAGATTGGATGAGTAAGCACTTCCAATTTGAAACAACATTATCACTTTCTGGTTCTGCTGCTGATATTCGTGGTGCATTAAAACCTTCTGAAATAGCTGAAGCTGTAAAATATATTTATGGTAAAGTTGGAGGAGACACTACAGGTAAGGTTTCCGATAAATTAAAATTAAAATTAGATAAAGCTGCTGAATCTTTACTAGCTACAAAGGGTGAGTCTTTGGTAATCGCAGGATCTAATAATGGTGGCATTCAAATCTTAGTGAATGCTATAAATGATAAATTAAATAATTACGGTGCAACTATTGATCTTGATAAAGAGGTTTATACAAGAAAAGGTAGTGATGTCGCATTTTCTAAACTAGCCAAAGAAATGAGTGCTGGTGAAGTTAGCGCTCTTATAATTGTAGGATTAAATCCTTCTTACGTTGCCCCATCATCATTAAGTTTTGACGAAGCATTATCTAAAGTTGGAACAGTTGTTTACACTGGTGATCGTTTAGATGAGACTGGAGACAAAGCGGATTATTTTGCTCCTTCTTCTCATTATCTAGAATCTTGGGATGTATTAAATCCAACTAAAGGTGAATATGCATTTGTTCAACCTGTTATCAATCCATTATTTAGAACACGTCAGTGGCAAGAGTCTTTATTAAATTGGTCGGGAAACGAAAACACTTTTGAAGTATTCGTCAAATCAACTGCAAAATCTTTCTTAGGTACTGAAGCTAGTTGGATTAACGCTGTTCACGACGGTTATTTCTTAAGTAATACTTTTGATTCTGCACCTGCGTCAGTAAGTGACACAACATCAGAAATAGAAGATTCTAGTTCTGAACCAGTTTCAATTATTTCATCTGGTATTTCTAGTGCAGTTATCACTAATGCAGTAAGCCAGGCCTCTGTTACCCCCTCTGGAAAATTTGAACTTGAATTATATGTTAAGACTGGTTTAGGTAATGGTGACCAATCATTTAACCCTTGGTTACATGAATTGCCTGATCCTATTTCAAAAATGACTTATGATAATTACATCGCCATGAATCCGGTTGATGTTTTAGAATTATTTGATTTAGAAGACACAAAAGCGACAAGAAGAGATTTCTTATATATTGGACAAGAATCGCCTGCAAAGGTTTTAACTGTAACTGTTGGTGAATCAACTGTTACTCTTCCAGTAGTTGCCCAACCTGGACAAGCACTTGGTACAATCGGTATTGCTGTTGGTTATGGTAAAAAGGGTACTGAAGTTTTTACAAGACAAGAATGGTTAGGTGATTTGTTCGATGCAGGAAATTCAGAGAAAAATACAATCGGAAAAAATGTTTTTCCATTACAATCGCAAGACTTATGGGTTTCTAATACTATTTCTTCAGGTGTTACTGTTGCAGTTTTAGAAGGTGCACGTTATCCTATGGCTACTACTCAAACCCATCATACAATGATGGGAAGAAAGTTAGTAAACGAAACTGCTCTTTCTACATTTTTAGAGCAACAGGGTGCCGCAAAAGAAAAAGGTGGATATAATGAAACTGTGTTAATTGCAGATTCTTATGGTGATGAGAAAACAACTAGGCAACTGGATTTATGGGAAGAGCATGCTATCGACTTAGGTCATAGGTGGGGACTCTCAATTGATCTTAATCTTTGTATTGGTTGTGGGGCATGTGTTACTGCTTGTCATTTAGAAAACAACGTTGCCGTTGTTGGAAAAGATGAAGTAAGGAGAAGCCGAGAAATGCATTGGTTAAGAGTAGACAGATATTATTCATCTCATGTTACTACTGATGATAAAGATGTTCTAGTAGACGATTTGTCCGATCTTAACACTTTGACTGAATATGCTGATGCAGAAGTTGCTGATTCAGGAGATGATTTAAGTGTTGTTTATCAACCTTTAATGTGTCAACATTGTAATCACGCTCCTTGTGAGACTGTTTGTCCAGTAGCTGCTACAACGCATTCTGACGAAGGTCTAAACCAAATGACATATAATAGATGTGTTGGTACTAGATATTGTGCTAATAACTGTCCTTATAAAGTACGTCGTTTCAACTGGTTTCAGTATGACGATTTAAATATCCCTGCATTTCCTGATTTCGCTAAGGTAAATCATCAGCAAGATGACTTAGGAAGAATGGTTCTTAATCCAGATGTTGTTGTAAGATCTAGAGGGGTTATGGAAAAATGTAGTATGTGTGTTCAAAGAATCCAGGCAGGAAAGTTAGAAGCGAAGATTGATGGTATTCCTGTTCAAGATGGGGCTATCGAAACGGCTTGTTCTTCTTCTTGCCCTACCGATGGTATTAAGTTTGGAGATCTTAACAATAGAGAACACGCTGTAAGTGATAAAAAGAATGATGATAGAGCTTACTTATTGATGGAAGAGATTGGTACACAGCCTAATATCTACTATCAAACAAAAGTAAGAAACGTTTAATAAGAATTTAACTAAAAAGTTATATCGATGCACGTCGTAGAAGCTGAAATTAGAGAACCCTTAATCCTTGGAGAGAAGTCGTACAACGACATCACTGAAGATGTTTGCGCACCTATTGAAGGTAAAGCAAATTCATTATGGTATTTCGTATTTGGATTAGCCGGTTTACTTGCTCTTTGGGGGATAGGTAATATTCTTTACACAATAGGTGTAGGGATTGGAGTTTGGGGATTAAACAAGACTGTAGGTTGGGCTTGGGATATTACTAACTTTGTTTGGTGGGTAGGTATCGGTCACGCTGGAACCCTTATATCTGCCGTACTTTTACTATTTCGTCAAAGGTGGAGAATGGCAATTAACCGTTCTGCAGAGGCAATGACAATCTTTGCCGTTATGATGGCAGCATTGTTTCCTGGTATTCACATGGGTAGAATTTGGCAAGCGTATTGGGTATTACCATTACCGAATCAATTCGGTTCCTTGTGGCCAAATTTCAACTCACCACTGCTTTGGGATGTTTTCGCAATATCAACATATTTTTCTGTATCATTAGTATTCTGGTACATAGGTTTAGTTCCTGATTTTGCGTCTGTCAGAGATAGAATGATCAAGCCTTTACCTAAAAAGATTTACTCAATTTTGGCATTCGGATGGTCTGGGAACGCAAAGCATTGGAATAGATTTGAAGAAGTTTCTCTTGTATTAGCTGGTTTGGCTACGCCTTTAGTATTCTCCGTTCACTCTATTGTATCCATGGATTTTGCAACATCAGTTATTCCTGGTTGGCATACAACGATTTTTCCACCTTACTTTGTTGCAGGTGCTGTTTTCTCAGGGTTTGCAATGGTGTTGACACTAATGTTAATAATGAGAAAGGTTTTAAAGTTGGAGGATTATATTACTTTGAAACATATCGAATATATGAACATCATTATTATGCTTACGGGATCGATGGTAGGTGTAGCATATTTGACTGAGTTGTTTGTTGCTTGGTATTCTGGTGTTGAGTATGAAGGTTACGCTTTTATGAACAGAGCAACTGGACCATATTGGTGGGCATACGCTGCGATGATGACTTGTAACGTTATTTCGCCTCAGCTAATGTGGTTTAAGAAAATAAGAAGAAATCTAGTTATAACTTTTATTTTATCTATCATAGTTAACATAGGTATGTGGTTCGAAAGGTTTGTTATTATTGTTACTTCTATTCATAGAGATTACATAACCTCTTCATGGACACAATTTCATCCTACTTATGTAGATATGGGAGTTTTCCTAGGAACTATCGGTCTGTTTTTTGTTCTGTTTTTACTTTACTCAAGAGTTTTCCCAGTACTTGCCTTAAATGAAGTGAAAACAATTTTAAGGGCAACTGGAGAATTTGGAGTAAAAAAAGCCAAATCAACAGTTTTCAATGTAGAGAATGAATTTACACCATCAGAAGCTGGAAATGCACCTGCATCAGATGATTCTTCGGAGGAAAGTTCTGACGATGCAGAAAGTGAAGAAAATAAAGAACAAGAGTAAATAATATTTAGAGCTTCAGTTATGAGCAATAAGATTTATGCAATGTACGACGACGACGCTACTCTACTACACGGAGCGGAAAGTTTAGTTGAGAAAGGAGTGAAAATTAAAGATGTGTTTTCTCCATTTCCAATTCATGGGATTGATCCTGTTATCGGAATTAGAAAAACTAGATTAGCGGTTTGTGCTTTTATTTATGGTCTTTCAGGAATGTTATTAGCCTTAGTTGGGATGTATTATTTCATGATCCAAGATTGGCCAATGAATATTGGTGGTAAACCTAACTATTACTTTTATCAAAATATTCCTGCATTCATTCCAATTACATTTGAGATAACTGTGCTTTGCACAGCTCATGGAATGGCAATTACTTATTTCTTGAGAAATAAAACACTACCTGGTTTGACTGCTAAAAATCCTGACCCAAGAACAACTGATGATAAGTTTGTTATGGAAATTGAAACTGCTGATGCAGGAATGAATGAGGATGCTTTAATTGAAGCGTTGATGTCTACAGGTGCTATTGAAATTAATAAGGCATAAAGAGTAAAAAGATGAAAATTTCTTATCAAAAAATTGCCCATTACGCTTATTCTAAACTGGCTGTTAGTGCCTTCGCATTACTTGGTTTAGTCTCGTGTACTGAAGATCCAAACAGTCCAGGTGTTGAATTTATGCCGGACATGTATAGATCAATTGGATATGAAGCTTATTTGAAAAAGTTTGATATTGATTCAATTGATTTTTTCGAGAGGAATCTAAAAAAACTAGGTTTTGAAGAAACAGCTGATTCTGCAAAACCTGCATTAATTAGTGAGGTTAATGAATTATATGATATTTTTAAAACAGGAATAGTTACAAGAAAACCTGTTGATGGATCTGTAGCTCAAGGTAAAAAACCTTTTACGATAGCCAAAGGGAATAGAGATCTCGCAAAGTCTGTTAAAATGCCAATTCCTTATTCTGAAACCTCTTTGTTCGAAGGAAAAGTTTATTATGAGATATTTTGTGATCATTGCCATGGCGAAAAGGGAGATGGAGGTGGAGCTCTAGTTAAAAAAGATTTGTTTTTAAAGCCACCTGCTTATAATGTTGGTACAACAAAAGATTTGAGTGTAGGGGAAATTTATTATACCATTTTCTACGGTAAAGGGATGATGGGTAGTCACTCTTCTCAGATTACTGAAGAGAAGAGATGGAAAATCGTTCAGTATGTTCAAACATTACAAGGTAACAAGCTTGAAGAGCTTCGAAATGGAAAGGTTCCAGTTAGCTCTGTTGTGTCTGATTCGACTGTCACAGATAATATTTAATATTTAATTGATAAAAATACCATAAGAAATGGATTACGTTTTTTCGGATAAAACAAAAAAGATAACATTAGGAGTTGGAGTCGTAGGTTTACTCTTATTCTTATTAGGTATTCTTTTCGACAATAATGAGTATGCTACTCTTGTTGCTGAGGATGGTCACAATTATGGAAGTATTCAAAGAATATGGGTTAGTTTACTGACTAACAGCATTTTCTTTTTCTTTATTTCTTTAGCAATGTTATTCTTCGTTGCCTTACAGTATGCTGCAGAAGTTTCTTGGTCTGTCGTATTCAAAAGAGTTTATGAAGCAATAATGTCTGCTCTGCCATTAATGGCGGCATTAGTTGTTTTAATTATCGCGGTGGGTCAAGTTGGTGGTCATCACATCTACCATTGGCAACATTATGAGGTAGGTTCTGGAGACCATCTGCTAGACCATAAAGCATTTTTCTTTAGTCCCGCTTTTTATTGGCCAGTTTTGATTTTCTTTATGGGTGCATTTTGGTTCTTCGTTAATTATTACAGAAAACAATCCTTAAAGGAAGATGAAGAAGGTGGTACAAGACTACACTTTAAGAATTTTGCCAAATCTGCATTTTTTCTTGTCATTTTCGGTTATGGTTCATCGGTTATTACTTGGCAAATAATTATGTCAGTTGATGCTCACTGGTTCTCTACTTTATTTGGTTGGTATGTATTCTCAGGAATGTGGTTGGTAGGAATGGTTTATGCGACCTTATTAATCATTTTCTTAAAAAGCAAAGGTTTGTTAACTATTGCAAAAAATGGTCACTTGCACGATATGGGTAAGTGGATGTTCGCCTTATCTTTTTTATGGACTTATTTATTCTTCTCTCAGTTTATGTTAATTTGGTACGCTGATATTCCAGAAGAAACTACATATTATGTAGCTAGAATAAATGATTATCCTTGGTTGTATTGGGGGATGTTTTTTCTAAATTTTGCTGTTCCAATGTTAGCTTTGATGGATGCAGACGCTAAAAGAAATAGAATAGCTTTAGTTATTGTTGGGTGTCTAATCATAATTTTCCATTGGATTGATGTTTTTATGATGATTAGTCCGGGTGCTATGAAGACTGAAGCAAGTATTGGAATTTTAGAAATAGGATCTTTCTTTCTTTTCTTAGGAATATTTACTTTTATTGTTTTGAAGGCTTTAGCTGGAAGACCTTTAGTTGTTAAAAATCATCCTTATTTGGAAGAAGGGAAAAATATTCATCATTAGAATCAGGTAGTTAATACAGTAAAGAATATCATAAAGATTTAAAAATGGAATTATTACTTATACTTTTTGCGGTTTTACTTGTAGGTGTTGCTTTGTCGAAAGTCCTTAAAGCTAAAGAGTTAATTGATGGTCTAAAAGGCGTTGATGAAGAACCCATTTCAAATTCAGAAATAAAAACTAACGCGTTAGGATTGCTTATTTTTGGGTTCGTCTTTTTTGCCCTACTAATAGCACAAATTGTTGGTTGGGATAAGTTTTTACTTCCATCTGCTGCTTCTGTTCACGGTGCTGAGATAGATACTTTGATGGAGGTTACTATGATTTTAATATTATCGGTATTCTTTATCACTCAAGGGTTATTATTTTGGTTTGGATTCAAATATTATTTTAAACCAGGTGTTAAGGGTTTTTGGTTTCCTCATGATAACAGGTTAGAAATGGCTTGGACTATTGTCCCTGCAACTGTTCTAATCCTATTAGTTACATATGGAATGAGTACTTGGGATAATATAATGAATCCAAAAAATGAGCCTGATTTAAACATTGAGTTTGTTTCTGAACAATTTAAGTGGACGGCCAGATATGCTGGTGTTGATCAAACCTTAGGTGAGGCTTCATTTGCATTGTATGGTTCCAATGCTGTTGGTGTTGCTACTAAGGACGCAATGATAAAAAGAATTGGTGAATGTCAACTTTCTATTAAGGGTTTTGTTGCTGATTCGGTTAGGCTCGAAAAGTTAATTGAAGAAGGTTGGAATAAGGATGATAAACTAGATGATGTAGAATCGAGTTTAAAAAACTACAGAGCCAATATTGTTCGTTTAAATAGAATGTTAGATCATTATGCAAAGTTTCCTGCTAAATATGATGCTGGTAAAGATGATATTGTAATTAATAATAATGTTGTCAAAATCCCAAAAGGCAAGACCATTAAGTTTCAATTTAGATCTAAGGATGTTATTCACTCTGCTTATTTCCCTCATTTTAGAGCGCAAATAAATTCTGTTCCTGGAATGAAAACGGAATTTACTTTTACTCCAAAAGAAACTAATGCTGAATTTAATGAAAAGGCAATAAAAGAAGGGAAAGTTTACCTTAAAACTGTCAGAGATGAGGATAAAAATATTATATCTCAAGTTGAAACACCGGGTTCTACAGGATTCATTCTTTTGTGTAATAAGATTTGCGGGGCATCACATTACAACATGAAAGTTTACATTGAGGTTGTTGAAGAAAAAGAATATGACAAGTGGATTGCATCACAAAAAACTTTTGAGTAAATAGATTACGAGTAATTAAATAAATTAGATAATATTTTACAATTGATATAGTCATGGGTGGAGCACATCATCACGAGACATTTATAAGCAAGTACATTTTCAGTATGGATCACAAAATTATTGGGAAGCAATTCCTTATAACTGCGATTATCATGGCTGTAATTGGAATGGGAATGTCGATTTTGTTTAGAATTCAATTAGCTTGGCCTGGTGAAGGTTTTGCTTTTTTAAATTTCTTTTTAGGAGATAAATGGGCGCCAGAAGGTGTTTTAGATCCTAATATGTATTTAGCACTTGTTACTATCCATGGTACGATTATAGTATTTTTTGTTTTAACAGGTGGTTTATCGGGAACATTCTCTAACTTATTAATCCCTTACCAAATTGGTGCTCGGGATATGGCTTCAGGTTTTTTAAATATGTTGTCATATTGGTTGTTTTTTGTTTCTTCAGTAATTATGATTTGGTCTTGTTTTATTGAAACAGGTCCTGCATCAGGTGGTTGGACTGTTTATCCGCCTTTATCTGCTCTTGAAAAAGCGATGCCTGGTTCTGGTTTAGGAATGACGCTATGGCTAGTTTCAATGACTGTATTCATTGCTTCTTCATTGATTGGGTCATTAAATTATATCGCTACTGTTATCAATTTGAGAACAAAAGGAATGACTATGGTTAGATTACCACTAACTATCTGGTGTTTCTTTGTAACTGCTATATTGGGTGTACTGTCATTTCCAGTTTTATTATCTGCAGCTTTATTATTGATGTTTGATAGAATGTTGGGGACTTCTTTTTACTTAGATTCAATTTTTATAGGTGGAGAGCCTTTGGCTGCTACAGGCGGTTCTCCAATCTTATATGAACACTTATTCTGGTTTTTAGGTCATCCTGAAGTTTATATTATTTTGCTTCCTGCACTAGGATTAGTTTCTGAGGTTGTTGCTACAAACTCAAGAAAGCCGATTTTTGGATATAGAGCAATGATATTATCTATTCTTGCTATTGCATTTCTTTCTTTTATTGTTTGGGGTCATCACATGTTTATGACCGGTATGAGTCCATTTTTAGGAACAGTATTTACATTTACTACTCTATTAATTGCTATACCATCTGCTGTCAAAGTTTTTAACTATTTAGCTACCTTATGGAAAGGTAATCTAAGATTAACACCTGCAATGTTGTTCGCTTTGGGTATGGTTTCATTGTTTATCTCCGGTGGTTTAACTGGTATTGTTCTTGGTGATTCAGCTCTAGACATTAATGTTCATGATACTTACTTTGTTGTTGCTCACTTTCATATTGTAATGGGAGCTGGTGCAATTTTTGGTATGTTTGCAGGCGTTTATCACTGGTTCCCGAGGCTGTACGGTAGATTAATGATCCCTAAATTAGGGTATTTACACTTTTGGGTTACTTTCGTAGGTGTATATGGTGTTTTTATGCCAATGCATTTTATTGGGTTAGCTGGTGTTCCTAGACGTTACTATTCAAATGTTGAGTTTGAAATGTTTCAAGATGTTCAGTTCATTAATCCTATCATTACTGCTTTTGCAATTGCTTCGGCTATAGGTCAATTACTGTTTATCTTCAATTTTTTCTATTGTATTTTTAAAGGTAGAAAAAGTGGACAAAATCCTTGGAAATCTAATTCTCTCGAATGGACTGCGCCAGTCGGAAGAATACACGGTAACTGGGTTGGACCTCTACCAACAGTATATAGATGGCCTTACGATTACAGTAAGCCTGGATATGAAGAAGATTATGTTCCTCAAAATGTACCTTTAAAAGAAGGTGAGCATGATGGTCACTAAAATAATATTAAACATCCTACAATAGGATTAATAATTTTATAAAAATAATACAAGACCGAAGTAGATACTACTTCGGTTTTTTCATTTATAATGTTAGGCTATTTATACAATAAACATTAGTATTGTGCTTTATTTTATTGCTATAGCTATTGACTTCTTTTTTATCACCTGATAAAATTCCCTTTTTTTTCTCATTTTGGATTAAAACCTCTTGTTTAAGTATTCCGTAAATCTTTTCTCGTAAAACGGTTTTTATAACAATCATATTCGTTTGATATTATAGTGTTCTTATTGGTTTCTATAAGTACTTTCTGAAATATTGCAGAATAAAATCATAAATTTCTTGCTGAATTATGTTTAATTCTTTCACTAAATTATTTCTACTTATGCTATCTGATTGCTTTATTATCTATTTGTCAGACACTAAGAAAATGTAATGAGTTCGTTCATTTGATTTTAAAAGATGAAATATAATACACAAGAAAACTTCAAGGGAACTTAACAATAATTCCATTGTAAAGGTTCGGAACTAAGCGTAACTAGGGTTTTAAATGGGTTGTTTGATATTATTTCTCTTAACTTTTATAAGCAAATACACTTTTTTTCAATATTTAAATAATGTAACTTATTATAGCTATGCTAACACAAATACTGGTTCTTAAAGAAAATGTTGTTTTCTAGTCCCCATTCTAATATTATTAAACCGCACTTCTTACACAATAGGTTTTACTTGTGATAACTCCTTATTTAGTTCAATATAAGGAGCTCCGGATTTGTAAATACTTACTTCTATCTGTATTCGTTTACTTTTTAGTATTGACCCCAAATTTTATCGAAAAGACTTTCTGTTTATTGACCAACATGATCAATAATTGCTTCAAAGAGCATTTATTAATTATCAATTTAGTTTTCCACCACTGAGATTTTCTTATTAAGTTTTTTAATTCTTTAGGAAGTGTCAATAGTCTTGGCATAATAGGCTAATGTGGCATGTGTTACCAATTCAGTCAAAATCTTATTTCACTATGATTACTATTGTATTCTTGATCTTATTTGTAATTAAATTCGCCTTTTTATACCTAACTATCACTTGGAGTCTCGTTTTCTAAGCTTCATGCCTTTGCAAATTAGATTCTTTTAATAAGTTTCTAATTTGGCAATTTGGTTTAGTAGGGTCAAAAAGCGTACAAAAAAAAGGAATCAATTGATTCCTTTTTTTGTACGCTTTTTGATAAATATAAGACCTCTTTTGTTTGTTGTTTACTGGTAAGTATTTTTAATTACAAGTATTCGTCAAAAGCACTTTTTAAACTATCAGCAATCAAGGTTGCTTGGTTTCCTTCAATGTTATGACGTTCGATCATATGCACTAATTTTCCATCCTTAAATAATGCCATACATGGGGATGAAGGAGGGTAAGGAAGCATATATTTTCTAGCCTGATTCACTGCATCTTTATCAAAGCCTGCAAACACTGTTGTTAACTTAGGTGCTTTTGGATGTTCTGATGCCAATCTTGCTGCTGGACGCGCATTTCCAGCTGCACAACCACATACTGAATTAATAATGACCAATACTCCGCCTTCACTACTTATTGCAGAATCTACATCTTCTATTGTTGTTAAGTCTTGGAATCCTGCGTCTACAAGTTCCTTTTTCATTGGTAATACGATTTCTGCTGGATACATAAATATAATTTTGAGAATTAAAACTAATTGTTTACAGTTTGTAAAACTACTCTATTATATTGGTTTTTCTAATCTTCTGATTGTTTTCAATTAAGATTACATTTGAAGTTACTTATTTACTTATTTTTGTAAATATATTTTTGAGAGAAATGAGCAAATTAAAAGTTTACAATACACTTACTAAAGAAAAGGAGTTATTTATTCCAATAAATAACAACAATGTTGGAATGTACGTATGCGGGCCTACGGTTTATAGTGATGTTCATATTGGAAACTGCAGAACATTTATTTCTTTTGATGTCATTTATAGGTATTTAAATTATTTGAAATACAATGTTAGATATGTTCGCAATATCACTGATGTTGGACATTTAGAAAATGATGCTGATGAAGGTGAGGATAAAATATCTAAGAAAGCAAAATTGGAAAATTTGGAACCAATGGAAGTTGTTCAAAAGTATACGAATGGATTCCATAATATTTTAGATAAATTCAACACGTTAAAACCTAGTATAGAGCCTACAGCTACAGGTCATTTAATTGAACAAATTGAATACGTAGAAACTATTATAAAGAATGGCTTTGCATATGAATCTAACGGTTCTGTTTATTTCGATGTTGAAGGTTATTCAAAAATCCATAATTACGGTTCTGTTTCAGGTAGAAAAATTGATGAGTTAAAAAGTAACTCTAGGGTTTTAACTGGTCAGGACGAAAAGAGAAACCCACTAGACTTTGTTATCTGGAAGAAAGCTGGTCCAAATCATATTATGCAATGGAATTCTCCTTGGGGTAAAGGTTTCCCTGGTTGGCATCTTGAATGTTCTGTTATGAGTACAAAATATTTAGGTGATAAGTTTGATATCCATGGTGGAGGTATGGACTTAAAGTTCCCTCATCATGAATGTGAAATTGCTCAAAATACTGCACATTCAGGTAAAACAGATTCTGTAAAATATTGGCTTCATTCTAACATGTTAACACTGAATGGTGAAAAAATGAGTAAAAGTACAGGTTTATATTTTTTACCTGAGCAAATGTTTGACGGTTCAACGGAACTACTAAGTCAGGCCTATTCACCTGCTGTAGTTAGATTTTCGATGATGCAATGTCATTATCGTTCTACAATGGATTTGAGTGATGGCGCTTTGAAAGCAGCTAGCAAAGGTTATTTGAGATTGGTTAATGCAATGGAGACCTTGAATTTATTAAATGGTGCAGAAAAATCATCGTTTGATGTAAATGCCATTTGGAAAAAATGTTCTGATGCAATGAACGATGATTTTAATTGTCCGGTCTTAGTCTCACATTTATTTGATGTTGTTAAGTTAATAAATTCAGTTTCGGACGGTAATGAAACGCTAACAGGTGATGATATCGAAAGTTTAAAGAAACTATTCAACGATTTTGTTATTAAAATCTTAGGTGTTAAGATTGACGTGGACAATTCTCTCTCGGATGGTAGAGAAGAAGATTTAATAAAATTAGCAGTCCAACTGAGGAGTAATGCTAAAACAAATAATGACTGGGGAACTAGCGATTTAATACGCAATGAACTGAATAAGTTAGGGGTGACAATCAAAGATTCTAAAAGCGGTACTGAATGGACGAAATAAAAAAAGTATTTTTATTTTTAATTACATCTCTTGTTTTTGCATGTTCTGAGACTCCAAAAGAAAAAATAGAGAATATTGTCACAGCTAAATATATTTTAGTTAAGACACCTAAGGTTAATGTGGATTCAGTTTTTTCTTTTGTGAAAAAGCAAGTCGATTTTGGACCTAGAACTCCAAATAGTATAGCCCATGCAAAATGTGCAGATTGGTTGGTTGCAAAATTAAATAATTATGGATTTTTAGTTAAAGAGCAAACTGGAACTCAATTGGCACACGATGGAGTAAATTTAAATTATCGTAATATTATAGCAAGGTCAGACTTGAGATCAGCAAAAAGAGTTCTACTAACAGCGCATTGGGATACTAGGCCATGGGCCGATCAAGATAATCAAAATCAAGAAGAAGCCATTGATGGAGCTAACGACGGAGGAAGTGGTGTTGCTGTAATACTAGAGGTCGCTCGTCTCCTTAAAGAGCAGATGCCAAATGTAGGAGTTGATATTGTTCTTTTTGACATAGAGGACTATGGTAAAACAACAGAGTCTTTTTGTTACGGGTCCCAAATTTGGGCAAAAGAAACACTGTTAGACTCTTTAAAGCCTATTTATGGAATAAATTTAGATATGGTTGGTGATGCAAATGCTGTATTCTTATATGAAGGTTATTCATTTGAATACGCTCGTACAATTTTAGACAAGGTATGGACTGTTGCAAAACAGAGTGGTCACGGGCGTTTTTTTAGATCTATTCAAGATGGAATGATTACAGACGATCATTATTATGTAAATCAGGCTGGAATTCCTTGTATTGATATCATTCATCGTGACCCCCAAACAGGAGGTTTTGCGCATTCCTGGCATACGCACAATGATAATATTCAGAATATTTCAAAAAACACTCTAAAAGCAGTTTCAGAAGTGATAATTCAAACTGTTTATCGAGAAAAGTAAATATTTTATACTTGCCCCGTTAAATTAGGACTCAATTAAAGTTGACTCTATGATTGATTAAAACAAGGTAATAAGGATTTATGTGTATTATTATTTTTATTGGAACGAATTAATAAGCCGGTAAATCAAATAATTATCCTCTATGTAGTGCAAATAAAAATAGGCAAAGAGTTAAGCTGTTTAAATTTTAAAGAAGGAATTGTCTTACCTTATTTTTTAACTCAATAGATTATGAAAAAAATATTCGTTTTTTTAGTTGCTTTTACCTTTGTTTTAGCAGCATGTCGAAAAGCTCCAAAAACCCCTTTTAAATGTGATTTTGTAAAAATTGAGGAAGATAATTTTACTATTGTTAATAATGATGATTCCCCTAAAAGACCTTTTAATGTTTTTTGCAAAAAGGTGGATGTTTTTGGTGTGTACATTTACGCTACAGAAAATGTTTCGGAGATAGACCTATTACATACTGCTAATGTAATGGCTCAATACCTTGATAACGACGAGGACAGTGTTGTTGATAATCAATTAGTTTTAGATAGGATGTTAGCGAACCAATCCTCGATGGTTCTTTTTGGTAAGGAAAATTCAAGTAAGAAAAGAAAGTTTTTACGTGGTCAAAATGAGTTAGAAGGATCATTTATTTTTCAGGATTTGTACGGAAGCGAAATTCATCCAAATTGGAGTTTTAATTCGCCTTTTGACGCAACTTTGGAGGAGGTTTTACATTTAATTACGCATAGTGGATTTTCACAGGTGTATCCTTCAGTTTTTGGCGAAGAAAAAGGTTCTGATATTGCTAATGCTATGGATAAGGCTAGAGGAGGACAGTTTGAAGATGTGCCATCAAGTTATCCCTCCAATACATGGTATACTTATGATGATAAAACGTGTGAGTATACTTGTCAAGTTACGGAGTATTTTTATTGGTCGTTAACTTCTCTATTGGGTGCGCAAGATTTTCAAGGTAGGTATGATGAGATTGGTCACGAGTGGAAAGCAAATACACCATCTTTAGTAAAGTCGATGGATTTAACGGTATTTAATATATTAACTGATCCTACTTATAAACTACCATCTGTCTTACCTGATGGCAGTTACAGAAGGTAGGTTTGGATTGTAATAAACTTAACAATAAACACATTTTCATCCTGGAGAATTTTTATAACTGTTATTAAATTTCTAAACATATTTTTTATGTGTGATTGTAAAAGATAGTAGGTTTCTTTTTCTCGCTCATGTAAACTAGGTTTTACCCTTGTTTAACGTGTGAACGATATTTTTTACCGTTGTTATTAACGGTTTGGAACAATGTAAAATATACGAGCTCAAATGAAATCGTATTTATTTTATTTCTTTTGTTGACGTTTTACTTTATTTTTGATACTTTTTCGGCAAGATCTACAATAGCAAGACTATATCCATGCTATCAGTTTTTTGTGCGTTATTAGAGAATATATCTCTGTTATATATTGCTCTGGCGCATCTTCTTTCTAAAGTGTTTTTCCTTATAATTCTGGAAAGAGTCCTTTTAAATTATTTTGCTCAAAACTTGAAGGTTATTTTTTAAGGATTCTGAGTATTTTGTGAAACAATAATAACAGGGGTAAGTCAACTATGCAGTGCTCCATCAATGCGCAGTGCTGTTGTGAGCGCTTCAATATCTGCATAGTTTTTGCAAACAATTTCCGCTGTGTTTTAATAGTTAGGGAATTATCATCTGTTCCATGCATTCACAAAAATCTATGGTTCAATCCTTTATTTAAATCGGCAACTTCAAAGCTGGTAAAGTTAAAATAACTAATCTCCATCGAGAGTTTCGTCGCACCATTTACCATGACTTTAGTAGAGACAAACGGAGCATCTAAGATAATCCTTGTTGGAGTGCATTCACTTATTCCATTTTAATAATAAAGCAAGCAACGCAAGAATGTTAGGTGGGTTTGTTATAATTGACTCTATGCTATATAGATTAATATTTGTATTCGACAAAACTAAAAAGCCTTAATACTTTAATTCAAATTGTTAGCCATTTGTTGAAAGAAGAATTATTAAATATTGGAAGTATTAAGTAATTTGCATGAGACTCATTTTAGAGTTTTAAACCACGAAAAAAACAACAAAAAATGGCTAAGGATAAGCTTTTTCTAATAGATGCATTTGCAATTATTTTCCGATCGTATTTTGGATTCGGAAACAACCAAAGATATAATTCTCAAGGAATCAATACCTCTGTTACTTTAGGAGTAGCCAATACTATATTGGAAGTTTTGAATAAGCATAAGCCTTCGCACATTGCTGTTGTTTTTGACGCACCGGGAAAAACGTTTAGACATGATATGTATCCTGATTATAAAGCGCATAGAAATGAAACTCCAGAAGACATAAGAATTTCTATTCCTTATGTTAAAAGGTTAATTGAATCCTTCAATATTCCAATTATTGAAAAAGTTGGTTATGAGGCTGATGATATTATTGGTACGATAGCAAAATTTGCCGAAAAGGAAGATTTTGAAACGTATATGATGACTCCAGATAAGGATTTTGCTCAATTAGTTTCCGAGAATATATTCATGTACCGTCCAGGAAGAAGTGGCAATCCTGCTGAAGTTTGGGGTGTTCCTGAAGTTCAAACTAAATTCGAAGTTGAACGTCCTGAACAAGTAATCGATATTTTGGGTATGTGGGGTGATTCAGCAGATAATATTCCAGGAATCCCTGGTATTGGGGAGAAAACTTCAAAAAAGTTAATTAAAGCCTACGGTTCTTTAGAAGGATTGCTGGAGAATACTGACGATCTAAAAGGAAAACAAAAAGAGAATGTAATCAATTTTGCAGAACAAGGGAAACTATCTAAGCTTTTGGCTACAATTGATTTAAATGTTCCCATTGAGATTGACTTCGATTTGATGTTAATTGATAACTGGAATGAGGATGCTCTATTGAGTATTTTTTCAGAAATGGAATTTAGGACTCTTGCAAGGAGAGTCTTAGGAGTTGATATCTCAAATACTGCTCAAACTTCTCCAGTTCCGATTCAACGTAAACCTGACAATTCTCAAGCATCTGTTACTTCAAAACCTTTGCATTCTAATGGACAATTAGATTTATTTGCGACCCCTAATGTTGGTGTTGATTTAGATGAAAATTTAATTAAAGGAGAAATAAAAACAATTGATGATGTGAAACCAAATTATATTTTGGTGGAATCTGATGAAGAAATAAATACTTTAATTGAAAAGCTAGATAAACTCGATAGTTTTTGTTTTGATACAGAAACAACAGGTTTAGATACCATGATTGCTGAAGTTGTTGGCTTAGCATTTTCATGGAAATCTGGAGAAGGTTATTATGTCTTTATAAATGAAGGAGATGAGCAACGTGTACTTGATCTTTTTAAACCTTTATTCAACAATGAAAGTACAACTAAAATTGGACAGAATTTAAAGTATGATATCAATGTTTTAGTAAAGTATGGAGTTTCTGTAAAAGGTAAGTTATTCGATACTATGATGGCACATTATCTACTTCAACCAGATTTAAAACACAACATGGATTTCCTTGCGGAAACGTATTTAAATTATCGTCCTGTTTCAATTGAAACCTTAATTGGAAAAAAAGGGAAGAATCAAAAAACGATGCGAGAGGTTGAAAAGGCTGAGTTGGTAAAGTATGCTGTTGAAGACGCTGATATCACATGGCAACTAATGGAAAAGTTTAGTCTGTTACTTGATCAAAAAGAAGTACGTGAATTGTTTGAAAATATTGAAATGCCATTGATTCACGTTTTATCAAAAATGGAAAACAACGGAGTAGCTTTGAATGCAGAAACTTTAAAAGAGTTCTCTATAGAGTTAGAGGCAGAAATTGACAAACTAGAGAAATCGGTTATTGAAAAGGCTGGTGAAGAATTTAATGTTTCTTCACCGAAGCAATTAGGAATCGTTCTTTTTGAAAATATGAAGATTGACGAAAAGGCGAAAAAAACAAAAACTGGTCAATATTCAACATCAGAAGAAACGCTTCAGAAATTGGCAGGAAAACATCCAATAATTGACGATGTTTTAGAATACCGTCAACTTAAGAAATTAAAATCTACTTATGTTGATGCATTACCTGAATTAGTTAATAAGGCAACAGGAAAGATTCATACTACCTATAGTCAGGCTGTTGCAGCTACAGGTAGACTTTCTTCTGTAAATCCTAACCTACAAAATATCCCTGTTAAAACAGAAAAAGGTAGAAAGGTTCGTGCCGCATTTGTTCCAAGCAAGGGAAATGAGTTGTATGCAGCTGATTACTCGCAAGTTGAATTACGTTTGATGGCTGAGATGAGTCAAGATCAAAATATGGTTGAGGCGTTTCAAGAAGGACATGATATTCATTCGGCTACAGCGGCAAAAGTATTTGATGTGCCAATGGAAGAGGTAGACCGAGAAATGAGAGGAAAAGCCAAAATGGTTAATTTTGGAATTATCTATGGAATATCTGCTTTTGGTTTAAGTCAACGGTTAAATATCAAACGTAAAGAAGCAAAGGAACTAATAGATGGTTATTTTACCAATTACCCAGGAATTAAGCAGTTTATGGAGGATAGTGTTGACGGAGCTAAAGAAAAGGGATACGTGCAAACAATTTTAAAGCGTAAACGCTTTTTAAAAGATATTAATTCAAAAAACGCAGTTGTACGTGGATATGCTGAAAGAAATGCTATAAATGCACCTATTCAAGGTTCAGCAGCTGATATTATTAAAGTCGCAATGATTAATATCCATAAAGAAATGGAAGATCAGGGGCTACAGTCTAAAATGATTCTTCAAGTACACGATGAATTGGTTTTTGATGTTGTTCCTTCTGAAAAAGAAATAATCGCTAAGTTGGCAAAAGAGAAAATGGAAAACGCAGTGAAAACTACCGTTCGATTAGATGTAGAAGGCTCTTTTGGGAAAACATGGTTAGAGGCTCATTAATAAAAAGCTTGGTTTAGCGATGCGAATAAAGCTAAACCAAGCTTTTTATTAATGAGTCACTTGTAGTTTAAACCCTGTACCGTGAACGTTTATTATTTCAATTCGTTCGTCTGCTTTTAAATATTTTCTCAATTTGGTAATGAAAACATCCATGCTTCTTCCCTTAAAATAATCATTTTCTCCCCAAATTATTTTTAAAGTAAGCTCCCTTGTGAGTAACTGATTTTTATTTAGACATAGTAATCGTAAAATTTCAGCTTCTTTTTTTGTGAGATGCTTATTTTCGTTGCCAATAATTAATTCTTGATTTTTAAAATGGAAAGAATATTTGCCAATTTCAAAAACACCTTTTTCATCATTATTGTTTGTTTCACCTGAAAAATATCTTTTTAATAAAGCTTTTATTCTAAGTGTTAAGAGCTCCATATTGAAAGGTTTTGTAATATAATCATCAGCACCGATTTTAAAACCTTGTACTTTGTCAGGGTCAAGTGACTTAGCTGTTAAGAAAATGATTGGGGTAGATTCGTTTACTGCTTTTATTTCTTTACCTAATTGGAATCCATCTTTTTTAGGCAGCATTACATCTAGTACGCAAAGATCAAAATTACCTTTGCAAAAAGCTTCAAATCCAGCTTCTCCATCTTTTGCCCAAGTAACGTTAAAACCAATAATTTCAAGATTATCTTTTGTTACAAAACCAAGATTTTCATCATCTTCAACTAAAAGTATATGTGCTTTTACATTCATATTTCTTGATTTAAGGGAATTGTGATTTTAAAAGTTGAACCTATATTCTTTTCACTTTTAACAACGATAGTTCCTTTGTGCATTTTTATAATTTGCTCAACGTAACTAAGTCCGATACCAAAACCTTTTACGTTATGGATATTTCCGGTAGGTGCGCGGTAAAACTTCTTAAATATATTTTTCACTTCATCTTTATCCATTCCAATTCCGTTATCTATGATCAAGACTGATAAGTTAGATTTTGAAGAAGTTACTTTAAATTCTATCCTGGGAGGTTTATCTCCTGAATATTTAATCGCGTTGTCAATAAGGTTTGAGATTACGTTTATAAAGTGATGAGCGTCAAGTTTAATTTGCAGTGGATTACCATGAACGGATAAAGAACCTTTTTTTTCGTTAAGAATTAAATCAAAAGGTTGGAAAGCATTTTTAATTAATTGGACGATTTCTATCGATTGATAGTTTAGTGCAAAATTTCGTTCTTCAAAAAAGGCTAATTGCAATACTCTTTCAACTTGGTTTTTTAAACGCTCATTTTCTTGAACGATAATTTGAGTATATTGTTTTAATCTTTTTGGTTGATTTATAATATCCGGTTGATTTATAACATTACTCGAAAGAGAAATCGTAGAAATAGGTGTTTTAAGTTCGTGTGTCATGTTGTTAATGAAATCGGTTTTCATTTCTCCGATTTTCTTTTGACGCAAAAACATTAAAACAACGTAAATAAAGAAGCCAACAATACCCATTATTACTATACCGGATGCAACTCCGATGCTTAAATAGTTTTCTAATGTGTTCTTTTTTGAGAAAATAACTCCGAAGTTGTAACTAGTGATATCCCAGTCAACACCGTATTCGTTTGCTGCTACGTAATTCTCACTACTTGAACCAGAATTTGAATAAATTACACTGTCTGTAAAGCAATCATAAATAGCAATCTTGTAAGGAGAGTTGAGCTCTAGTACGTTAAATTCTATTTGTAATAAGGAATCAATATGAGAAGGGTTTACGATATCTTGGACTTCAACAACATAGGACTCATCACTTAGTTGTTTGACAAGGTGTACTTTATCAATTGTGGAATGATGGATTAACTTGAGTTTATACCCCGCATTTAGTAACCCGATTTTTACTTTATGATTAAATTGTTTGTTCTCAAGTGCTATTAAGTTTTTCGCCCAAAAAAATTGAACAACAAATAACAATAAGATGGAGAAGACTCCATTTATAATAATTATCTGTAATGTGCGATTTTTCATTAAGATTTAAATTACTAAATTTTTCTGCAACCTTTAGATATTCTAAATTAGTAGTGTAATTAATAAGACAATTAATTTTTTAGAAATTCACCAATGCGAGATTTGTTAAAGGTTTTTTTATTTGTTTGCTATTTAAGTTCTCCAGCTCAAATAGCAATTAAGTATGTAAATAATATAAATGCTCAAACTGCTCGAGAACATTTAGAATATTTAGCCAGCGATGAATTGGAAGGGAGAGAAGCAGGGCAAAAAGGCCAGAAGTTAGCAGGGGCTTATTTAATGCAAAATTTTATTGAATATGGTTTCCCACCAGTAAATGGAGGTTATTTTCAAAAGTTTAATTTGAGGGTTGTTGAACCTGGCAAGATCAAAATTTCTATAAACGGGGACACATTATCTTACTTTCAAGATTTTTTACATAATTCTGATTTTGATGATTCAAATTTTAGTAACGCCGAAGTAGTTTTTATAGGCTACGCAATCGGAGCAGATAGCTACAATGAATATAAAGAGCTAGATTTAAAAGATAAGGTAGTCATGTTTATCGATGGAGAGCCTAAAAGTAAAAAAGGAAAATACATCGTGAATAAAAAAAATTCTCATAGTTCATGGGAGAATAGGCAAAAAAAAATTGAAAAGATAAAAACACATGGAGCTAAGGCTATTATTGTTGTTAATGAGCGCTTAAGTTTTTTGAAATCATCTTATGCACATTCTTTTAAATCATCAAAAATGGCATTGGCTACGGATAGTTTTGGTATGAAATTACCTGTTGTTTTTATAAGTCCTAAAACAGCTGACAGGCTGTTAACCAAAGGAGGTTGTAAAAATGGTTTGTTCGTTACTAAAAAGAAGATATCAAAAAAAGGAAAACCTCTTAGCTGTGATTTATTATTGAAAATTGGATTTCATTCCGATTTAATAAATCATAAAATTACTTCAGAAAATGTTTTGGGTTTTGTTGAGGGTACTGATAAAAAAGAAGAAGTAGTCGTAGTCACTGCTCATTACGATCATATTGGAGTTCATGATGGTGAGGTGTTTAATGGGGCAGACGATGACGGTAGTGGCACTACAGCTTTACTAATGATGGCAAAAGCTTTTTCAAAAGCGAAAGAAGATGGAAATGGTCCACGACGAAGTATTTTGTTTATGCCAGTTTCGGCAGAGGAGAAAGGTTTACTTGGGAGTAGGTATTATTCAGAGAATCCAATTTTTAATTTAAAGAATACTGTTGCTGATTTGAATATTGATATGATTGGGAGAGTAGATCAAGCGCACCATGAAGACAGTGTTCCTAATCCAAACTATGTTTATATTATTGGAAGTGATTTTTTAAGTACCGAGCTACATAATATTAATGAGAATCAAAATAAAAAACATACTCAATTGCAACTAGATTACACCTATAATTCAATAGATGACCCAAATCATTACTATCAAAGATCAGATCATTACAATTTTGCAAAACACGGGATTCCTGTTATCTTTTATTTTAATGGTGTTCATGAAGATTATCATCAAGCCTCTGATACAGTAGATAAAATAGACTTTAAAAAGATTGCGCAAATTTCAAAACTAGTTTATTATACAGTTTGGGAGTTGGCGAATAATGAAAATCGAATTGTAGTTGACAAGAAATAAAAAAGACCAAAAAAAATTGGCCTTTTTTATTTCTTGTTCGAGTAAAGTTTTACCACGTAGCCTTAAACTGATCTAAGAATCTTACATCATTTTCAGACCACATTCTTAAATCTTTTACTTCGTATTTTAACATTGCCATTCTTTCGATTCCCATTCCGAATGCGAATCCTGAATATTCATTAGGATCAATTCCTGCATTTTTAAGAACATTAGGATCAATCATTCCACATCCAAGAATTTCTAACCAGCCTGTGTATTTACAAACGTTACATCCTTTTGTATTGCACAAGGAACATGAAACATCAACTTCAGCACTTGGTTCTGTAAAAGGGAAGTAGGAAGGACGCAATCTGATTTTAGCACGTTCTCCAAACATTTCCTTCGCGAAGTATTCGATTGTTTGTTTTAAATCAGCAAAGGAAACTTTTTTATCGATATAAATACCTTCAACTTGGTGAAAGAAACAATGTGCTCTAGCACTAATTGCTTCATTTCTATAAACCCTTCCTGGAGTAATAGTCCGAATTGGTAATTCTTTAGCTTCCATAACCCTCATCTGAACAGAAGAAGTATGGGTCCTTAGCAACCAATCTGGATCTTTTTCTATAAAAAATGTATCCTGCATATCTCTTGCAGGGTGCTCATCAGGTAAGTTTAAGCCAGTGAAATTATGCCAGTCATCTTCAACTTCAGGACCTTCTGAAACATTAAATCCGATTTTACTGAAAATCTCAATAATTTCTTCGTTAACTAAGCTCAGTGGATGTCTACTTCCTAGTTTAAACTCATCACCAGGTAGTGTTAAATCAATTTCTGATTTTTGCTCTTCCGCTTCATCACTTGAATTAGATAGGCGATTAAATTTATCTTGAGCTTGAGTTTTTAAAGAATTAATGGATTGACCAACTTCTTTTCTTTTGTCAGCTGCAACATTTCTTATCTCAGCAAATAAATCTTTAAGCACATTCTTTGAACCTAAAAATTGAATTCTAAATTTCTCTAAAGTTTCCTTTCCCTCTATTTTGAATTCTTCAATTTGTTGACTTAACTCTTTGATTCTATCTTCCATCAATAATACTTGAATTGAGTTGTAAAATTACAACTTTTTAATTGTCATTTTAAGATCTTCTTTAGGACGGTTGTTTTTATCCTTTTTTAATATTGCAATTGAGTCAATAATATTAATTCCTTCTATAACTTCTCCAAATATGGTGTAGTCCCCATCTAAATTTGGGGTGCCCCCTAAGGAATCATATAATGCTATTTGCTCTGGACTATAGTGAAAAGCTTTTTTTGCGTAAGCTTCATCAATTAACGTTTGAATTTTTGTCCCATAGAAATTAGTGCTATCATCATTTTTAGAACTTCTTGCGTTTAAGTATTTATTCCGGAGGTCAATATTTGATGAATCATTCATGACTTCAGTAGTAAGGGTTCTTTTTTTGGAGATGTTTTTTCTATTTTCGAAAGATTCTAACGTTTTTTTATTGGTTGAGGAACCATCAACAATATAAAATTGTGATGCAGACGAAGCGCGCAAAGGATTTACTCTTGGATCTTGCTGAGCAGCAGCTAAGGCACCTTTCTTGTGTATGAATTTTGGAGAAACTTCGTTAGGGATAGTATAATTAAGGTTTCCAATTCCTAACCTTTGACCTGGCTGAGCGTTTTTGGAATCGGGATCACCACCCTGAATCATAAAATTTGGAATTATCCTATGAAATAAGGTCCCATTATAAAACGAATCAGCAACTAGTTTTTTGAAATTATCTCTATGAAGCGGTGTCTCATCAAAAAGTCTAATTAGCATGTCTCCAAATTTAGTTTGAATAACATAAAGGTTGCTATTTGTAGGTTCTGTGTTGTTACTATTAGTTTCTTTAGTAGAATTACACGCGAAAATAATTATCGAAAAAATAAGAATGAAGAAAAATTTTAAACGGATCATGTTGCGAAATTAACTATTTACTGAGGTATAGTGAATTTTTGACCAAACAATTTTTTATATATATTTGTTAGGAGAAAGTTTTAAACTATTTCTAAACGTTAATTATTATGAAAATATTAAAAGTTTTATTTTTAGGCTTACTTCTTGTCCTAACAAGTGTAAGTTGTGGTGAAAAGAAAACTGAAGGAATTATTTCTGTAATAGACTTAGCAACTAGCGCTCCTGTTAAAGGGGCTACGGTAAAGATTTTTGTTGAATCAGCAAGCGCTTCTGATGCTGGTTTTTACCTTTGTAGTGAAGAAGATTTAACTTCCGAGCAAATATACACCACTTCTGATGCAGGAGTTACTGATAAAATTTGTTTTAAATTACCTGTTGTTGTGAAAGTTAGCGTAACAGCGGGTGGCAAATCAGGGATTGGTACTTTAAGTGTAGTTAGAGAGGAAACTACAACAGCAGTTGTTAAGATTAATTAATAAACTTCCCCAAAATATTCTAAAATACCTTGCTTCATTAACTTTAATTGTTCTCCAGCCCTTAAGCTAGGAAGGGGTTTAAGTGTTTCAAAATGCGGCCATCCATCCTGGTCAGAATGCGAGAGTTTATAAAAACCAAATGGACTTAATACTCTACAAATAGCAACGTGCATCACATCCAATTTTTGATCTTTAGTGAAGTCTTGTTTTCCTTTACCAAGTTCCTGCACTCCAATCAAGAATAAAATTCCTTGAACATCTAAATCCCCCCCAAAGTCTTGAGCGATTCTCTTTTCAAGCTCTTTCCATTTATCTTCAAAACTGTTATCCATCATGTAAATTTAAGTAATTAAAATGCCCAACGGTTGGAGAAAGGGTTAAATAAATTTATTCCAAACTTAAACATATTGGATAAGGTTGAGTAATTTGAATATGCAACAGCATAATATGATCCAAGTTTAAATTTGGTATCTCCTATTTTGAAAGGGATTTCAAGTCCAACAAATGTTTCTGAATGGGCAAAGCTGTTATCATTAATATAAAGTAATCCCCCGCCAAAAACACTTTCAATTTTACGTTTCTTCAAAAAGGGAATTTTCTTTATCAAAGCGCCATGGAAATGGTGTATGAAATTGAGTTGAATAAACTCTCCGATAGATTTATGTGTTTCTCCAAGTAATTGGAAAGTGTATAATGGGTGTGAAAATAGGTAGTTGTCTGTTCCTCTAAAAAAAGTAAAGTTTGGGGTTTCTAATTCTGATGTGTCTAAGTATTTACCAAACCAAGCATTATATTTTGAAGTTCCTAATGTACCGATGTTAAAGCTTTGATCGAGGCCAAGTTTAAGTAATTGAAATTTAATTTTTGTTTGTAAAACATTTGGAATTCCTTGTTCCCATTTAAAGTTGAAATTTGGCCATTTACTTCCAATTATAGTCTTTTTGTTTTCTTCAAGGTTATACTTTTGAAATGGAGTATAGCTTATAGATAGTTTTAGATTTAATTCACTGTAGTTATTAAAAATCTGAGGACTATTTTCAGAACCAAACAAATCGTCACTCCAACTCGCTAGTTCTAGATGATCAATCGATTTTCTTTGCGCATATTTACTTTTAATATCTACGAATAATCCATTTTTAATTTCTCTAAATATGGAAAGTTCAATAAAATTATTTTTTATATAATTACTTCTGCTAAAAATTGTTGCGAAATTTTGCATAAAGGTTAACATCTGATACTTACTACCTGTACTTAAACTTATAGAACCAAAATGAAGAGGTGCGTATATAAAAGAAATTCCTCCATCACCAATTAAATCATTGTTTCTAAATCCATAATTAGTGGTACTATGGAAGGAGACCTCCTTATTGTTTTTGAAACGTTTAATATATTTACCCCCTAAAGCATGTCTATAGCCTCCAATTCCAAAAATTTTAGATTGTTTAATTAAAGGATCAATTACCCATTTTGTCATTTTCATTGAGTTATAATGGTCTATACCTGTGAAAAGGAGGTTATCTAAAGACGTCTTATTTTTGATTGAATCCTTAGCTTCAAGGTATTTATTTGATCGTTGCAATTGAGTAATACTATCGGCTTTGGTTTTAAATTTAAATTCTTCTTTGGTTAATTTGATAGGCCGGACAGGATCCCAAAAAGTGGAACCTTTATATCTTGAAGAATCAGCAATTAACTGTATTAAATTGCGTTTTAAAAGGGTTTTTTCAGAATTGAAGTCATATTTGTTAAATAGGCTGTAGACGCTTCCGTGAAAATTAAATATTCCAGATTTATAGTAGTAAAAAAACTCTTGCCTTGATAACGTCATGATTGAATCAATTTGGTTATAGTTTTGAGATAAACTAAATTGTTCATATTTACGAAGTGAAAATTTATTTAACGTGAGTTTTAATGACTTTAGCGCCCAATTACTTTCTTGAATATAAAGAGTACCTATAAAAACAGCTCCATAAAGCCTTTTTGGTCGAACAGAAATAATATGTATGATTTCATCATTTTCGTAAAAACTACCTTTGTATTCATAGTTATATGTGGTAAATGCTATAGCTCCAATAGGGGAGACAAAGGGAGTTTGTCCTAGTTTAGGAATGTAAATCAATGATTTGTAAAAATTAAAATCTCCATCTGAAATATCATAATAGAACAAATTTGGATTCGTCATTACGTTTTTTTGAATTTTCATTTTCCTTTGATTCCACGGATTGTTAAACAAATTTGAGATAGTTTTTCTTTTTACTAAATCGTTAATTCCAATCTTAGTTTCTTTCCATGTATTATTGTAATGTTGTACTTCACTGTATTTTTCTAAAAAATTCAAAGTGCTTTTATATTCATTATTTATTCCTGTACTTTTTTCAAGTGAAGATTTAACGTAGAGTTTGGTTGTGAAATTAAGTTGATGTAGGTCGTTTTTTTTTCGATTCCTTTGGATGTTTTTAATAATCGTTTTTGCAAAGTTATTATCGGATTTAATAACCACTTCATCTAACTCTATGCCTTTTTTTAGAGTGATTGTTTTTTGATTTAAAAACTCTTCGATAGCAAGTTTTGCCAACTTGTAGCCAATGTAAGAAAAGACTAAAGTATCGTTTGTGTTTTGAGCTTCAATCGAAAAATAACCTTTACTATTTGCTATCGTTCCGTTTGATGAGTTTTGGATATGAATAGAAACAAATGGAATAGGTGAATTCTCCTCATCTACTATGAAACCTGAAACTTGCTGCGCAATGCATTGTGTAGAAATAAGTAAAATAAAAAAAGATATGAATCTTTTCATACAGTAAAAATAACCATTCATTAAGCATCATAAAAACTTATTGTACATCTGTTCAAAATAAAAGGTAAATTTGACCATGAGTAAATTGGTATTAATCCCCACTCCGATTGGAAACTTGGGAGACATAACATTAAGAGCAATTGAGACCATAAAGTCGGTTGATGTTTTATTGGTTGAGGATACTCGTCAAACAGGGAAGCTTTTAAAGCATTTGAGCATTGAAAAGAAAATGTGGGCGCATCATTCTCATAATGAGCATAAGTCGACGAATTCTATTATCGAAAAAATTCAAGCAGGAGAAAATGTAGGCTTAGTCTCCGATGCCGGTACTCCTGGAATATCGGATCCTGGATTTCTACTTGTGAGGGAATGCTTAAAAGCTGGCGTTGAGATTGAAACATTGCCAGGTGCTACAGCATTTGTGCCTGCCTTAGTAGGTAGTGGCTTGCCTTGTGATAAGTTTTTTTTTGAAGGTTTTTTGCCGCACAAAAAGGGACGTCAAACTCGTTTAAAGTTTTTAGCAGAGTTGCCATGTACTATTGTTTTTTACGAATCTCCACATCGACTAATAAAAACACTTCAGCAGATCGCAGAATTTCTTGGTGAAGAAAGACAAATTTGCGTAGTTAGAGAATTAACTAAAATGTTTGAAACATTTCATAGGGGAACTGTGACAGAAGTTCAAAAGTATTTTGAAAAGACCCCACCTAAAGGAGAAATTGTGATTGTTTTAGAGGGGAAATTATCTTAGAAAGTTTCTAAATAATTCAAACCTATTGCTACTAACGATTTTAGTTATTAACTTATGTAGAAAAAGTTTTATATCATGGTATCATCTAAAGTTGAAGACTCATTAAACAAACAAATATTAGCGGAGGGAGAATCCTCTCAGTTCTACCTATCAATGGCTTCTTGGGCTGAAAATCAAGGCTATGTAGGTACGTCGTCTTTTTTATATCGTCAAGCAGATGAAGAGAGGGAACATATGCTTAGATTAATTAAATATGTTAATGAAAGAGGCGGGGTTGCGAAAATCCCTTCAATTTCAGAGCCCCCTACTGAATTTCAATCTCTAACTAATGTTTTTGAGAGTTTATTATCTCACGAGTTAAATATTACTGCTAAAGTTAACAACGTTGTTCATGTCTGTCTTCAAGAGCAAGATTACACTACTCATAATTTTATGCAGTGGTACGTAAGTGAGCAAATTGAAGAGGAAGCGACAGCTAGAGGTATTTTAGACAGAATCAAATTGACTGGTTCAGAAAAAGGAGGTTTATACCTTTTTGATAGAGACTTAGAAAATTTAATTGGAGGAAGCGTTTCAGTTCCAGACGCTGGAAAATAACACTTTAAAGCATATTAACAAAAAAAGTCTGCTTTGTGCAGGCTTTTTTTGTTTCACTATTGATTGTGAATAATTGGTTATCTTTCATTTTGTGCACAATGAAATTCTTTTGTCAAAAACATACTATTGGACTTGTCCTTTTTTTTACTGTATTCGCTACACACGCTGGTGAGTATTTCAAGTCTGATCGATTAATTTTTGATTTGTACACGCCTAGCTGGGTAAACACTCCTGGCGTTATTAATTCTTCTTTTTCTTTAGGTTTTTCAACAAGTTGGGGAAAGGATATTGTTTTAAGTAAGTCTAGGTATTCGTGTTTTTATGGCTTGGGGTATGATTTTGCCAACATCAATTCTAACGTCGATTTTAAAAGATCTTTTAAAGGGAGTTCAATAAGATCTCTTGGTTTAAAAGCATTACATGGAGTATATGCTATAAATCAACTAACTTCTCATTATTTAGAGGTTCCATTGGAGTTAAGGTTTAGAACTCAAACAAAAATACCGTTTAGGGTATATTTAGGTACAAAAATTGGATATTTAGTAAATTCAAAATATACCCTTGATGAAAATACCGGAACAACCTTCGAACGAAAAAATATTAATATTTTGGAAGATTTAAAATACGGAGTTTCTTTAAGAGTAGGATATGGTCTAATCAACTTTTATACTTATTACGGGTTTAACTCATTAATTCGAGCTTCTAAACAGCCTGGGATTAACCAAATATCTTTTGGAATATCTTTTTTAGCGAATTAAAAGAATAAGAATTTCACAGCTAAACCCAAGTAAAAATCCTGCAATTACCTGATTGAAGGAATGAGCTTTTAATTGCAATCTTCCAAACCCAATCAAACCTGCAATTATGATTAAAACATTTAACAAGTACAAGAGTACATCAGGTCCTGTTTTGGATATAACAGTAACGATGCCTACGACACCTCCAATTCCAATCATGTGAACACTAATTTTCCAATTAAGAGTGATTAACATACCAATTATAATAGCCAAGGTGGCACCAAACATAAACTTGTAAATCAATGGGTCGAGTGGAATTTTCCATTTGGAAGAGAGTAAATAAATCACCCCGTAATATAATGTACCGGTTAGTAAAAAGGGAAGCATACGTTCCTCTTTTTTTGGCATGTGTAAGCTAGAAATAAGTTTTATCTTTTTGAGAATTATTGAAATAATAACGGGCATAATTCCAGTTGCGATAAAAACTGAAATTAATGTTAAGAAGGCATTGTTTTTATCTGGTGCAGTTGAAAAAGTATTGAACCCTGGTATTCTTCCCCAAAAGTAAGCGATTAGCAACCCGTTTATTGGCATGAATAAAGGGTGAAAAACATATGAGGTGAAAATCGCAAGTTTATTACTGAAAGACTCCAAGACTTAATTTTAGGGATTTGGTGAAATTATGAAAACACTTTGATTTAAAAGAAAATTCATTCAATTCAATGAGTTTAATGTTATATTTCTTTTCTTAGTCTTCCAACCGGAATGCTTAGTTGCTCTCTATATTTAGCAACTGTTCTCCTGGCAATTGGATATCCTTTTTCTTTTAAAATAGCGGCAAGTTTTTCATCTGTGTATGGTTTTTTCTTTTCTTCAGTTTCAACAGTGTCTTGGAGTATCTTCTTAATTTCCCTCGTACTGACTTCTTCTCCTTTATCGTTTTGCATACTTTCCGAAAAAAAAGTTTTTAAGAGGAAAGTTCCGTAAGGAGTTTGGATGTATTTACTATTCGCTACTCTTGAAACAGTTGATATGTCCATTTCTATTTTATCCGCTATATCTTTCAGAATCATAGGTCTTATTTTTGTCTCGTCGCCAGTTAAAAAATAATCATTTTGAAGATTTAAAATCGTTTGCATGGTGTTAAGTAAAGTGTTTTGGCGTTGTACAATTGCATCTATAAACCACTTGGCAGAATCTAATTTCTGTCTAACAAACATTACTGTATCTTTTTGTGATTTAGATGCCTTCCCTTGGTTTGCCTGATATCCTTTAAGTAGTTCTTTATACTCTCTACTTACTTTTAATTCAGGAGCATTTCTGCTATTTAAAGAAAGTTGTAATTCACCGTCTTCAATGTTTAGGTGAAAATCAGGAACGACCGTTTGAGCAATTCTTTGGGTTTCATTCATTGACCCGCCCGGTTTTGGGTTAAGCTTTAAAATTTCCTCTAAAGCTAATTTTAACTCGTCCTCCGTGACCTCGAATTTTTTGATGATTTTTTGATAATGTTTCTTTGTAAATTCATCAAAAGTTTTTTCCAGAATTTTACCTGCCAAATAAACGTTTAGATCAGATCTTTTTTTTCTTTTAATTTGAAGCATTAAACATTCCTGTAAGTTTCTTGCACCAACTCCTGCAGGCTCCATTCCTTGAACTTGCTTAAGTAAACCTTCTAGTCTTTCTTCCGTTGTAGAGATGTTTTGATAGAAAGCTAAGTCGTCCACTATTGCCTCCAATTCACGTCTTAAATAACCAGCATCATCTAGATTACCGATCAAATGCTCTGCTACAGTGCGATCATCTTCACTTAATTTTAATAAACCTAATTGTGCAATTAAAACCTCATGAAATGATTTGCCCATAGATAAAGGCATTGATTTGTCTTCAACATCAGCTCCAGAATTTCTTACTGAAGTTTTGTATGAAGGAACTTCATCGTCAGAAATATATTGAGATAAATCAAAATCATCTCGTTTATTCTCTTCATTATAATCTTCTGGATATTCTTCTTGCTCCCTTGTGTCTATTTCTGAACCTTCTTCTAGGGCAGGATTGCTTTCTAATTCTTCCTTGATTCTTTGCTCTAGTGCAACAGTTGGTACTTGTAACAACTTCATCAATTGAATTTGTTGCGGTGATAGCTTTTGAAAGAGCTTTTGCTGTAAAGATTGTTTTAACATTTGGCCACTTATTTTTTTTTAAGTTACGGTTAAAACATATTTTTTGTTGGATAATTATTCGAAAAAAATATGCGGTCATCTAAATAAGGATTTGCAACTTATTTTTTATTGTTTTACTTAACTGTTTTTCAGCTGGTTAAAATAATTTAAAATTATTGTCGTTTTTGTTTAGCTTGAATTATTTAAAAGGATTTTTAGGTATGAACATTGAATATTGAAAAACAAGTAGTTGTTTCACTAAAAGACAACTAGATAAATTATAATTTGGCTTTAATTCATGAAATTGCTCAAACGTATCTTACTTAGTTTTTTAATTGTGATCACTTTATTGGTAAGTGGTGTGATAATTATTGGAACTCAGTATGAGGATAAATTGATGAGATATGTTACCGAAGAGATTGGGAATAAACTTTCTCGACCTGTGAATGTATCAGAAATAGAATACAAATTATTTTCAAGTTTCCCTAATATTTCCGTTGATTTAGTAAATGTTGAAACGTATAGTTTTAAAGAAGAAGATCAGCCTTTTATAAAATTAAAAAAGCTTCACTTAGTTTTTGATATACTCCCTTTATTAAGTGGAGAATTTAATATACAGGAAATCATACTTGATAATGGAGTGGTAAATGTGATTTTTAATGAAAAAGGCGACCCAAATTATAACATTCTAAAAGAGTCGTCTGATTCATCTTCGGCTGGGAGTGTGAATTTTAAAATAGAGAATATCGTTTTTAACAATGTCAACATTCAGTATCAGGATCTTAAATTAGCGTCGAAGTATCAAATTAATCTTAATCAAGGTAATCTACAGCCATCTTCATTGCAGGATTCCATAATAGGACGCTTTATTTTTGATGGAAGTGTCCCGATTATCCAAGATGGAGACTTTAAGATTGGAGATGAAATTGAATTGTCCGGACAATTTGGTTTGTCGATTATAGATGGGAAAGTTGATTTTGATTTTGAGGGGGACTTACTTAACGCCAAGTCAACTATTGCAGGAGTAGTTAATTCAAAGAAAACAAATTGGGATATTTTGATTAGCAATCACTCCTTAAGTATTAAGAAATTATTAAAGGTTTTGCCTGAAAAAATGAGGCCAACGGAGTTTAATTCTGCATCTGGAAATATTTCATCAAACTTGCGTTTGATTAGTAGTAAAAAAGGTGATTCTGAGTTGACAGGAGACTTTGTAATAAATAATGGAAGTTACAAAATAAGCTCTAATGGACTTACGAAAGTTGATATTAAAGGAAAGATTAGCCAATCAAATATTTCAAATATACAAACAGCTTTGATCTCAGTTAGTAGCTATAGTTTAGTATACAATGACCTTATTCAATTAACTGGAGATGGGGTTTTAAAAAACTTGGAAAATCCATATTTTAAAATTCATTTATTTTCTGAATTAAACCTTGAAGATTTGCATGATATTTCACTCAAAGATTCTTTCAAGGCCTTAAAAGGCAAATCAAAGGTTGATGTTGAACTAGAGGGCAGATTAATAGATGTTTTTACAAAGCCAAATCAACGCAATCTGAATTCCTTAAAATTAATAGGTTCTGTTTATGTAGTAGAGGCTTTAGTGCAGCCAAATCAATTTGATTTCCCTATAATAGTTGAACAGTCGGAGATTATATTGGCAAATAATAATGTAAAGGTTAAAGAATTTAACGGTAGGATAGGAGATAGTCATTTTGAGATGAGTGGAACGATTGAACAATTTTTAAATACTGTATTCTTAGAAAAGGATTTATATATTAAATCAACTTTAAAAATTGACCAGTTGGTTTTGGAAGACTTCATTACGGAAAGATTAGATTCTATTGAGTCAACTGAAAACTATGAGTTTGAATTACCATCAAACATTAATTTGTCTTCTTACTTAGAGTTAGGTTCCTTTAGTTTTAGAAAATTTAATTCGAAAGACCTTAAAGGCCACGTTAATTTAAGTAACAATGTTTTATCTTTTTCTAACTTCGGCATGAATACTTGTTCTGGTAAAGCAAATATAGATGGAAGTATAACGGCAAAGAACAGTAAGAATGTGATTTTTAAATGTAAGTCCGATTTGGTTGATATAGATGCAAAAAAGGCTTTTGTCCAATTTGAGAATTTTGGACAAGATGCATTGCTTGCCAAGCATGTTAAAGGTAAAATATCGATTTCAGCATATTTAGTTGCAGAAGCTGACAAAGCTTTAAATATTATTCAAGATAAAATATATACAGAATCGAAATTAAGAATCGTAAATGGAGAATTAGTCGATTTTGAACCAATGATTGAGTTAGCCGATTTCCTGAACAAAGAATTTAAACTCAATTTTGATTTAAAGCATTTAAAGTTTTCTACGATTGAAAATAATATTGATATAAATAATGGAACTATCTATATTCCTGAAATGGCAATTCGGTCGAATGAGATTAATTTAGATGTTCAAGGGTCACATTCTTTTAATCAAGATATTGATTACTTAATAAAAGTCAAGCATAATGAAATATTCAAAGCGAATAGAAAGAATCAAATAGAGGAGGAATTTGGTGTTACTGAAAATAATGATAAAACGGCTACAGTTCCACTTCGGATGAAAGGAACTGTAGAGGAACCGAAATTTAGTTATGATGTAAAGACAAAAAGAAAAAGTATTTCAGATGCATGGAAGAAAGAAGGAAAAGAAATTAAGCAAGTTTTAAAAGACGATCTTATTAATGTGTTTAAAGTTAAAAAGGATAAAGAAAAGAAAGATTTAGAGGATTTAAATAATGGGCCTACTAAAGTTATTACAACAATTACTTGGGATGAAGAAGAGGAATTAGACGAAGAAGATAAAATAGATTAGAGTGAATATATACGTTAAAAAGCAACTTTGGAAAATATCGTTATTGCTAGGAGCTTTGGGAATTGCCTTATCCTCTCTTTTTTACACCAATAGTATTGTAGATAAGTTAGCTGAAGAAGAAAATAAAAAAGTTAAACTAGTTGCGGAGGCGACAAAAAGATCTGTAGAGGATGACGGGACTGGAGATCTAACCTTCTATTTCAAAATTATCAAAGACAACAATACAGTACCTGTTATTTGGGTAGACGAGCATGGCTCAATACTTAATTCTAGAAATTTGGATTCAATAAAGATAGCTGATCAGCCAGGTTATTTAGAGTCTAAACTAATAGAAATGAAGGCTGAAAATCAGCCTGTTGAGATACCTATTGGTTTAGGAAGTAAGCAATATATTTATTTTGAAAATTCTATTTTGATAAGTTTACTCGCCTATTATCCTTATATGCAGCTATCCATTATAGGCTTGTTTGTTATAGTTAGTTATTTTGCATTTTCATCATCACGAAATGCAGAACAGAATCAAGTCTGGGTTGGTATGTCAAAAGAAACTGCTCATCAATTAGGTACACCGCTATCTTCTTTGATGGGGTGGATTGAATATTTAAAAAGTATAGATGTTGACGATTCAATTGTTGAGGAAATTCGAAAGGATGTAACAAGGCTAGAGACGATTACGGATAGGTTTAGTAAAATTGGTTCAGATCCTTCTTATGATGAGGTAAATTTATTGGATACAATAAATCACGTTGTTTCTTACCTAAGAACAAGGTTGTCTTCTAAAGTTGAAATAATTATTAAGGGAGATGAAACCATTAATTCAAAGGTTTGTATCCCCTTATTTGAATGGGTTATTGAAAATATCACCAAAAACGCCGTTGATGCTATGAGCGGAGCAGGGAAAATTGAAATGACTTTGTTTAGACTAAATGAGCAAATAATCATTGATATTTCAGATACCGGAAAAGGAATTCCTAAACAAGAATTTAAAAAAATATTTAAACCGGGCTTCACGTCAAAGAAAAGGGGCTGGGGTTTGGGTTTATCCTTAGTTAAACGAATTATTGAAGATCACCATGAAGGTCGTGTTTTTGTTAAGAATTCAGAATTAAGCAAAGGAACAGTTTTTAGAATTGAGCTTTAAAAAAAGAGGCTTCTGTTTTATTAGAAGCCTCGATAGTGAATTTTATTTTAAAGATATTCTTGAAGATCGAAACCTAAATCTGATCTAAAATATCTGTCTTGCCAATCAATAATAGCTGTGTTTTTATAACACTGCCTTAAAGCATCATTTAAATCTTTACCTCGAGAAGTAACCGCTATTACTCTTCCTCCATTAGAAAGAACTTTGCCGTTTTGTTCTTTGGTACCCGCATGAAAAATAAGAGAACCTTCTGTTTTATCTAAGCCATAAATTTCTTTGCCTTTTTCATAGGCTTCTGGATATCCTCCAGAAACCATAATAACAGTAGCCGCCGTTTCATCTTCAAATTCCACAGTGATTTCCCCCAGTCTGTTTTCACCAACCGCTTGCAAAATTTCTAATAGATCAGTCTTCAGTCTGGGTAAGACAACTTCAGTTTCAGGATCCCCCATTCTGACGTTATATTCAACAACTCTTGGGACTCCGTTTTCATTCATTAAACCGATAAATACAAATCCCTTATAGGGAAGGTTTTCTTTTTTAAAGCCATCAATTGTAGGAATAACAACCTCTTTTTCTACTCTATCCATAAATACTTTGTCAGCAAATGGAACAGGTGAGATAGCACCCATGCCTCCTGTATTTAATCCGGTATCACCTTCTCCGATTTGTTTGTAATCTTTAGCTTCAGGAAGAATAACATAATCTTTCCCATCAGTGATGACAAAAACAGATAATTCAATTCCGCTCATAAATTCTTCAATAACAACCTTACTTGAAGCGTCTCCAAATTTTGCATCAGCAAGCATTGCTTTAAGTTCTTCTTTTGCGGCATTTAAATCATTTAGAATTACAACACCTTTACCTGCTGCTAATCCATCTGCTTTTAATACATAAGGTGGTTTCTGAGTCTCAAGATATTTATATCCGTCTTCCAGAGAATCTTTAGTAAAAGATTCATAGGCTGCAGTTGGAACATTATTCCTTTGCATAAACCTTTTTGAATATTCTTTACTTCCTTCTAATTGAGCAGCTTCAGCTTGCGGTCCAATTACAGGAATGTGCTTAACTGTATCATCTGCCAAAAAGAAATCGACGATGCCATTAACTAATGGATCTTCAGGACCTACAATTACAAGATTAATATCGTGTTTAATAACGGCGCTTTTAATTGCTTCAAAATCGTTAACTCCGATATTCAGGTTTTGAGCAACTTCTGAGGTTCCTGCGTTACCTGGAGCTACGAATAGCTTATTTAAGCTGGAGCTTTGTGTTAATTTCCAGCTTATGGCATGCTCTCTTCCTCCTGATCCTAAAACTAAAACGTTCATATATATAAGTGTTTCTGACTAATTGTTTATTCAAAGGGTAAATTTATGAATAAATAAAATACGGAGCTAAAGTTGGATTAATATCCATTGATATTTTGCGAGCTTTCCGTAACTTTTTGAGTGAAAGAGCGCTTTTATTGTCAAGTTAATCAAAGTTGAAATTCTCATTAAGTTCTTGATTTCAAGTGAATTGAATTATTTCAACAAATAAAGTGTTGATAATTTGTTCCGTTAAAATTAAAGTCGTACTTTTGTCGCCCATTTTTCTGCGAATAGCAGGAATATTAAAACGGTATTATAGTGGATACATTAAGTTACAAAACAATTTCGGAGAACGCTGCGACAGTAAACAAAGAGTGGTTACTTGTTGATGCAGAAGGGCAAACTTTAGGGCGTTTAGCTTCAACAATTGCTAGACTTGTTAGAGGAAAACATAAAGCAGGATTTACTCCTCATGTTGACTGTGGTGACAACGTTGTTGTTATCAATGCGGAGAAAGTTACCTTAACAGGAAACAAGAGTACAGAAAAGAGATATATTAGATATACTGGTTACCCAGGTGGACAAAGAGTTTTATCTGCAGACCAGTTATTAGCTAAGCATCCAACTGCTTTAGTTGAAAAAGCGGTTAAAGGAATGCTTCCTAAAAATAAATTAGGGAACGCTATTTTTAAAAACTTATATGTTTATGCAGGGGCAGAGCACAATCAAGAAGCTCAGAAGCCGAAAGCAATTAACATCAACGAAATTAAATAAGAAGAATGGAAGTAGTTAATACATTAGGAAGAAGAAAGTCTGCTGTCGCAAGAGTTTATCTTAAAGAAGGAACAGGACAGATTACTATAAATGGAAAAGACTCTAAAGTTTATTTCCCATTAGATCAGTGGTTATTCAAATTGAACCAACCTTTTGCTTTAACTGATCAAGAAGGTAAATTTGACGTTACTGTAAATGTATCAGGCGGTGGATTTACTGGTCAAGTAGAAGCTATTCGTTTAGGTATATCGAGAGCACTAGTACAATTAGATGAAGAAGCTAAACCTGCTTTGAAAAAAGAAGGTTTAATGACTAGAGATCCGAGAATGGTTGAACGTAAGAAGCCAGGTCAGAAGAAAGCTCGTAAGAAATTCCAGTTCTCGAAACGTTAATATTACACTACGAATTAAAGATTATATATTAAGAATATGGCTACTGCAAATTATAAAGAGTTATTAGAAGCTGGGTGTCACTTCGGACACTTAACAAGAAAGTGGAATCCTAACATGGCTCCGTACATTTTCATGGAAAAGAACGGAATTCATATCATCGATTTGAATAAGACCGTTGCAAAATTGGATGAAGCATCTCAAGCTTTAAAACAGATTGCAAAGTCGGGTAAGAAGATTCTTTTCGTTGCTACAAAGAAACAAGCAAAAGAATTAACTTCTCAGAGAGTTGCTGAAATTAACATGCCTTATGTTACTGAAAGATGGTCAGGAGGAATGTTAACTAACTTTGCTACTATCAGAAAAGCGGTTAGAAAACTAAATTCATTAGAAAAAATGGAGAAAGATGGAACTTTCGATAAGATTTCTAAAAGAGAGCGTTTGTTTAAATCACGTCAAAGAGATAAATTAAACAAAACAATTGGTTCTATTTCTGATTTGAATAGATTGCCTGCTGCATTATTTGTAGTAGATATTCATAAAGAGCATATTGCTGTTTCTGAGGCTGCAAAGCTAGGTATTCCTACATTCGCTATCGTTGATACGAATTCAAATCCAAATTTAGTTGATTTTGCAATCCCTGCAAACGATGATAGTTCAGCATCTGTTGCAAAAATACTAGATGTAGTTTGTGGTTCTATAAGTGAAGGTTTAGAAGAAAGAAAAGCAACTAAAGAAGCGTCTAAGAAGACTGAAAAACCAGCAGCTGAAGAAGAAACAACAGAAGCGTAATAAATTTACAAGTAATTAAAAAGAGTATAAAATGGCAACCGCAGAAATTAGTGCTAAAGAGGTTTTCAAATTAAGAAAACAAACTGGTGCAGGAATGATGGACTGTAAGAAAGCTTTAATCGAATCTAATGGAGATTTTGATTCAGCTATCGATTTTTTAAGAAAAAAAGGTCAAAAATTAGCGAACAAAAGAGCTGATAGGGATGCTGCTGAAGGTTTTGCTTTGGCAAAAGTTTCTGGCAATAAGGCATATTTAACAGTTTTGAATTGTGAAACTGATTTTGTTGCAAAAAATGTAGATTTCGGGAAGCTGGTTGAGTCTTTTACAGATGTAGCTATCGCTAATAAGCTTAATACTCTAGAAGAGTTGCTATCTGCTTCTATTGATAGTATGACTGTTGCCGAAAAGGTTATAGAGCAAACTGGAGTTATTGGTGAAAAATTGGAGATATCTTACTTTGCAGTAGTAGAAGGTGAAACTGTTTATGGTTATAACCATCCTGGTAATCAAATAGCAACAATTGTAGCTTTGAATCAAAAAGTCGATGAAGTTTATGCTAAAGATTGCGCAATGCAAGCTGCAGCTATGAACCCAATTGCATTGGATTCAAAAGATGTTCCTCAAGACGTAATCAATAAAGAAATTGAGATCGCTAAGGAATTACTAATCCAAGAAGGTAAGCCTGAAAATATGGTTGAAAAAATCGCTCAAGGTAAATTACAGAAATTCTTCAAAGAAAGTACGTTATTGAATCAAGCATTTATTAAAGACAATAAGAAATCAATTAAGCAATACCTTAATGAAGGTTCAGCAGATTTGACTATTGTTGACTTTAAAAGATACTCGTTATCGTAATTATACGAAACATTTAAAAAGCTACCTTAATGGTAGCTTTTTTTTTGCTTTATAATTTCTTTTATGAGATAAGGTGAAAATTAAATAAACTTTGTAAATTAACAATCCAAAAAGTTCAGATGAAATATAATCGCGTTTTATTAAAGTTAAGTGGAGAAGCCTTAATGGGTGATAATAGCTACGGAATTGATCCTAAGAGGTTGTCCGAATATGCTTCTGAAATTAAAGCTGTAATTGATGAAGGTGCTGAGGTAGCGATTGTTATCGGAGGAGGAAATATCTATAGAGGTATGAACGCTGAAGAAATGGGTATCGATAGGGTTCAAGGAGATTACATGGGAATGTTGGCTACTGTTATTAACGGTATGGCTTTACAGTCAGCTCTGGAGGTTAAAGGAGTTGATACTCGTTTACAAACGGCGATTAAAATGGAGCAATTTGCTGAACCATATATCAAAAGAAGAGCAACAAGACATTTGGAAAAAGGACGAGTTGTTATTTTTGGTGCAGGAACAGGAAACCCTTATTTTACTACCGATACAGCAGCAACATTAAGAGCTATTGAAATTGGTGCAGATGCAATTTTAAAAGGAACAAGAGTGGATGGTATTTACACTGCAGATCCTGAGAAGGATATAAATGCAAAAAAATATAACACAATTTCATTCACAGAAGTCTATGAAAAAGGGTTAAATGTAATGGACTTAACTGCTTTTACATTGTGTAATGAAAATAAGCTTCCAATTGTGGTTTTTGATATGAATAGGCCAGGGAATTTAAGAAGCGTGATTTTTGGAGAAAAAGAAGTAGGAACCTTAGTTGATTTTAATTAAGATATTATGACTGAAGAAGTAGAATTTGAATTAGACTCTGCAAAAGAAACAATGCAGAAGTCGTTGACAAGGCTAGAAAGTGAACTAACTAAAATTAGAGCAGGAAAAGCTAATCCAAGCATGTTATCAAGTGTTAAAGTTGATTACTACGGTGCAACTACACCTCTGAGTCAGGTTGCTAACGTGAGTACTCCTGATGCTAAAACATTAACAGTTCAACCTTGGGAAAAAGGAATGATCGATCCTATTTCTAAAGCAATAATAGATTCTAATCTGGGTTTAAATCCTCAAAATAACGGAGATGTTATTATTATTTCTATTCCAATGTTAACGGAGGAAAGAAGAAAAGATTTATGTAAGCAGGCAAAAGCTGTTGGTGAAGACGCTAAAGTTGGCGTTAGATCCGCAAGGAAAATAGCTAATGATTCAATAAAAGGATTAAAGGAAGAAGGACTTCCTGAGGATGCTCAGAAAGATGCAGAAACTAAGATTCAAGACCTTACGAACTCTCATGTTGCTCGGATTGATTCAATTTTACTAGAAAAAGAAAAAGATATTATGACGGTATAATTCAATTTTTAGAAAATGTTAAGAAAGCGCATACTTTGGTACGCGCTTTTTTTATGCATTTCAATATCGAATAATAGAAGACAGTTAACAATTTGAACAACTTTTCAACATTAAATAAAAAACCCCATTTAATTATTGAGAAGCCTGTGAATTAAGCTTAAACTTGTACTTTACAAAATTTATCTATCTATAATGGCTGATGTTAAAATTAAGAGTGCTTTAATTTCTGTTTTTGATAAAGGAAATTTAGAGCCAGTTGTAAGGAAATTGAATGATTTAGGAGTTATAATTTATTCTACAGGCGGGACACAATCCTTTATTGAGGGACTTGGTATTGCAGTTGAAAGAGTTGAAGATTTAACTGATTATCCTTCAATTTTAGGAGGGAGAGTTAAAACATTGCATCCAAAAATTTTTGGAGGAATCTTAGGGAGAAGAGGTTTAGATAGTGATGTTAGCCAAATGTCACAATATTCAATTCCCGAAATTGATTTAGTTATTGTTGATTTATACCCCTTTGAAGATACTGTAGCTTCAGGAGCAGATCATGCTGATATTATTGAGAAAATAGATATTGGAGGAATTTCTTTAATTAGAGCTGCAGCAAAGAATTATAAAGATGTTGTAATTGTTCCTTCAAAAAATCAATACCAACTATTATTGGATATTATTTCATTTAAAGGAGGCATTACTTCAAAGGAAGATAGAAAGAAATTTGCCTTGTCTGCGTTTAATGTTTCGTCTCATTATGATTCTCAAATTTTCAAATATTTTGATGGAGAAGACCAATCCGCTCTAAAAGTTAGTGAAACAAGTTCGCAAACTTTAAGGTACGGTGAGAATCCTCACCAAAAAGGCGCTTTCTTTGGAGATTTAAATCAAATTTTTGATAAGTTACACGGAAAAGAATTATCCTATAATAATTTATTAGATGTTGATGCAGCAGTTAACTTAATGTCTGAGTTTTCAGATACTACTTTCGCTGTGTTAAAACATAATAATGCTTGTGGTGTAGCGACAAGATCAACCGTTTTAGAAGCATGGAAAGCAGCTTTAGGAGGTGATCCTATTTCTGCATTTGGTGGTGTTTTAATCACAAATGTAAAAGTTGATCGAGTAACTGCTTTAGAAATTCAAAAATTATTTTTCGAAGTATTAATTGCTCCAGAATATGATGCTGATGCTTTAGAAGTGTTAACAACTAAGAAAAATAGAATTATTTTAATTCAAAAAGAAGTTGTTTTACCACAAACCACAGTAAGATCTGCGTTAAACGGAGTGTTAGTTCAAGGTAAAGATTCAGTTATGGAAACTGAAGCGGACTTAAAACCTGCAACCAATAAACTACCAACTGCTAATGAAAATAAAGATTTAATCTTTGCTGCAAAAATTTGTAAACACACGAAATCAAATACGATTGTTTTTGCAAAAGACAATACGTTGATCTCAAGTGGAACTGGACAAACTTCAAGAGTCGATGCTTTAAGACAAGCTGTCGAAAAAGCAGACGCCTTTGAATTTAGTTTAAAAGGAGCAGTGATGGCATCTGATGCGTTTTTCCCATTTCCTGATTGTGTTGAATTGGCTAAGAATGCAGGGATAACAGCTGTCGTTCAGCCTGGTGGTTCAATTAAGGATCAAGATTCTGTAGATTACTGTAATGCAAATGATGTTGCGATGGTAATGACAGGAATTCGACATTTTAAACATTAACAAGAAAGAACACAAAATTGTTCATAATAAGAATCCTTTTGTAAAGAATTCTTATTTAACTGATTGTATATTTAAATATGGGTCTTTTTAGCTTTTTAAACCAAGAAATTGCCATTGATTTGGGTACGGCAAACACACTAATTATCGAAAACGATAAGGTAGTTGTTGATGAGCCCTCAATAATTGCAAAAAATCGTACTACAGGTGCGGTTATAGCTATTGGAAAAAGAGCTATGCAAATGCATGGTAAAACCCATGAGGAAATAAAAACAATTCGACCTTTAAAAGATGGTGTAATTGCTGATTTTCAAGCAGCCGAAGAAATGATTCGAGGCTTCATTAAAATGATTAATGAAGGTAAGCGCAAAATGTTCGGACCTTCTAATATTAGAATGGTAATTTGTATTCCTTCTGGAATTACTCAAGTTGAAATGCGTGCTGTAAAGGATTCAGCTGAGCACGCAGGAGCTAAAGAGGTTCGAATGATTCAAGAACCTATGGCAGCAGCTATTGGTATTGGTATTGATGTTGAAGAGCCCCAAGGAAATATGGTGATTGACATAGGTGGGGGAACATCTGAAATTGCGGTTATCGCACTTGGAGGAATTGTTTGTGACAAATCTATAAGAGTTGCTGGAGATGAATTCACTAGCGATATAGAAGAGTACATGCGTCGTCAGCATAATATATTAGTTGGTGAACGAACTGCTGAAAGGATTAAAATTGCTGTAGGTGCAGCTATTCCTGAATTAGAAGATCCACCAGCAAATATGGCGGTTCACGGAAGAGATTTAATGACTGGAATACCTAAGGAAATTGAAGTTTCTTATACTGAAATCGCACATTGTTTAGATAAATCTATTTCAAAAATAGAAGCCGCAATACTAAGTGCATTAGAAATGACGCCACCAGAATTGTCGGCTGATATTTATCGAACAGGTATTTATTTAGCTGGAGGAGGTTCTATGTTAAGAGGTTTAGATAAACGTATTTCTCAGAAAACTAAATTACCCGTGCACGTTGCTGACGATCCGTTGAAGGCAGTTGCAAGAGGAACTGGAATTGCTTTAAAGAATTTTGATAGATTCCAATTCTTAATTAAATAATATTATAAAAAAACAACAGAGGCCGTAGTCGAATTTGTTTGATTACGGCTTTTTTGTAGATAACCTTAAACGTTGATAAATCTAATAGCCATATTAAAAAAGTATCATGTTCAACTAATTTTTGTCTTACTTATTATTATTGGTTTAATGATCACAATTCAGCAGAAACGCTACCAAAGAACAAAGTTTATCAATTCAGCGAATTTAATTTCAGGGGGTACATATTCTGTTATTTCTAATATTGAAGCTTATTTTAATTTAATTTCTGTTAACGATGAGTTACATACCGAGAATGCTTTATTAAGGTCTCAAGCATTGGTCTCACTTAAGAAGATAAATGGAGAGTATTTTCAAGTTAATGACAACCTTTATAAACAGAGATATGTTTACCGTGTTGCAAGTGTTGTGAGTAATACTACAACTAAAGTAAATAATTTTTTCACCCTCGACTTAGGAAAGGAAGATGGTATAATTGAAGAAATGGGTGTTATCTCTCCTCTCGGAATTATAGGTATTGTAGGTGCCGTTTCAGATCATTACTCTTCCGTTATTTCATTTTTGCATCCGAAAACTAATATTTCTTGTAAGCTTAAATCTACAGGTGTTGCTGGTATTTTAAAATGGATGGGTGGGGATATAACAATAGCAGAAATTAGGGATATTCCAATTACAACTCAGATTAATAATGGGGACTCAGTATTAACATCAGGTTATTCTTCTGTTTTTCCCGCTGGAATTTATTTAGGGAAGATTAGGTCTTACGAGAAAAATAACGAAAATCAATCCCAAAAAATTATTGTTGATTTAAAAATTGATTATTCTTCCGTAAGTAAAGTTTACGTAGTGGAAAATTTATACAAGTTAGAGGAAGAAGAGTTAAGACAAAAAGAACTTCAATTAAGTGAGTAATTCAATTGGAAAAAATATTATTTTAATTATTGGTGTTTTTGCTTTGCAAATTCTGGTTTTAAACGATTTAAATATTTCGCAATATTTATTGCCGTTTATTTACCCCATACTTTTATTGGGGGCAAAAAGAAATATGAATCAATTCTTATTTTTAGTACTTGGTTTTTGTTTAGGCCTTTTTATGGATATGTTTTCAAATACTGGAGCAGCAAACGCTTTAGCTTGCCTAGTATTGGTTTTTTGCAGACCTTTTTTTTTAGGATCTATTGGTCCTATGGACATGGGGTCTGAAGCAATTAGACCTACTATTTACAATATAGGGATTAAAGGTTACTTCGGCTATGCAACGTTTCTATTATTAATTCATCATTTAGTTTTCTTTTTCTTAGATGTGTTTACATTTACAAATTTTTTTGAGACGATTTTAAGAGTTATTGTCAGTTTAGTTTTCAGTTTGATACTTATTATTTTGTGTCAATTTGTATTCGTGAATAAGGAGAAATAATGGCAAAACTAGAGTCACGTAAATATCATATATATCTGCTGTTTGGGTTCTTTTTTATAGTATATATTTGTCGACTTTTTTATGTGCAAATAATAGAAAAGGAATTTTTTGTAGATCGTGCAAAAACCGATGCTGTTGATAAAGTAGTTGAATTTCCAGTTCGTGGAAATATATATGATCGTAATGGAAAAGTACTTGTACAAAATGAAATTGCATACGATGTAATGCTAACAATGAAAGACTTTAAAGTAGATACCTTAAAGTTTTGTGCTTTGTTGAAGATTGATACATCAGAATTTAAGCTACGCCTCAAAAAAATAAAAAATAAGTCGATAAATAAAGGGTATTCCTCTCGTATACCTCAAGTTTTCGAATCACTTATGAAATCAGAGGATTTTGGGGGTATTAAAGAGCGATTGTTTAATTACAAAGGGGTTTCTGTGAAAAAAAGAACTGTTCGTAGCTATCCAAGACCTATTGCAGCACATGTACTAGGGCATGTATCTAAAGTTGGTCCTAGAGATTTAAATAGAGATCAGTTTTACATCCCTCAGGATTATAGAGGAAGTTCAGGATTAGAGTTATTTTATGAAAAGGAATTAAGAGGAGCAAAAGGTTGGCATCATTATCTCAAAAATCGTCATGGCAAATATATTTCTAAATATTTAAATGGAGCTCTCGATACAACTCCAAGACCTGGGAATAATTTAAAATCAACCTTAGATGCTGATTTACAAGAATACGGAGAAATGTTGATGACAGGTAAGATAGGTGCTATTGTTGCTATAGAGCCTTCGACAGGTGAGATATTGGCTATGATTAATGCTCCCACATATGATCCGAACTTATTAGTAGGCGGGGAGTATGGGGCTAATTATCAGCGTTTAGCTAAGGATAAAAAGAAAATATTATTTCCTAGATCAATTCAATCCCGTCAACCCCCTGGTTCTATCGTAAAAACAATGCAAAGCCTTATCTCTTTAAATATAGGAGTTGCAAATGAATACACTTCTTTCGGTTGTAATAAGAAGTTAGTAGGCTGTCATGACCATCGAAATCCACTGACATTACCGGAAGCTATCCAGCATTCTTGTAATCCATATTATTATAATTTGGTTAAAAAAATATTTTTCAAAGGTCGAAATGGTAACATGGCCCAATTAAGGAAGGGAATGGATGATTGGGAAAAATATGTTCGATCATTCGGTTTGGGTAATCCGTTGGGAGTAGATTTATATGGGGAAAAAGATGGGAATGTACCGGATGTAAAAGAATATGATCAGATTTACGGGAAAAACAGATGGAATTACCGAACTATTTATTCCCTCTCAATTGGACAAGGAGAGTTTTCTTTAACGCCAATTCAAATGGCTAATTTGGGTGTTATCTTAGCGAATAAAGGATATTATTATACTCCTCACTTGATTCGTCAAATTGGAGATGAAAAATTATTTTTTTCTGATTCTAACTTTTATCATAAAACATTAATTGACTCTAGTAATTTTGAAATAGTTCATAATGGAATGCAGTGGGTTTTAGAAAGACCAGGAGGAACAGCAGGGAGATCAAAACTTGAAGGTGTTACTATTTGTGGTAAAACTGGTACTTCACAGAATCCTCACGGAGATGATCATTCTGTTTTTATGGCTTTTGCTCCGCGTCACAACCCCCAAATTGCACTTGCTGTATTTGTTGAAAATGCTGGAGGTGGGGGCGGTACAGCTGCCCCAATTGCAAGTTTAATGATTGAAAAATATCTTAAAAGAAAGGTTGAAAGGTTGAAGTTGGAACAGGAAATTGTTGAAAAAGTGTTTTATTAAATTTGAAAACGAGAGGGAACATATTATTAAATGTTGATTGGGTATTAATAGGTGTCTATTTAGCTTTGTGTTTAATAGGTGTCTTAAATATTTATGCAGCTGATTTCAATCCGTTAAATTCAGATTTTTTTAATTTAGAAAATAGAAGTGGAAAACAAGCACTTTGGATTGGTGCTTCTTTACTGATCGGGATAACGATAATGTCTTTTGATAGTAAATTTTTCAAATCAGTTTCTCCGATTATTTTCGTTGTGGTTTGTTTGAGTCAGGTCGTAGTGATTCTTTTTGCCGAAGAAGTCAATGGAGCTCGCGCTTGGCTGAAAATTGGCCCTTTTAAATTACAACCAGCAGAGTTTTCTAAATTCGCTACTGCACTATTTTTAAGTAGTTATTTGGGTACATTTTTGAACGAGAAGAATACTGATGAGGCAAGTATTGAAGAAATAGGGAAAGGTTTGAGTCGATTTATGAAAGGAAAGAAAGTATTCTCTTTATCTGATATTGATATACTTAGACAAGTAGTTCCAATTGTAATTGTTTTTATTCCAGTTATTCTAATCATGTTACAAAATGACACCGGAACAGCCTTGGTTTTCGGTGCTTTCTTCTTTGTCTTTTATAGAGAAGGCGTTATTGGTAGAGTTTTTATAATTGGACTTCTAGCAATTGTACTGGCGATTGTTACTCTGATGTTTGATAAACATGTTGCATTTACTGCTTTAGGAGTTTTAGCTATTCTGGTTTATTCTTCATTCATCAAAAGTACATCGATGGCATTGTTTAGTATTGGCACAATCATTTTTTTATTAGTTTGTAAGTCTATCTTTGGTTGGAGCACCTCTTTTAATACATACATGCTTTGTGGTTGGATTTCCATTAATACAGTTATTTTAATTATTGTTCCCGATCTTTGGAAGAGAATTGAAAGAAGTGTTATAATTGGAGGTTTAATTCTTGCTTTAGTATATGTAGGTATAATAGGAAAGGCCTATGGAGTACTTCAGCCTCATCAAAAAGAGAGGATTGAAATATTACTAGGGAAAAAGCATGATAAGACGGTTAGTTTTCAAACAGATCAATCTTTAAATGCTATTGGATCAGGGGGGATTTCTGGAAAAGGATTTTTGCAAGGTACACATACGAAGGGAAAGTGGGTTCCGGAGCAGAGTACCGATTATATATTCTGTACCGTTGGTGAAGAATGGGGATTTATAGGAACAACAACTGTATTAATTTTATTCCTGATTTTAATATTCAGACTAATTCAAAAGGCGGAACGGCAGCGGTCTAAAATGAGTAGAGTTTATGGCTATTGCGTGGCTTCTGTGCTATTTATCCATCTTCTAATTAATATAGGGATGACAATTCAAATTATGCCTGTTATTGGAATCCCATTGCCTTTCTTTAGTTACGGAGGCTCTTCATTATTTGGATTTACAGCATTGCTGTTTATGTTTGTAAAGTTTGATTCACAAAGATTAGATATTCTTTAAAGAATCAAAAGATTACAACCTCTCATTTGAGTATGGTCAATTCTACCCAAAACTTCAAAACTTCCATCGGTATGTACTTTACCCAAATCATCTGTTGCTATAAATGAGCAAGAATAAAGATTCGCTAAATCAATTACATTTAACGCTCCTTTTCCCGAAAGCATTACATTCAAAGGATCAGTTGTTTCGCGAACTAAGAATTTCATCCAATTAGGGCATTCGAAATTTTTATTTTGAAGATAACTTTGAGACATCAATTCGGTCATCCCATATTCAGAATGTATTGCTTTTGGTTGAATATTGGTTTGAATTAGCTCATGTAATTCATCTCTCGTTAACTCTTTTCCTCTACCTTTCATACCACCCGTCTCAATTATAATTGTATTTCGAGGCTTTACTTCTTTATTGGCCATTTCGATTAAGGCGAATGTGACTCCGAATAAAATTTTGGGTTCAGGAGAAGTTTCTAGGTAGTTTATAAATTCAGATGTTAGTTCAAGTTCAAATTTACTGTTCTTATTGTCCGAGTGATTAATTAAATTATCAACCATGTATATCAGTGAAGAGCCTTCTCTTTCTAAATATGAAGGAAGTAAGCCTATAATAACACGGCTTTTCCAGTCTGGGTAATAAGCGTCAAAAGCCTTTAAAAAGCTGTTCTCGTATAGTTTTAGACTTTTCACATGGTGTTTACTTGTTTCAGTTCCTGATGTTCCGCTACTCGTAAATGTTTTTTGTTCGGTAAAAGAACCTGTTTTAATGGTTTGAGATTTAAAGAATGAGATTGGAATAAAAGGAATGTCTTTAATTTCTTTTACCGATCCAGGTCTCTTTTCCAAAAGATTACAAAACTTATTATAAATTTTATTCTGCTGATATTGGTGATTAAACACCTGAAGAGCTATTTTTTTAAACTCAGTTTGAGTTTTAATTTTAAATATTTTTTGCTCTAATTCGTTTAAATTCATTTATTTTAAGATCGCTATGGACAACAACGTAAAAATATTACTATTTCTTGGGATAACAGGAATTTTTCAGTCTTGCATTAAGGATGAATCGTTTAACCATACGCCGATAATTAAATTTGAAACATTCGAGTTGTATTCAAAGACTGGCGTTAATATTGATTCAGCCAAGTATATATTTTCATTTACAGATGGTGATGGAGATTTAGGTAAAGATGATTCAACAGTATTTAATTGCTTTTTACAATATGAAGAGAAAGATGGTGATAGTTTTACTATGACTCCAACTTTATTAAGAGAATATCAATTGCCCAGTTTAACTCCCAATGCGAACGATAAAAATATTGAAGGTGAAATTAGTTTAATTTTAAAACCAGCACCTATATTTAATGTTGTAACCGATAGTGCTTATCGTTATTCTTGTTATGTAATTGATAGAGCAGGAAATAAATCAAACGTTATTTCAAACCCTTGGACAAAAAAATAAGGCTTGAAGTTACTCAAGCCCTATTTAGATTGTTAGTTTAAAAGAAAACTAGATTTTCATTTGCATTGATTCTGAAACGTTAATCAAGTGATCTCCAACTTTTTCACAAGCCATGAATAAATCTCTATAATGCATAGCTGATTTAAAGTCATATTCACCTTTTTCAAGATCAATAATATGTTGTTGATGAAGGGATTCTTGTAATTTGTTATTATCATGTTCAAGTTCTATTGCCTTGTCCAATTTAACTTGTCCGAATTCAGATTCTAAATTACTCTTTAACTGATTGAAAGTTTTATCAAGTAAATCAAGGTATGTATTTAAGTTATCTCTTTGTCCTTGAGTAAACCAAACCTTACTTTCTTTTTTGTTTTCCAAAGAGATCGACATACCGTAATAGATATCACCAATTCTTTCAAGGTTAGAAATCATTTTATGTAAAGCTCTAATTTTTGTAGAAGTATCTTCTGTAAGAGAACCTTGACCAATCTTAGTAAGATAAATCGCCATTTCTTCTTCAATTCTATCGGTAATATCCTCGTATTTTCTAATCTTCTTAAGCATTTTGTCAAATGCTTTTTTATCTGTTTCGTTTACAAGGGTTTTAACAAAACCGTTCATTCTTGAGGCAACATCTGTGAATTTTTGAGCTTCTTTTTTAGCTTCCATTAATGAAAGTTCTGAAGAAGGTAATAAACCACCACCAATATGTTCTAAATGGAATTCCTCATCAATATCACCTTTGGATTTAACCATTTTAGTAGCTGTATTAACCAACCATGGAACGAACCAAACCATTATTAAAACATTTAAGATATTGAATGAAGTATGGAAGATCGAAATACCATGTCCTCGACCATCAGGTGTTGTAATGTCCAATCCACTTTGAAGGATGTTTGTATTTATCCATTGGATTACAGCAGGTAGGTCAATTACCCAGCTAATTAATATAAGCATCCAAACAACTCCAATTATATTAAAAAGAGAGTGGATTCTAGCGGCTCTTTTTGCATGCACATTAGCAGGAATGGAAGCAAGCCAAGCTGTAATCGTTGTTCCAATATTCTCTCCTAGAACCATCGCTGCAGCGACTTCAAAAGGAATAATACCATTCATAGATAGAGTAATTGTTAGTGCCATTGCAGCACTTGAAGATTGAACAATAATGGTTAAAAGCGTACCAACTCCAATAAATAACAAATTAGTAAAGAATCCTCCATGTGCGTAATCCTTTAAAAAGTTTAAGACATCAGGATTATGTTTAATATCAGGAACTGCATGTTTTAATTCATCAAGTCCCCAAAATAAAAGTGCAAAACCAACGATGAATTCGCCATAAAACTTAACCTTTCGTTTTTTAGCAAATAGCATTGGAACAGCAACCGCTAGAAGAGGAAGGGATAAAACAGAAATTTTAACCTTGAATCCAAGCAGTGTTACTAACCAAGCAGTAATCGTAGTACCCACATTCGCTCCTAATAAAACTCCTGCGGATTGTGTTAAATTAATAATACCAGCATTTACAAAACTAACTGTCATTACAGTTGTTGCCGATGATGATTGTACTAAGGCGGTAACTAAAAAACCAGAAACGACACCAATAAATCTGTTTTGAGTCATCGTCCCAAGGATGTTTTTTAAACTACCTCCTGCTGCTTTTTGTATTCCATCACTCATCATCTTCATTCCATAAATGAAGAAGGCTAATGCCCCAAGGATTTTAAATACATCGTAAATTCCAAATGTCATAATTTTCTGTTTTAAAGGCTTTTAAAGTTTTAAAAAGCCGATTTAACTAAATTTTTTAAGTTGTATTATTCTTTTTTCTGGACCTTCCTCCAAAGAAATTCAAAGCGAAAATAAGAAATAACAATGTTAATCGTATGTTAACTTAACGTTAAGGAATTTTAGATGAGGTTAATTAAGGGTTAAACTTATGCTTGGTCCTTTTTTCTTTGTGAATAAAATCTGACATTTGTTTTACGAAAAAATAAAATGATGAAAAATTTATTATTGGGATTAGGTACTGTAGTTATAACATTATCAGCCTCTGCTCAAAATCAGATTACTGATAAGTATGGAAAAGGTATTACAATCTTAGGGAAAGACTCTACATTTCTAATGAAGGCGAACACACGTATTCAATGTAGATATGATTACCACAGAGAAAATAATAACTCTTCTGCTGTTGAAGAATCTGATAGAGCGTATGTAAGACGAACTCGAATAAAGTTTGGAGGATGGGCGTTTTCTCCGAAAGTTAAATATAAAATTGAGCATGATTTGTTAAATGGAGTTACTTATGATGCTGTTATCAAATATAACTTCTGGAAAAATGTCGAAATATGGGCTGGGCAAACTAAGTTGCCTGGTAACAGAGAGCGTGTTATATCATCTCAACAACTACAGTTTGTTGATCGTTCGTTATTAAATACGGTGTTTACATTAGATCGTGATGCTGGTATTCAGTTGAGAAATAAACATAAAATCGGAAACATGGTCGTTAGAGAAATGTTTGCTATTTCTCAAGGAGAGGGTTTAAATGATAAAAGTTTGAATCATCCATTTGGACATGAGTATAC
>JAQXEE010000099.1 GCA_029251005.1 Flavobacteriales bacterium | reverse complement strand
TTTCTGCTGCTACTGCAATTCATTATTTAAACGACGCTGATAATGTGTTTACTGATGATGCAGATAGATGTCATGTTTTATCAGAGGCATATGCATTTATTGACGCATTAAAATATAATGTAGACGGTTCAATTAATGCAGATAAAGTTGAAGAAATTTTAACTGCATTAGGTGGTAACTTCTGGAGCATTAGTAGTACTCAAATTGAAAACGCACGAAATATCTTAGCAACTGCAGCTGGATTAGATAGTGTTAAAGGCAAATTATAATAAGAATACAACTAATATGAGATTTAAAAATCTATTATCAATTATTGTTACAGCTTCATTTTTGTGGAGCTGTAACAATAAAACGAAAAATGAAAACATCGACAATTTTGATGTCTCAACTATTTTAAAAAATATCGGTAATAATATAATTGCTCCACAGTATTCTGAATTAAAGAATTCTGTTACAGTCATGAAAAATGACTTCAACCAATTTACCCTTTCACCAAATGCTACGAAATTAACAGAGCTTCAAAATAGTTTTAAAACTGCTTACTCAGATTGGCAAAGTTGTTCTTTCGTTAATTTTGGAAATACAAATATATCAACACTTAGAAACGTATTCAATACTTACCCCACAGATACTGGGAACGTGAATTCAGCCTTCACAGTTACTAATCTTAATTTAGAATCAGCAACTTATGCTGATGCAATTGGTTTCCCCGCTTTAGATTACATTTTATTTCAAGGTACCGAAAGTGAAATCATAACTAGGCTATCAGGTGACGCAAATAATTTCGTTAAAAATAACATTGATTTAATGGCTACAAAATCAAGTGCTGCATTTGACTTTTGGAACACATCAAATGATGATTATAGTACTTCTTTCAAAACTGACAACAAAAAAGCTAATGGTTCAGGTTTTTCTGATTTTGTGAATGGATACATTCAAGATGTAGAAATTTTGAAAAATGGTCAACTAGCATATCCTGCTGGAATCATTGGAGGAATAAAGGCAAGACCTAATCAAAGTGAAGCATTATATAGTAATTACAGCCTTGAATTATTCAAAGCACATTTAACAAACCTTGAAAACACTTACAAAGGTATAGATCAGCTTGGTACAGACGGAATTGGTTTTGATGATTACTTAAAAGAACTGGGGACTAAAAGAGATGGACTAGACTTAAATGAATTAATCTTAGGTGTATTTGCTTCGTTACAAACGAAATGTGATTTACTCTCTGGATCAATGAATGATGCGATAAAAAATCAAACAAGTACTACCGATGAAATTTATGTAAAAATAAAAGAGCTCGTTGCTTATTTAAAAGTAGATATGACCAATGCCGTGGGTGTTCAAATTACTTATATTGACAATGATGGAGATTAATTAATCTCCATTGTGATTAAGAAAACTACTCAAAATAGAGTCAATTACCATAATTCTCGCTCCACTTTTTTCTTAATTATTCTTTATTTTGCTAATGGTCATCCAACTTAATATTTCAAACTCAAGGCTAATCAAATATTGTAGCTTAAACAGGAGTTAAATGAACTTCAAACAACTTGTTTTTAATCCACCAAATATGGTGTATAACAAGCTTTAAAAACGAAATCAAATCTGAAATAAAAAAATTCCCAAAAGATTCTTTATTTAGAATAAGTTTAAGATTTTTTTTCCCCAAGTGCATACCAAATAAATAAAATACAATTCCAACACAAAAACGGAATGAGCATAAGCTCAGTTGATGTTTTGTCTTAGCTTAAATGAAATCAATCCAAAAAAATGTTTACTAATTCGCAAAGGAATTAAGTAAACTCTTTAAACCAACTTTTCAAATATTGTATTACTTAACCCTTTTAAAGTTTAAAGGATTAAATAATATTTAAATCAAAGTAAAACTCAGTTCCTTTGTCTTTTTCAGAATTAATATTAATCGAGACTTCATGTAGCTCAAGTATTCTTTTTACGATAGCCAAACCCAGGCCTGCACCAGTATCATTTTCTTTATCAGAATATAATTTCTTGTAACGATCAAAAACAAACGGAAGCGACTGTTCCCCAATTCCTATACCTGTATCTTTTACTTTTAATTGAAGTTTCGCTCCTATTTTAGTAACCGAAACCTCCACTTCTCCACCCTCAGGAGTAAACTTTATTGCATTATCCACTAGATTTTGAACGACTCTTTCAAATAAGGCTACATCAACTTCAACAATACCCATAACAGATGCATTTAAACGAAAATCTATGTCTTCCTTTTCCGCTAATAGCTTATACCTTGATGACAGGTCATGAATAAATTCACTTAAGTTAATTTGATCGAGTTTCAATTCAACCTTTTCAGATTCTAACTTAGACAACTCAAACAAATCAGTTACTAATTTCTCCAAGTTTTCAGTACTGTTTAATACAATTTTCAAAAATCGTTCTCGATCTTCTGCACTCATCGAATTATTCTTCATGAGTAAAGTCTCAATATAACCATGCGCAACAGCAATGGGTGTTCGTAAATCATGGGAAACATTAGCGACCAACTCTTTTCGCAATTTTTCAATCGATCGGATTTGTTGAATATTTCCTGATATGGTCGTTGCCATTTCATTCAAACAATCTGCTAAATGTGTAAATTCTCCTTGAGATTTTAATTCAATTTTATTTTGATAATCACCTTTTCTAAATCGATTAACCCCCTCTTCAATTACTTTAAAATTTCGTGTTAAATATTTAATAGAAATCAAACCAATAACTATCGCAAAAACCACCGTAATTAAAAGCGTTTCCATTCCTACTTTATAAATGAAATTACTCATTAGCATACTGCTAATACTGTCGAACTCTTCACTTGCTAAAATAGCGTAAACATACCCTTTAATTTCTCCTTCATCTAAAACTGGCGCAACCGAGAAAACCTTACAAGCATCTGGTGCTTTTGGATCATTGCCTAAAATGAAACCTTGATCTTCATCTCGTTTTAAAAATTTTCGAATTGGTGCTAAAGAAACATGGGTTTTCTTAATTTTTTCAGGCGGTGCATCGTAAGTTAAAATCTTTCCTTTATCATCCAAAATGTAAACTTCAATCGTTGGGTTCACCTTCATGTGATGCATCATAATACCTTGAACTGCGTTCTCATTTAAAGAATCGTTCAAAAAAACAGGGACTTCATTTATTAACTCGGCAGCAACCTCTCTATTTAATGTCTGCTTTGTGGTCTTAAAAAAATCGCTTGCAGCTGTTGCTGTTACATAAATGTAAACAGCACCTACAATTGCCATTAAAATCAAAAAAGCGCTTGATATCTTCCAGTATAGTGACTTAAATAACTTCATTCTAATCTTTAAATGCGTAGCCTATTCCCCACACCGTTTTTATAAATTCAGGATGATTGGCATCTTTTTCAACCTTTCCTCTTAACCTATTAATGTGAGAGTTTACAGTATGTTCATAGCCTTTAAAATCATATCCCCAAACTGTTTTTAGCAGTTGTTCTCTTGAGTAACTTTTCCCCGGATTATTCGCTAACAAATACAATAAATCAAATTCTTTTGGTGTTAATTCCAACAAAACCTGCTCAAGCTTAACCTGTCTTTTCTCCAAATTAATTTCGAGTTCATCTACTGTTATAATCGCGCTAAATAGTTTGGACTCTTGGTATGAATCATATCGTCTCAATAAAGCCTTAACTCTTGCTATTAGCTCTCTAACACTAAAAGGTTTTGTTAAGTAATCGTCTGCCCCTATTTCTAACCCTAAAACTTTATCAAACTCTTCAGATTTTGCAGTTAACATTAAAACAGGTGTTTTAATTCCCGCTCCCCTTAACTCTCGGCAAACTTCAATTCCATCTTTTTCGGGCATCATAATGTCTAATAAAATAACTGAATAGTCATTAGTTAGTGCTAAATCCAATCCATCTTTCCCATTATTTGAAGTATCAACGTCCAAATCAAGATCTTTTAAGTGAATACTTAAAAGTTCAACAATGTGTTTTTCGTCTTCTACAATTAATGCTTTTTTCATTTTATCGCCAATATGCCCAATGTTCAAAAATAACGGTTAATTTTTTACTAAAAGGTAATATTAAAAACATAACTAGGTAAAGTTTGGTAAATTTACGACTATGAATCGAGTTGTAATTACAGGTGGTCCTGCTACTGGAAAAACGACCTTAATAACTGAACTTAATAAATTGGGTTATGCTGTATTTCCAGAAGCTGCTAGAAGTGTAATTAAACAACAAATTACTTTAAGTTCTGATAAAGTTCCTTGGCTGGATGTTTCTGGTTTTTCTCAATTGGTTTTAAATAAACAATGCCATCATTTTAAAATGGCCAATAATCGACTTTCATTTTTTGATCGTGGAATTCCTGACATTATAGGGTACTTAAATAATGCAAATCAGCCTTTTTTTGATTCACTTATAAATACTGCCGAAAATTATAAATACGATTTTGTTTTTATCCTTCCTCCTTGGAAAGAAATATATAAAACTGACAACGAACGACGAGAGGATTTTTTTGAAGCGGCAAAATTATTCAAAGCAATTAACGATGCTTATATTCGTTTAGGTTACCAAACAATTGAAGTACCCAAACTTACCGTGAAAGAACGAATTCAATTTATACTCGATCATATTAAATGACTCAACAACCTGAAGATATATTAAAGCAATATTGGGGATACGAATCATTTCGAGGTCAACAAAAAAGAATAATTCTAGATGCTTTAGCGAATAAGGATATTTTAGGATTACTTCCTACAGGTGGTGGGAAATCCGTTTGTTATCAAATTCCCGGATTATTAAGACCCGGAATTACAATTGTAATCTCACCCTTACTTGCTTTAATGAACGATCAAGTTCTCAGGTTAAAACAAATGGGTATAAAAGCAGAATTTATAAACGGAGGAATGTCTCCAAAACAAATGGATTATGCCTTGGATAATTGTGTTTACGGAAAAACTAAATTCTTATACTTAAGCCCTGAAAGAATTCAATCTGTTTTTGTAAAAGAACGAATTAAGCAGATGAAGGTCAATTTCATTGCAATTGATGAAGCACACTGCATTTCGCAATGGGGGCATGATTTTAGACCTGCTTTTAGAAATGTTCGTTCCCTTAGAGATTTACTCCCTGGAGTTCCAGTAATTGCTGTAACTGCAACTGCAACTAAAAAAGTAGCAAACGACATTCAGTTGCAACTAGACTTTTTGAAACAGAATGTTATTAAAGATTCATCAAAAAGAACCAACATCTATTTTGAATCCATACACACCGAAAACAAAATACCTGCGGTTACTCAATTTATAAGAGAATCCAAAGGATGCGGTATAGTTTATATTAGAAGTCGAAAACTGTGTGAACAGGTTACATATCAGCTAAATAAAGAACACGTTTCTGCCGAATATTATCATGCAGGCATTGGAATAGAAGAACGAAAGCAAATTGAAGAACGCTGGAAAAATGATAAAACAAGAATTATTGTATCCACCAACGCATTTGGAATGGGAATCGATAAACCTGATGTTAAATTAGTTGTTCATTTTGGCTTACCAAATAGCTTAGAGGAATATTATCAGGAGGCTGGTAGAGCAGGACGAGATGGAAAAGCTGCTAAAGGTGTTTTATTTTTTAATCGGAATGACATCCAAAATCAACGATCACTTTTAAACTATCGTTTTCCATCACGAGAAACTATACGAAATGTTTATCAGGGAATCGGAAATCTTAGTCAAGTTGCCATTGGTGCTGGCGAAAACGAAGGAGCTCAACTAGACTTAAAAGTGTTTTCTAAAAAACAGAATTTGCACCCTTTGACAGTTCATTATGCTATTAAAGTTTTAGAAAACTCAGGATATATTTTTCTTTCTGAAGATGTAACAAGTGGAAGTAAACTTAAAATACTTCAAGAAAGAAAAGAAATCGAAAACATACTGTCGAACATAGGATTTCAAGCCAAATTACTATCTGCTATTCTTCGATCATATACAGGAATTTTTAGTGATTATGTGAAAATCAGTGAAAGTACATTGGCTAGTATTTTGGAGACTTCGGTTGATAAAGTAAAAAAAGGAATAGAAATTTTAGAGCGAACTTTTGTTGTGGATTATAAGGCGCAAAGCTTTTTACCAAGAGTTTTCTATGCTTCAGATAGAATTTCATCAAAAGATTTAATAATCCCCAAGGAGATTTTAGAAACTAGACAACAAGTTGCTGAAGAACAATTGGGAGCTATGGTTAATTTTGCAATTGAAAAGAAAAAGTGCAGAACAAATATCGCATTGTTTTATTTTGATGAAACTCCTCTATCAAAATGCGGAAACTGTGATAACTGTTTAAATAAGTTAGATTTATCACCGAAAAGTCATATCATAAACATACTTAATAATACTCCTTTAGAATTACCTCAAGTTATTCAACAATCAGAACTTACTAGAAATGAAACGATTGCAATCATTAGGAACTTAATGGAAAATGGGGAAATAATCAGAGATGAATTATTATTACGTTTAAAAAAGAATTAATATTTCTGAAACTATTTTGATTAAACTAAGTATCTTAACTGAACATTTCCAAAATGGTTTGAGAAAAGACTTAATCTTAGTTACAGTTATTTTGGCATCGATATTAATGCCTTTCTTGGGTTGTACTCAAAATGAAATAATTAATCAGACAGATGATCAAAGCAAAAAACAAGGCTATTGGATCTTCACAAACAAAGAAAAGCATCTTCCTGGTTATCAGCCTGATCAAAAAGTAGAAGAAGGAAAATACATCGACAATAAAAAAGAGGGTAAATGGATCTTTTATTTCAACAATAAAAAACCTAAACACATTTTAGTCTACAAGAACAATATTCCCAATGGTAAAGCAATATTTTACTATAAGAATGGGAATATTCGTGAAAAAGGAGTCTGGAAAAATAATAGATGGATTGGGGAATACCTAATGTATTATCGTAATGGGAATTTAAAGAATCAATTTACTTACAGCAATCAAGGAATAAAAGATGGCCCCCAAAAATACTTTTATGAAAATGGAAATTTAATGATTTCAGGGACTTGGTCAAATGGTTCTGAAACAGAAGACATTCATGAATATAATGAAGACGGCACTCCAAACACAAAACGGTTTAACCCTGGACCATCAATTATAAAAGAAGACTCTTTGGAGTCTCTTGAGAACAATGCTGTAGACAGTATAGTCGTTAAAGCCAATAAAAAGCTCACTCCACCTAAGATTATTCCTACATTTGATGGAAATGGTTTTCATGAGTTTAAGGATCGTTACGGAAATAATAGTAAAGTAGGTGAATTTGAAAATGGACTTTTAGTTAATGGAAAGATCTTTAAATACAATCATAAAGGAAAACTAATACAAACCAAGCATATTAAAAACGGAAAAATAGTTTTAGTTGAAAATAATAAAGAAGTTGAAGAATAACATTTGACTGTAAATACGTTTCAATCCTTAAAATTTTATCATTGTTAGTTTACACCAAATAAAAGCACAAAATCAATTCTATAGTTTTATAAGAATTAAAAACAAATTCAAGATCTTTTTGGTAAACAACATAAGATATAAGTATGTAGACTTGAAAAATATTACGTACTTTATTTTAACAATTCCATTGCATTCTGCCTGGAAGCCTCTGTAATTTTAGTTCCGCTTAACATTTGAGCTAATTCATCCACTCGTTCAGAATCACTTAAAGACTTAATTTGAGAGCTTGTTGTTTTGGCATCATGTGATTTATACACTTTATAATGCGCATTTCCTTTTGCAGCAATTTGAGGTAAATGGGTAATTGTTAACACTTGCATATCCACCCCCATTTTCTTCATTAAATCTCCCATCTGATCCGCCACTTCACCTGAAACTCCTGTGTCAATTTCATCAAATACAATTGTTGGCAAAGCTGTTTTAGAACTCATCAACCTTTTTAAACTAAGCATAACTCTCGATAATTCTCCGCCACTTGCCGTTTTTGAAAGAGATCCAAGTTGGTTTCCTTTATTAGCCGAAAATAAGAAATCAATTTTATCACATCCAAATTGATTCAATTCTATTTTAGATATATCAAATTGTAATTGAGCTTCTGTTATGCCCATAAGCTTCAGATCCTCAATAACTTCTTTAGCTAACTTTTTAGAGGCATCTATTCTTTTCTTAGTCAAAGCCTCAGCTAAAACAATAAGTCCTTTTTCTTGAGTTATTATATTACTTTTTAAGATCTCTAATTGTTCATCTCCTCCTACCACTAAATCCACCGTTTGCTTTAATTCTTCTCGCTTTGTAATTAAATCTTCAACTGAAGCAACTATGTACTTTTTTTGCAATCCAAACAAAACACTTAAACGGTCATCAATCTCATTTACTCTTTGTACATCAGAACTTATTCCTCTACTTTTTTGTTCAACCTCTTCTGCAATATCTTTTAACTCAATAAGTCCAGAAGTTAATCGACTCTCTAATTCAGTATAACTGCCATCAAATGAAGCTAATTTAGACAAGGCGACTTTGGAATTTTGAAGCACCTCTTGTACCGAATTTTTATTATATAAAATTCCGTTCGCAACAATAGAAGCATTCTCTCGTATGTCCTCAGCATTATTTAGCACCTCAAATTCTGTCTCCAACATTTCCTGCTCTCCTTCTTTTAGTTCGGCAGTTGTTAATTCATTTAATTGAAACTGATGAAATTCTAAGTTTAGCTGCTCTTGCTGTTGTTTTTCCTCTAAAGACTTTAGCGTTTGTATTGACTCAATCCAAACGCTAAACTTTTTCTGGTATAATTTCACTTTTTCTTGCTGACCTGCAAATCCATCCAAAAGCTGAAATGAAAATTTAGGATTAGCCAATAACAAATTCGAATGTTGTGAATGCACATCTATAATTTGATCACCTAGTTCCTTTAATATTGCTAAATTAACAGGACTATCGTTTACAAACGCTCGGGACTTACCTGAAACTGAAATCTCTCTTCGAATGATTGTAACCTCTTCAATATCTAAATCGTGTTTATTAAAAAATAAATTTAATCCATAAGCTCCTAGTAAAAACTCTCCTTCAACCACACATTTTTTAGTCCCTGCTCGAACAATAGAAATGTCTGCTCTTTTCCCACTTAACAAGCCAAGTGCTCCTAACAAAATAGACTTTCCTGCGCCGGTTTCACCCGTTATAATATTTAAGCCTTTTTCTAAACTTAATTTTAAATCTTCAATTAAAGCAAAATTTTGAACGTGTAATTTATTAAGCATTTATACGGGCCGTTTTATTTAATAATTGAACTAATTGCTCAGCATCTTTTTTAGGTAACTTCATACCTAATCTTCTCACTCCATCATCTGCATTGTATTCAATAACTTCTCCTCCTATCATCCAAGATGATTTATTAATATCACTCCAAATTCCGGTTTCTACATCGTCAGCATATTTAAAATCACTCATATTCTTGAGGGGAGTAATTTTAGGAAGCCCTCTTCCGTTCATCTCTTTCAAATAGGAAAACTCACTATTTTTTATAGTCACAACTTCTCTTCCTGTCCTATTCCAAACAACAGCTGAAACGACTTTTACTTCAAAATATCCCCAGAAAATTAGAAAGATACCTACCATTATATATTCATCTTCCTTAAAACCATAAGTAAACAATGAAATAAGAATGATTAATCCACAAAAAGACCAAGCTCCAACCCATAGATTTAGGATAGTTTTCTTTGAAGGAATTAAATAGGGAATGATCTCAACAGTAACTTCATCGTTCCCTATTTTTTCATATTTTATTTGCGCTCCAATACTTTTCACTCTGTTTCAATTTTTTGTTTAAGTCTTTTTAATACAATTAAATTACTAGCATCTATTTTTTCAATGTAATCTTCATCTTGAGCTTCATATCTTGCTGCAAAATTAGTTGAAACATCTAACGAGTCAATGAAGCGAAGTTTAACACGATTACTATCGATTACATCATAAAATAAATATCCCCTATCTCTAAATGAATTATTATCAGAAATACGCTCAAACACAATATGTGAATCTGAAACTGTTTTAACTTCTAAAGCCCCATCGCCGATGGATTCACTAAACCATTTTAAAACACTCCCTTTACCTGTTTTTTTCCCAGATAGCAGAATTCTCCATTCGTCTCTTTTAACTCCGTCACTAAACATCCAGTCTTTAAAGTTTTCAGCTGAAGACAAATAACGTTTCAAATTATTTTTTGATGTAGAAATTTCAACCTGTGCATTTGACTCTAAAACATCAGGTAATATAGATGCGTAACCTGCAAATAACACAAGTAATCCCGACATCCCAAACATTGCAATTACGGACTTATTCCCCATGAAACAAAAGTAAGGTAAAAAATGAAGATTGGATCCAACAGTTTCGTTTTTAACCAACAAAAAAGCCATCATAAATGACGGCTTTTTTGTTTTGTAATTCTCTTTTAATTTCTATTCGAAAATCTTAATTCTATCTAATTAAACTAACTCTTCCGTAGTAGGTTTTTAAAACCGATTCTACATTATCCCAAACTTTTAATTTCCAAACGTAAACATCTTGCTGAACTTCACTTCCTGTTTTAGCATTTGTTCCATCCCAAGGTTGATATGGTGTTCCGCTTTCCCATATTAATGCGCCCCACCGATTGAAGATTAAAA
>JAQXEE010000070.1 GCA_029251005.1 Flavobacteriales bacterium | reverse complement strand
ATCAAAAAAAAAGAGGATTTACACATCTCTTGGTTAAGCTTATATTTTCAAATTAGATGGATTACATTAATAGTAATAAATTATTTGAAACGATTAGTACTTTAAAGTCTGTAAATATTTTAAATGCTTGAGCAGAGTATCATATAAAAATCACGCTAATTTTTGTTTACTCTTTAGCATAAAAACAACAACCTTAATTCTAAGTTTGGGCATTGCTAACTGATGGAACAAAAAATATTTTTCTTTTAAAAGCGAAATATTCTGATGACTCTTCTTGTGTTTTGTCGTTAACCGTAGCTTATTTATTCGTCAATTTATGTTTTCGTTAGCAAACTCTAAAGTGATCGTTAATAAATTTTATACCTAAATATTGGTATTGCAACCATGTTTTTCAGTACATATTTTTACATTATATTTTTTAATCATGAACAATTACAGAACCTTAAAACACAAAGAGTGGACATGCGAATTTTCAAAAGATAGTTTTAGTCTAACTCATTCAGGAAAAAATTTAATTGACAGTTATGATGGATATTCTGAACTAATAACAGCTCTTTCAAAATATTTATGTCACAAGCATCACCTAAATTGTCCCCGAAGAAACTTTAGAATTGAAAATGACCAAAATATTTGTAGTGTTTTAATTTCTCATAACGAATCAGAAGAATTTTTAAAATTCATTCAAAAGGTTTCATTAAATATATCAAAAATTAAAAATGCAATTCAACCAGGGCGATTAAAATTTATGCAAGCCAAAAAAGGAATACTTTCAAATTTCTCAATAAACTAAAATTAACTCAATACAAACATAAAATGAAAATAGGACTTTTTTACGGTTCAGATACAGGAAGGACCACTGCAGTCGCCGAACAGATTAAAGAAAACCTTGAATCCAGACTAAGCATTGATATGTTTGATGTTGTCGATTTCAAAAAAGAAGATCTTGTTAAATATGATTACCTAATAATTGGCCTTTCAACTTGGTATGATGGAGAATTACAAAGTGATTGGGACAATAATTTCAATGAGTTTTGTGAAATTGATTTCAGTGGAAAAACAGTTGCTTTGTTTGGTTTAGGAGATCAAATAGTATATTGTGAATACTTTATTGACGGAGTGGGTATTTTAGGTGAAAAAATTCTTGATTCAGGAGGGTCTTTAATTGGAAAATGGTCAACCGATGGTTATCTACATACAGATTCAAGAGCTGAATTAGAAGAAGGTGAATTTTGTGGTTTAGCTATAGACGAAGATACTCAAGAAGAATTGACAGAAGAAAGAATTGATGCCTGGTGCAATCAAATCATCAACGAATTTACATCTTTGCAATTAACTAATAGCAAGACAAACTAAGAATTTTTTTTTAAAAAATACAATTAATCAAGACAAAAATAAAAGCTTTAGTATTGATTTTTTTCTGTTTAAACCTAAAATGGTTTATAAAGTTTAAATATATTAGCACATTAAAATTTTAAATAATGAAGAAAGAAACTATATCCATTCACGGAGGATACGAAACTGAACCAACTACAAAATCAGTTGCGGTGCCAATTTACCAAACAGTTGCGTACGAATTTGATAATGCTCAACATGGAGCTGATCTCTTTAACCTTGAAGTTGCTGGAAATATCTACAGCAGAATCATGAATCCTACAGTGGGTGTTTTGGAAGAAAGAATAGCTGCTCTTGAGGGTGGTGTTGCTGCTTTATGTGTTAGTGCAGGAAGTGCTGCAATAAACTATGCTATTTTAAATATAGCAGAAGCTGGTGATAATATTATTTCAACCCCTCAATTGTACGGAGGAACTTATACGTTATTTGCGCATATGCTTCCAAAGCAAGGTATTGAAGTTAGATTTGCAGAATCTGACAAGCCTGAAGATATTGCAAAGTTAATAGATGGAAAAACTAAAGCGGTTTACTGCGAAAGTATTGGAAACCCTGCAGGAAACGTTGTAGATTTAGCCGCTATTGCTAAAGTAAGTAAAGAAAATGGTGTTCCCCTTATAGTTGATAATACAGTTGCCTCTCCTGTTTTAATAAACCCTATTGAGCATGGTGCTGACATTGTTGTGCATTCAATGACAAAATATATTGGAGGTCACGGAACAACAATGGGTGGAGTTTTAGTTGACGGTGGAACGTTTGACTGGGTGAAGCACAAAGATAAATTCCCTATGTTAAATGAACCTGAGCCTTCTTATCATGGGGTTATTTATACAGAAGCTTTTGGAGCTGCTGCATATATAGGACGTGTAAGAACTGTAGCATTAAGAAATACAGGGTCTGCATTAAGCGCAATGGCAGCTTGGCAAATATTACAAGGTTTAGAAACGCTTTCACTTAGAATGGAAAGACATTGTGAAAATGCTATATCTGTAGCTAAATTTCTAGAAAATCATGAGGATGTTTCATGGGTTAATTATGGAGGTTTGGAAAAAAGCGAATTTAATGTTTTAGCGAAAAAATATTGCGATGGAAAACCTTCTTCGCTAATGACATTTGGAATTAAAGGCGGATTTGAAAAGGCTGAAAAGTTTTACGATTCTTTGAACCTATTCAAAAGATTAGTAAACATTGGTGACGCTAAGTCACTTGCTTGTCATCCTGCTTCAACTACCCATAGGCAGATGAGTAAAGAAGAACAACAAAATGCTGGAGTAAGCGAAGACTTACTAAGGTTATGTGTTGGTATTGAACATATTGATGATATCATCGAAGATTTAAACCAAGCTTTTGTTGCTGCAAAATAATAGCATAATTAACTATTCGTCCTAATTTGGGCGTATTACTTTTAAAATTAACTAAGCCGGAATAGATAGTCTATTCCGGCTTTTTTTTAACAACAAAGCCGATTCTTCATAAATGTGATAAAGGATTATACACTGAAATTTTAAACAACTGACATTAATAATGACAAGACGCAACTATCTTTATTCATTTAATTATGATATCCACAATAGCAATTTATCAAAATTGGTATCGAGACAGCTTTTTAATGAAGATGAGAAAAATAAAGTCTTATTATCAAATAAGCGCGTTGACCTTTTAATTAGCCCATTTATTAAAAATAGGATTGAAATTATAACAGTTTCAAAAAGTTATTCCGAATTAATTCAAAAAATAAAACATGAAAAAATAAAAATTGAAGCTTTTAATGTTGAATACGTTATTCTTGAAGGCGATTCCACTGAATTTAGTAACCGAAAAAGAAAATTAAGAGACGTCGGTTTTAGTATTGAAGGTACTCCTAATTTTAAAACACCAACAATAACTTATTCAATATGTTTCTACAATAATACTTGGTACTTTGGTATTTTATCAAAACATAAAGTAGACTGGTATAAAAAAAAAAAAAAACCATATTCCTTTAGTAACTCTATTGGAATGGATATTGCCAAAACTTTAATAAGTATTGCTACCGAGGAAAACAAATCCATTAAATTATTAGACGTGTGTTGTGGAGTTGGAACAATTATGTTAGAAGCTTGTGCTTCTGGATTTAATATTGACGGATGTGACATTAATCCAAAAAGGTGTGAGCAAACTAATAAAAACCTTGACTTTTATGGCTATTCTTCAACTGTTTACAGTTCTGACATCAAAAATTTGAACAAAAAATATGATGCTGCAATCATTGATTTACCTTATAACATGTATAGTTATTCCAATGATTTAGCAACAGCTAATATTATTAAGTCTACTGCTAAAGTAGCGAATCGAGTAATTATCGTTTCCATCGCTGATATTAAAAGTAGTATAAAAAATGCAGGTCTTGTAATTCAAGATTATTGTACTGCTGAAAAAAGAGGTAAATCAGGATCCGTGCGAAATATTTGGGTTTGCATGAAATAAAAACACTAAGCTTCATTTAAATTTATTTACTCCTATCCTTTATAAAAGTCTTTTGAACTTCAATCTTTTTTTGACCAATAGGAATGATATAAGATAAAATAAGCGACAACACTTGAGAAAAAAAGTAAAAAAATTCCGGATTACATACTTCTGAAAAGGGTTTCTTTAAATTTATTTTTTACTCCAAAAAAAGATCTAAAAACTTCTAAACCATTGCACCATAGGAATTGGGTAAACACCCATTTCATCAAAAACTCCTGCAAAACCGATCTGAAATG
>JAQXEE010000050.1 GCA_029251005.1 Flavobacteriales bacterium | reverse complement strand
CAGAGTAGTCTAAAATTTTTGTCATTAATTTTCTACCAATGCTTTGTCTTTGATGGTCTTTTGATACAAATATTGAGTTGATAAAGCCATTTTTGTTAATAGCGCAAAACCCAACAATTTGGTTGTTATTTTCACAAACAAAATGGTTAAAGGTGTTTAGTCTAGATTCCCAGCGCAATTCGTCTTCTCCACATGACGCCCAATCTTGGACTTGGATAATAGAATAGTCTTTTTTATTTATTTCCAGAACAGTTTCCTTGAATAGTTTTTTCATTTTGATTACCACCAACCGTGTCTGTAAATACCACTAGTGGTATATTATTTAAATAATGTGCACTGGTGCACATATATCCTATATATAGGAATTGCCAAATCTAAGGAAAATTAGATGAAAATTTTTACAGATCGTCTTGATTCCTAGGTAAACTGTAAGATAAATGCGTGTTGGCACCACGTATTCAAAGGGTGTTAGGTTTTCAGTAAAAAAAGAACTGGGTAAAGATACTGGTTAATATTCACTTAAAGGTTTGCTATCCGTATAACAAACGTATAATTTACAGTTAATTTTTGTGCGTAGTAAATTTTAAAAATTAATACCTTTTTGAACTTTAAGGATTAGACTATTTCCGAATTTGCTAGAGATAAAATTAAATATTGAAAACTACTGAAAAATGACTTTTTACAATCCGTATTGGTGTATCTTTTGGTGTATTTTGAATAGTATAAAATGTTAGTTGTAAATGTTGCGATAGATTTTAGACTTGAAAGAAGTGTTTTGCATTTGCTTTCTTTATGATCTGATTAAAAAAGTAATTGACTAAAAAGACGCTGGTTTAATTATTGATTATACTTAGTTAACCATGTTTCTGCATCGTTAAAATTTAAAAAACATTGACAAGGACAAACGGTTTTTGAACTTTTTAAAGTTAACAGTGTATTTACAGCTATTTTTTTAAGAGATGAACGAAGTACAATCGCTATAGCTGAGGAGATTTGGATTGTTTCAGTTGAAATAAGTGATTTAATATCATCAATAGATGACTTATCCATTTTTGTTAAATCTAAAATTAGAGGTTTTTTAACGCCTTTTAGTAGGTGCTTAATTGAGTTGGTCTGCTCAATAACATAAACTTTTTTAAAACCACTATGAGTGTTCATTTTACTGACAATTATTCCGTTGTTTGTAATGTGAATACTATTTGTTGTTGTTCTTAACAATTTCGGTTTATTTGGATGTAAAAGTAGCAAAATCCTTAAATATAGGACCTCTAGTAAAAATTACTTTTTAACAAAAAAAATAACAAAGACTTATTTTCCTCGGCCTTGAATTACAACTAAAATGGTATGAATTAGAATTTTAAAATCAACTAATATGGACCTGTTTTCCATATAGATTAAGTCAAATTTTAATCTTTCAACCATTTCATTTACATTTTCTGCATAGCCATATTTCACTTGTCCCCAAGAGGTTATTCCTGGTTTAACTTTGTGCAAGTAATTGTATTGAGGCGCTTTTTGAATGATTTGATCAATAAAGAACTGGCGTTCTGGTCGAGGGCCTACTAAACTCATTTCACCTTTTAAAACATTAAAAAATTGTGGTGTTTCATCAAGCCTTGTTTTGCGTAAAAACTTTCCGATTGAGGTAATTCTTGAGTCGTCATCTTTTGATAAGGCTGGACCATTTTTTTCAGCATCAGAGTACATCGATCTAAATTTTATGATTTTAAAAGGAATACCCTGTAAGCCTATTCTTTCTTGTGTGAAAAAAATAGATCCTTTAGATGTTGTTTTGACGATAAGTGCAGTTAGTATATAAAATGGTGCACCTAGAGTTAATACTGTAACTGAAATGAAAATATCAAGAACTCTTTTTAAAATGAATTGCCAAGAGGAAATAGTACCTGAATTAATTTCAATTAAGGCGGCATGAAGTATTGAGTTCATTTTAACCTGTCCGGTTAAAATATTATACAAATCAGGTATTATTTTAAGCTTAACATCATTGGCTTGTACAAGTGTTAATATTTTTTGGATAGCTTCATGTTCTTTTGATTCTAGTGCAATAATTATTTCTTCAATTTTATGTTTAGAAATGATTTCGTTAGCCTTTTCGTATGTTCCTAAATGTTTTAGGTGATTGCTTAAAAGGTAGTTGTCTTTATTGGGGTCAACACTTAAAAATCCAATAAATTTATAACCTGCTGACTTTTTTGCTGTTTCGAGTTCATTGAATAATTTGGATGCCCTTTCATTACTTCCGATAATAATTGAGTTAAAGCCTATGGTGCGATTGTGTATTTTTTTTGCAGTTGCTGAAGTTATTAAAAAACGAAAAATACCGTTAAGAACAAATTGTGCTGAAAATAAAAAACCTAGGCTTTTGTAGTATGCAATATATTGATTGTTATTAAAATCATCTAGAACGAAAACAAAAAATATAACTAGGCATCCAAGTAAAGATGATACAAATACTTGAGCAAGTTCCTTTAAACGTGATTTTCTAAAAACGTTTAAGTATAAACCTTGAATTCCATAAAGGAGAAGCCACCCGAAAGGTATAAAAAACATACCAAGCCAAAAGCGATCGTTTTGTAAGGTAAGCTGCCAATTAAATTCATATGGAAATTCTATGAATGATTTTCTGAAAATAAAAAAAAGAAACCAAGCGAACGCGCTAGTTAAGTAATCACTTATGACAAACTTAAATATTTCGTTTTTTTTATTCATAACAGAGATATAACTTATAAAGATAAGTAAAGGAAATTTTAATTAAAGCAGTTCATAATTGAAAAAAAGAAGGCATTAAGTTTTTTGAAACTTTTAAACGAATGTATAAGAATGAAAAAAGTTAAACAACAATACTAGCCATTTTTTAAAGAGTTTTTCTTAAAGCTTTTTATATGTGGTTCCCTTTTAAGTTTTTAAACAACATATTATAGTAAATAATGCTGTTAACACTCTTTTTTGGTTACTTAACGATAATTTTAGTTGGGTTGGGAAATTCAGTTGATAACATCTGAATTAAATCATTAATTTAAAAAGCCGATCAAAATTTTGATCGGCTTTTTAAATTCTCGATGTGTTATTTTACAATTACAAGCCACTCTTTATGAGAGTGGTTTTGATTTCTTTTAATTGCTTCTAATTCATTTTTTAGATGCGTTGAAATTTTTCTTTCTGATACAGGTGGTAATTCATAATCAATTCCGTTCCTCCCAAACCCAGAAATATGAGTGATTGTTACAGCAGTACCTGTTCCAAACATGTCTTCTAGTTTACCTGCTTTCTGAGCTTCAATTACCTCATCAACCGATAAAGGTCTTTCTTCAACTTTGTAGCCTAAGTCGTTTGCAATTGTTAAAACTGCATCACGTGTAATACCACCTAATATGGTTTCGCCGGCGGGAGGTGTAACTATTTTGCCATCAATAATGGTCATAAGGTTCATTGTTCCGCTTTCTTCGATATATTTATGCTCTGTAGCGTCAGTCCAAATTAATTGATCGTAGCCTTCTTCAGCCGCTTTTTTGGCAGGAAGTAAAGATGCTGCGTAATTACCAGCTGCTTTTGCGAATCCAACGCCACCTTTGGCGGCTCTAGAATAATGATCTTCAACTTTTACTTTAACGGCAGCGTCATAGTATTTATTTACAGGACAAGTGAAAATTACCATTTTATAAGTTTCGGAGGGAGCAACACCAATAAATTCGTCAGTAGCGAAAATGAACGGTCTGATATAAAGAGCTCCATCTTCAGTTTTAGGAATCCACTCCTTGTCGATTTTCACAAGTTCACTTAATCCATCCAACATGATTTGTGGGTCAATGGTAGCCATGCAAAGTCTCTCGCAAGATCTATTTAAACGTGCGAAATTATCAAGAGGTCTGAAAAGCACTACATTTCCATCAGCATCTAGATGCGCTTTCATTCCTTCAAATACAGATTGACCATAGTGAAGAGAATTAAAGGCAGGGTTAAACTCAAGATTTTGAAATGGTAAAATCTCGAAATTTTTCCATTCTCCATTTTCAAAATCTGCCATAAACATATGGTCAGAAAAAACTTTACCGAAGTTGATGTTTGCAAAATCTACTTCAGATAAACGCGATGCGTTCGTTTTGTTAATTTGAATTTTTGTGTTTCCCATGCTTCTCCCGAAATTATCGAACATACTAATTTATATAAATGAAGTTTAATTCTTCCATGTTCAGTAGATTAATAGTTTAAATGGTTGATTTTTTGTTTGAAATGTGCTTTTAACTTGATGAATTTCACAAACCTGACAGGTTTTTTTAGTTTAACTGTATGGTTGTCAGTTTTATCTTTGATCAAACGTACAATTTGTCAGGAAAGTTAGAATTAACTGAATTGGCACTTACCTTGTTAGGAACAGATAAATCAAAATAATTTAAAATGGCAAAAGGAAATATTAATGTTCAAGCGGAAAATATTTTTCCAATCATTAAGCAATTTTTATACTCTGATCAAGAGATTTTTTTAAGAGAATTAGTTTCGAATGCTGTTGATGCATGTAGAAAACTTCAAGCGCTTTCTTCATTGGGAGAGGCAAAAGGAGCTTTGGGTGAATTACAGGTTGAAGTAATTGCAGATAAGGAGGCGAATACATTAACAATTCGTGACAACGGGCTGGGAATGACAGGAGAGGAAATTGAGAAGTATATTGCTCAAATAGCTTTTTCTGGAGCAGAGGAGTTTGTTCAAAAATATGAAGATAAAGCAGATGGAATAATTGGTCACTTTGGTTTAGGGTTCTTTTCAGCATTTATGGTTGCAGACAAAGTTGAAGTTTTTTCCAAGTCTTACAAAGAAGATACTTCAGGGGCAAGATGGATTTGTGAAGGAAGCACAGATTATGACTTAGATGACGAAGTAAAGGAAACAAGAGGTACTGATATTATTCTTCATATTTCTGATGATGCAAAGGATTATTTAGAGCAGAATAAAGTTTCGGAACTTTTAAATAAGTATTGTAAGTTTTTACCAATTGAAGTGAAGTTTGGGACTAAGGAAGAAACTTTACCTGCTGCAGAAGTTAAAGAAGGTGAAGAAGCTCCGGAGCCAGAGACTATCACGGTGGATAATGTAATAAATAATCCAACTCCAGCTTGGACAAAAGCTCCCGCTGATTTAGAAGATGTAGATTACAAATCATTTTACCGTGAGTTGTATCCAATGTCTTTTGAGGAACCACTATTTCATATTCATTTAAATGTTGATTTCCCGTTCAACTTAACAGGAGTTTTATACTTCCCTAAGTTGAGTCACAACATGGAAGTTCAAAAGAACAAAATTCAATTGTACTGTAATCAAGTTTTTGTTACTGATCAATGTGAAGGTATTGTTCCAGATTTCTTAACACTTTTACACGGTGTTATTGATTCTCCAGATATTCCGTTGAATGTTTCAAGATCTTACCTACAAGCGGATCAAAATGTAAAGAAGATATCATCTCATATTACTAAAAAAGTTGCTGATAAATTAAAGCAGTTAGCAACAAAAGAACGAGCAGATTTTGAAAAAAAGTGGGACGATATCAAAGTTTTTATTGAGTTTGGTTTGTTAAGTGATGATAAATTTGCTGATAAGGCGAAGAAATTCATGCTTTATAAGAATGTTAAAGAAGAATTTTTCTTAATTGATGAATACCTAGAGAAAATTAAGGCTACTCAAGAAAATAAAGAGAAGAAAACGGTTATTCTTTATACGCATGACGCAACAGCTCATCACGCAGCAATTGTTAAAGCCGAAGAAAGAGGGTATGATGTTTTAGTATTGGATACTTCTTTGAGTTCTCATATGGTTAATAAATTAGAGCAGAGTTTAACAGATGTTACTTTTGCTCGAATCGATTCTGATACAATTGATAAATTAATCTCTAGAGACGAAGAAATTCCAAGTAAATTATCTAAAGAAGAGGAAGAGAAGTTAAAGCCAGTAATTGAGGGTATTGTTAACTCTGGAACTTACCAAGTGCAATTTGAAAGTTTAAGTGAAACTGATGCTCCTATTCAAATTACTCAAAGTGAGTTTATGAGAAGGATGATGGAGATGCAAAAAGTTGGAGGACAAGGTGGTATGATGGGGAATATGCCCGAGTCATATAACTTGGTTGTAAATTCGAATCATCCTTTAGTTGGGAAAATTTTGAATGAATCTGACACTGCTGTTCAATCTAAATTGGCGAAACAAACTGCTGATTTAGCTTTGTTATCTGTTGGACTTTTAAAAGGAAAAGATTTAACAGATTTCGTGAATCGATCAATCGAGATTATTGAATAACAGATTATTATTTATTAATTCAGAAAAAGGGTAGGTGTTTAACCTGCCCTTTTTTTTTAAGTAAGGATTATTTTATTTTAAATTTGAAGAAGTGTTTATCCGTAAATACAATTTAAATAATTAGTTTGAAAACAAATGGCTTGTTCATATATTCGATAATTATTGCAAAGAAAGCTAAAGTGTTGTTC
>JAQXEE010000040.1 GCA_029251005.1 Flavobacteriales bacterium | reverse complement strand
AATCGAAAACTAAAAAAATAGGCTTATTGGGTTGTAGAATTGAGCATAGAGATAAGAAACTTCAACCTTCTTGTAATTATTATTGGGCTGGTATTAAAGAGGAGTTTCAAGCCAACCCTATTGTTATCCTAATTTTTGAGCGTTTATTAAAACAGAAAAAGCTTAGAAGTATTCATAAATATGAAAGGTTAAATTCAAATCATGTTATGACTTGGCTTGGAGTTCCGTTTGCATTTATCAAATCGTCACTTATAAAAGATAATTTGTTTGATGAGCACTTTTTTATGTACTCCGAGGATGAAGAGTTAAACTATCGCCTTGCAAAGAAAGGTTTTAACCCGTTTTTTTATTGTGAAACGGGTGTTTACCATATAATAGGTGGGAGTTCAGGAGATACCTTTAAAAGGGATCGTCAAATATTCGCGTCAAAGCTTCTTTTTATTCTAAAAACGAGAGGTAAAGGTTACCTTAGGCTTTATAAGCTAATACTCAAGCTAAACATCAAATTTGACAATCTTTTGAACTCAAAGAATAAAGTTTTAATCGATCAGAATAAATTGAAATTATCTTGGTTGAAAAAATACACTAAAGTTATTCTTTCTAAAGAGTTTACAGTGTTGAATACCTACCTAGATTAATTTTTGCTATTGTGTTTCTAATTAGGCTTAATTAGAATTTTATTTTCTGATGAACCTTTGAAATCTATGAAATACAAAATAACAAAAAGAAAGAATGGTAAAAAGGGTATTTTGTATCGAACTAAGGCTCCGAAATTAGAAGTGCTCAGTCCGACCCCAAACGCTAAAATTAACGTGAATAATATACAAAAGATCAAGAAGGGATCAATTCTAATCTCTTTTAAAAGCTTTAAAGGTCTGCTTAGGAGTATAAATATAGATAAGAGCGCAAGTATGGTATTTTCTATTCCTGAAATGAGCATTGTAGGGGATCCTGTTTCCCAAAGATAGGGACGGAAAATGGCAGCATTTACAGCTGGGAAAAATTTCGCTAATACACCATTTAGTGTGGGTTCAAACTCACCAATACTAAAAGAATTTGAACCATATACGCTCCTTTGGAGATCAGCGTTTTGAACAGCTGCTTCCTCTAGTAATTTATCGGCAGAATACTTACCAAATAAATCATTGAAATCAAAAAATAATGTATTTGCAATGAATATTATTCCTGAAATGGATATGGGTATAATTATAATTTTAACAAAGGTTGATTTAACCATTTTAAGTCTTTCGAAATTAGCAAATATCAGTAAACCCGGAAGAAGAGCAAACATGATGTAGGCTTTGACGGTAATAATTAGGTAGAAGGATAGGACCAATTGGAGTATAACTGTTAATGTTCTGACTTTTTTAATGAAAAAATGATTTAGTCCAAAAACAGCATAGCATGTAGCTCCGAATGCAAATGTATCTTTCATTATACCACTTCCCCAAAAAACTGTTGAAGGCAGGTAGAGAATTGATATGTTAATAGCCAGTTCTTTGTGCGGATATCTTTCGATCATAAAAGAATACAGTTTCCATACCCAGCGATAGATAAAGGTTGTCAATAAAATTGTTGTTGGTAAAAAGCCACCCAAAGCAGGGATACTAAACAAAGATGAAATTTTTATGACGGTATAGGTTCTCGGGTCCTTAAACATGTAATTAGGGACATAAGATTTTACTTCATAAAAGGCATTTCGAGAGAATGCATCATATTCATGGAAGAACAGTTCGAAATATTTTACAGGATTGTTTTTAAAAACTTCAAACATTGCACGTACTCCTTGATAATAATTAACGGTATCACCACCTTTATAGTACAATGCGTAGATTAAACAAAAAGAAACACCTCCCAACATTTTTATAAAAAGGCCTTTTTTATACATTTTGTAGTAAGGCTTTGACGCAATGTTTTTATTAACAATGGAACTCGAAAATCCAATTATTATAAAAATTAAGATAATTGAATAAATTATGTCAAAAGGTGTTAGTAAATTTAAACCCATGGGAAAAAATAGAATTCTCTTTATTTCTTACGATGGGTTAACCGATCCACTTGGTCAGTCGCAGGTATTGCCTTACTTAATCCATCTTAATAGGCTAAATTATGAAATTCATATTCTTAGTACCGAAAAGAATGAAAATTTTTTAAACAATAAGAAAGTAATCGAAGGCATTGTTGACAAGGAAAACTTAAAATGGTTTTGTATTGAATACACAAAGAAGCCACCTATATTTTCTACTATTAAGGATGTACGCAGTTTAAATAGAACAGTTAGAGAACTTCACAAACAATACAACTATTCATTTTTGCACTGTAGAAGTTACATTTCCGCTTTGGTAGGTTTAAGTATGAAACGAAAGTTTGGCTTGAAGTTTTTGTTTGATATGCGTGGTTTTTGGGCAGATGAAAGAATTGATGGAGGAATTTGGAATTTAAAACTGTTGCCTTTTAAAGTTGTCTATAATTTTTTCAAAAAGAAAGAACGCGAATACTTAACTGAAGCAGATGGGGTTATTTCACTTACCTACAATGGTAAAAATGAAATGAGGAGTTGGGATTATTTAAGTGATAAAAAAGATAATATTACTGTTATTCCATGTTGTGCAGACTTAGAGCATTTTGATTTTCAAAAAAATCCAATTGATTTTGAAGTTAAGCGTGCGCTAGGAATTAAGGATGATGCCTTTGTTTTGTGTTACTTGGGATCGATAGGAACGTGGTACATGCAAGATGAAATGTTGGACTATTTTAAGGTTCAATTAAAATCGATGCCCAACTCTGTTTTTTTATGGATTACTAAAGATGATCCTTCATTAATTTTGAACGCTGCAGAGAAATTAGGAATAGCTGATAAAATAGTCATAAAACCCTCAGAGAGAAGTGACTTACCCAAGTTAATTTCTATTTGCGATGCTTCTATATTTTTCATCAAACCTTTATTTTCAAAAAAAGCAAGTTCTCCAACAAAACAAGCCGAACTTTTAGGAATGGGAATTCCTTTGATCTGTAATTCAAACGTAGGAGATACAAACGAAATTCTTGAAAAAGAGAATGTAGGATTAGTAACCGCTGATTTTACAGAAGCTGGATATCAAAATATTGTTGATGGGTTGCCAGATATGTTGAAAATTGACAAACACCACTTAAGAAACGTAGCGATTAAACACTTTTCATTAAAAGAGGGGGTTAAGAAGTACGCTGAGGTTTATAAAAGATTGGTTGATTAGTGGTGGTACTTCTCACCTTTCGTAATCGTGAATCCTCTGTATAGTTGCTCCGAAAATATAAGGCGTACCATTTGGTGGGTAAATGTCATTTGAGAAAGTGCGATTT
>JAQXEE010000033.1 GCA_029251005.1 Flavobacteriales bacterium | reverse complement strand
AGAAGGGGTGATTGTATGTCTAAACCCTTCAATATACATGCCTTTTTTAAATTTGTACGTTCCAAAAATCTTCGTGTTTAAACCAAGATTTCCTACTGACAAATCATAAGCATAGTTATATTTATCAATAGTGTCATTTGATAAGCCACTTTCTGCTTGTATTTTGTGAATTTCTTCGGTCATTAAATAAGAATTCCAATTAATTGAAGGAAGAGTGATATTTAAATACTTGAATAGGGATACTCGTTTTGATACTCTCAGATTAAAATTAGCTTTGGCTCCGTTTCGTAAGTTATTTAAAGTCGTTTTTTCAAAAAAGGTTGAGTCTGAAGTAGTCACGGAGTTCTTTCCTTCTGCGCTACCCCCAAATGTAAATATTCCTCTTTTTACTGGACGTATACTTAGGTTTACGCTTGGTAAAGTCATTGAAATTCTATTTTGAGAAAAATTTTGATCTAGTCTAGACGTGGTAGTAATACTCCAGTTTTTTTCATTCCAACCCCAGCTAACTTGAGAAGTGTTTTGACCTTGGACAGAGGAAACTGCACTTTGCATATTTAAGTTTTGTGTTTGGTTAAAGGTGGGCGATTTGGCATCAATACTAATTCTTAAAGAGCTTTTAGGATGTGCTTTGGTGTTTTGTTTGAAATTCCATTTTAAGTTGAAATCTTGTGTGACCTTATAGTCACTCAATACTGGATTCCCAATAACGTCTTTGGTGTAGTTGAATCTTAACTGACCATCATATTTATATTTTTTTTTGTATTTAAAATCGGATGAAAATAAGGTTCTACCTGAAAAATAAATACTTGTTAGAAAATCTGCGTGAACGTAATCATTTATAGCCCAGTGAAATCCAAGTTGATCCAGCCCATAAGATCCACCTCTTTGATCGTATCCGGGAATAAGTATCCCCGATTTCCTTTTTGTGTTATTGGGGAACATTCCAAAAGGAACCCAGACTGGGGTTCTTAATTCTCTAATGACAAGGTTTGTTGGTCCAACAATTATTTTTTTACCGGGAACTATTTTCAATTTACTTGCTTCAAAATAGAAGTGAGGATGTTCCGCATCGCAAGTTGTTATTTTACCAGTCTTTAAAAAGATCTCGTTATTTGGCATTTTTTTTCCTTTATCGGAAAGTAAATACATTTCACCTTCTTGCGTAGTTGCTTGAATAATTGTTCCTTTTTTAGAGGTAAAATTATATTTCATTTCAGGAGACTGGAATTCTTCTCCTTTATCGTTAAAAATAACTTTATTGATTAGGTTACCATTCACATCTTTTTCACCAAATGCATGTACTTCATTTTTGGATATGTAAACCTTAATTAAATGAGCCGAAAGTGATATATCACCATACTCCACTTTAGCTTCACCAAAAAGGTATACTATTTGGTTAGTGTTATCGAAATCAATAGAATCTTTAGCTGTGTATTTAACTTTGAATTCAGGAGCATTTTTAGAAATATCATTAAATTTAAGCGAATCGGTTAAAGTTGTATCTACAATTAATAACTCAGAAGAGTCGTTTGAAAATAAAGAAAACGAAGGCTTGGGGCTAGTTTTGGCAAACCCATTGTTAATTAATAATCCCATTAGAACGACTAATATCCTTGATCTTATGTTTAATTTAGTTAACAAACCAATAATATTCCTAAACGGAAAATGTTTTAACAATATGAAAGTGAAGTCTAAAATTACGCAAAATTTAGAGGGATATACCAAAAATTATGCCTTAGATTTAAAACGTTTACTTCCTATTTGTCTTGTGTTTTTAATGAGTTTTTTAACTTTTTTTACAGTTGAGGCTCAATCAGAGCTCATTAAATCAAAAAGTTTTAATGTTCAAACAATTGTTATTGATGCAGGTCATGGAGGTCATGATCCTGGGTGTTTAGGTTCATCATCTCAAGAAAAACATGTTTGTTTGGGAGTAGCGTTGAAGTTAGGTAAGTTGATTAACGCATACTATCCTGATGTAAAAGTTATTTACACAAGAGACAAAGATGTATTTGTGAAATTGCACGAAAGAGCAAACATTGCGAACAGAAACAAAGCAAACCTATTTATAAGTATCCACGCCAACTCTGCTCAAAACAAGAGTGCTTATGGTACAGAGACTTACGTAATGGGTACTAAATATACAGATCGTAACTTAGAACTATCAAAAAGAGAAAATTCTGTTATTTTACTGGAGAAAGATCATGAGAAAAATTATGATGGCTACGATCCCACAAGCCCAATGAGTAATATTTTAATGAGTTTGTATCAACAAGAATATTTAGAGTCGAGTATTAATTTTGCTTCTAAAGTTGAACATCAATTTAAAATTAGAAATGAGCGACGAAGTAGGGGGGTTCGGCAACGTGTTTTATTGGTGATGTACAAAACAACAATGCCTAGTGTGCTAATTGAAGTTGGTTTTTTAACAAATAGCGAAAATCAAAAACTATTAAAAGAGGAGTACGGACAAGCCGAAACTGCAGGTGCAATATTTAGAGCGTTTGTTGAGTATAAAAGTGAAATGGAAGGAATGTCTACATCGGAAGTTGCATTGAAGGAAGCTAAGGCATTTGCTGATTGGGAAAAGATGTTAGTAAATGTTTTAAAAATAAAAGTAGGAGAATATCAAGCTAAAGAAATTGATAAAAGAGTGAAGAGCAGCATTGATTCTTTGCAGAAAGTAGTTGCAAAACAACAAGCGGTTGAGAAAAAATCGAATACAGAAAAAAAAGATCCAAAAAGTTGCGATGTTCTTTTTAGAGTCCAAATAACTTCATCAAGTAAGAAAATTCCCTTAAATTCACGCAAGTTTAAAGATGTGAAGGACGTTTTTGAGTACGAATCAAACGGTATATTCAAATATGCTGTTGGTAATTGCGTTACACAAAAGGAGGTTATTGAATTACAAAAAGAAGTTAAGAAAACGGTTTTTTCAGATGCTTTTGTTATTGCATTTTATAAACAAAAAAGAGTTTCTGTGAAAAAAGCGAAAGAGTTAATAGCTTCAGGGCAACAATAATAAAATATTGAATGAACAAGGAATTTAAAATAGGATTAGTAGTTACAACAGCAATTTTCATGTTGTATTGGGGATCTAATTACCTAACAGGAGATAATATTTTTCAAGAAGAGGCTTCTATTTATGCGAAGTACCAAAACTTAGATGGTTTAACCTCCTCAAGTGGTGTAAACTACCGTGGTGCTCAAGTTGGTTCAGTTAAAGGAATCGAATTTGATACGAAAGCAACTGATGGTTATTGTTGGGTTGTAAAGTTTGATGTGACAAGAGAAGGAGTAGTATTAAAAGATAGTTGTATTGCGGAGATTGCTAGTTCGGATTTACTAGGGACAATGGTGGTTTCTTTATCTGAACTTGATAGTGGTTCTGCATTCGTTAAGGTTGGCGATACTTTAAAGGGTGTTTTGTCAAAATCGTTACAAGATAAAGTTGATGAGCGATTAAGACCTCTTCAGAAAAAAATTGATCAGCTAGTTTCTTCAGCTGATGTTTTGATTAATACGTTTGTGACAGTAATGGATGACAGAACTCAAAACAACTTAAAGCGTTCGTTTGAGCAAATCCCTGCCGCAATGAAAAATATCTTAAACACAACAAAGTCTCTAGATTCTATCACAACTGATTTGAAGAATGCCAAAGTTCAACGAATTGTTGATCATATTGAATCACTAACGAAAACTTTGAATAATAATAGTGATAAGATTACTGGTATTATTGCAAACTTGGATAATTTAACTGATAGTCTAGCAAAATCTAATATCAAACAAACGATTGGAAGAGTTAATCAAGTTTTAACTGAAACAGAAACAATTGTTACTAAGATTAATAATGGAGAAGGTACAGTGGGAATGCTGCTAAACGACAAAAAACTCTACGAGCATTTAGTTTTAGCATCTGCTGATTTAGATTTCTTATTATTAGATCTTAAGCAAAACCCAGGAAGATACTTAAATATATCGTTACTTAATTTTGGTAGTAAACGTCAAAAAGAGCCAATTGCTTTGGACAGCTCTCATTATGATGTATTAAAACAAAATGCTGAACTTTTAGATAAGTTTAATAATAAACTTGCTGAAAAACTGATGAAAGAAATTTCAGATTCTTGCGGATACCCCTGTGATTCGATTAAAATGCAACAAATTTTAAAAAAATACAGTAAAGAGGTTGAATAAATTAATTTAACTGAATGAACTTTCTTCCGAACATTATCTTCATTGTCTTATTGGTGGTAACGTCAGTAATTTTTGCTAAACAAGTAAAAAAAATCCGAAGAAATATTTTATTGGGTCGAGATGAAAATCGATCAGACAGAAGGCGAGAGCGATTTGAGCAAATGTTCAAAGTTGCAATTGGTCAAAGTAAAATGACTACAAAACCGCTTTCTGGGGCTCTACATATAATCGTTTATGTTGGATTTGTAGTCATTAATATCGAGGTTTTAGAAATAGTGATCGATGGTGTTTTAGGGACACATCGAATATTTGCTGATTTTTTAGGTTCCATCTACGATTTGTTAATTGGGTCGTTCGAAATTTTAGCATTAGGAGTTTTGCTTGCGTGTGTTGTCTTTTTAGCTAGAAGAATTTCGAAAAGGATTAAGCGGTTTGATGGAGTTGAAATGACTGCTTGGCCCAAGAATGACGCAAACATTATTTTAATTGTTGAAATTGCTTTAATGATGGCTTTTTTAGTAATGAATGCTGCCGACGAACAATTACAATCTATTCATGTTGAGGGATACATTGCCGCGGGATTTTACCCCATAAGTGGCTGGCTAAGTCCATTAATGGGCATGTTTGAAGCATCAACTTTAATCGTTATCGAACGATCTTGTTGGTGGTTTCATATTATAGGGATTTTGGGCTTTTTAAATTATTTACCTTTTTCAAAACACTTTCATATTTTATTGGCTTTCCCAAATGTATTTTATTCAAAGCTTACGCCTCAAGGTCAGTTCAACAATTTGGAAAGCGTTAGGAAGGAAGTGGAATTAATGATGGATCCAAATGTTGACCCATATGCAAGCCCACCAGAGGATGATTTAAATGCAGCATTGCCTGCTCCGTTCGGAGCGAAGGATATTCAAGACCTTTCCTGGAAGAGTATAATGGATAGTTATACATGTACCGAATGTGGTAGATGCACTGAAGATTGTCCAGCAAACCAAACGGGTAAATTACTTTCCCCCCGTAAAATTATGATGGATGTTCGTGACAGAGCTGAGGAATTAGGGAGATTTATTGACAAATCAGGAAAAGGTTCTACCGATAATAAGTCATTACTAAATGATTACATCACTCCCGAAGAACTGTGGGCGTGTACTTCTTGTAATGCTTGTGTTGATTCTTGTCCTGTAAACAACAATCCATTAGCCGTAATTGTTGATTTAAGAAGATATTTAGTGATGGAACAATCACAAGCACCAAATGAGTTAAACATCATGTTTGGTAATGTTGAGAACAATGGAGCGCCTTGGGCTTTTCCTGCAGCTGACCGATTTAATTGGGCTAGTGAAGAAGATTAATACTTTAGAATTTAATTAATATGGCAGATTTACAAGTATCCACAATGGCCGATTTTTTGGCTAAAGGTGAAAAACCAGAAGTTTTATTTTGGGTTGGTTGTGCAGGAAGTTTTGATGATCGAGCAAAGAAAATCACACGTGCTTTTGCCAAAATCTTAAATAAAGTAGGAACTAAATATGCTGTTTTAGGAAAAGAGGAGTCTTGTACAGGGGATCCTGCAAAAAGAGCTGGAAATGAATTTTTATTCCAAATGCAGGCGATGATGAATATCCAAGTTTTAAATGGATATGGAATTCAAAAAATTGTAACCACTTGCCCGCATTGTTTTAATACATTGAAAAACGAATACCCTGAATTGGGTGGTAAATACGAAGTGATTCACCACACCCAATTTATTCAAGAATTATTAGATTCAGGAAAGTTAAAGGTTGAAGGTGGAGATTTTAAAGGAAAGCGGATCACTTATCATGACCCTTGTTATTTGGGACGTGCAAATGATATTTACGATGCTCCGCGTAGTTTAATTCAAAAATTAGATACAGAGCTAGCCGAAATGAAGCGTAGTCGTGCCAAAGGTTTATGTTGTGGTGCAGGTGGCGCTCAAATGTTTAAAGAGGCCGAAAAAGGAGAAAAAGATATTAACATCGAACGCACCGAAGAAGCCTTAGAATTAAATCCTAGCATCATTGCTACAGGGTGTCCTTTCTGTAATACAATGATTACAGATGGAGTTAAATTAAAGAACCGTAACCGTGAAGTTAAAGTTTTAGATCTCGCAGAGCTTGTGGCACAAGCTGCAGATCTGTAAATTTGTAGTATGGTTCAAACAGAAAACAATTTACCAGACTCATCTAGAGTTTGGGTATATCAATCAAATAGAGCTTTTACACAAGAAGAATTAGTTGAGCTAAAAATCGAGCTTGATCAGTTTGAAGCTTCTTGGGAAGCACACGGTACAAAGCTAAATAGTGCTATCGAAATATATTACAATCAATTCATCGCGATTTTTGTAGACGAATCTGGGCAAGAAGCCACAGGTTGCTCTATTGATAAATCGGTAGGCTTAGTTAAAACAATCGAGTCTAAATATGGAATTTCCTTATTAGATAGAATGAATTTAACCTACAAAAAAGGTGATGTTGTTGAAAATATCAGAATGGCGGATTTTCAAACATTAGCTCAAAAAGGAGAAATCCAAAATACTGTAACGGTTTTTAATAATTTGGTTATTAATAAAGCAGAGTTTGTTTCCAATTGGGAAGTAGAGGCGAAAGACTCATGGCATGCTAATTTATTTTAGGCGTTATTAGATTGGTTTCAAATCAAGATTAATATAAAGTGGATGTATCCAACAAACGACATATAATTACCACAAAAGATGGTTCTCATTCTTTAATGGTTCCTGAGTTAAATGAACAATATCATTCAATTCATGGGGCTCAACAAGAAGCCGAACATGTTTTTTTGAAAATGGGGTTAGACTATTTTGAAAAAGATCATTTAGCTGTTTTTGAAGTAGGATTCGGAACAGGTTTAAATACTTTGCTATCTTGTTTATGGGGTAGGGAAAATGAGATTTCACTTGCATATACTACGGTAGAGAAATATCCAATATCAACCAAAGAAGCAAATCAACTCAATTATGGTGAGTTAGTAAATCAACCCGAATTATTCAATCAATTGCATGAATGTGATTGGGAGAGCAATATTATTTTAACGAAAAACTTTTCTTTATCAAAGTTAAAGTTAGATTTAACAAAGGACGAATTACCCGTTGGTTTTGATGTTATTTTCTTCGATGCATTTGCCCCTAATAAACAACCAAAACTTTGGACGATTGAGATTTTTAAAAAGATGTATACGATACTTAATGAAGGCGGTGTTTTAGTTACTTATTGTTGCCAAGGTGAAGCCAAAAGAACGATGTTAAAGGCTGGTTTTAAAGTTGAAAAAGTTCCCGGACCTCCTGGGAAGAGAGAAATGTTAAGGGCAATTAAATGTTAGATTTAGATCGATTCAATGTTCGTGTTTATGGTTTGTGCATAAAACAAGGTAAGATTTTAATTACCGATGAAATTAGAGGTGGAACTAAAATGACCAAGTTTCCAGGTGGTGGATTGGAATATGGAGAAGGATTAAAAGATGCGTTGAAAAGAGAGTTTCAGGAAGAACTTGGTATAGATATAGAGGTGAATGATTTTTTTTACATTAACGATTTTCTTCAAGTCTCATCGTTTGATCGCAGGGACCAAATGTTGAATGTATATTATTTTGTAACATTACAAAGCGAGGCTTTTGAGGTTTCTGAAATTCCTTTTGATTTTAAAACAGAGGAACCACAATGTTTTAGGTGGCTGGATTTAAAGGAATTAAAATCCGACGGTTTTACTTTTCCCATAGATCAGGTTGTTGTAGATAAATTAAAAAAATAATGAGAAGTGCTTTTATATTTGCTGTAATTATTTTATCATCTTGTGCACCAACTCGTTATGTTGTTCCGTTGTTGAAAAGAGAAAAAGCATTTAGTATTTCCTATGGAGGTCCAATAATGAAAGATGTTAATACAGCAATGCCTGTTCCATTGGTGAACGTTACCTATGCTAAAGGAAAGTCAGATCGATTAACTTATTTTGGAGGACTTCATTTAACGCCCGCAGCTGAGGGCTATTTTGCAGGTGAGGTTGGAGCATTAAAAGAATGGTATTTCAATAGTGATACTAAACTCGGTTTTACAACAAATTTCGTAGCAAATTTGATGGCCGATAAATGGGAAGGAAAGCTTGACTTTATTCCGCAATTTGACGCTAACTTATATTGGCATTTTAAGGGAGACCCGCATTACCATTGTGATTGTCCTGGCGATCCTAAGTATGGAATGTTTACTTATTTCGGGTTTCAGTCTCATTATAAAGTAGTTTCAAATTATGATTACACGGCTCCTTTTAAGGACGATTTATTATTCTCTCCTCATTTTGGATTTAGCTTTGGGGCTAGTCAATGGAAACTAAATACTGAAATTAAATGGATTCAGCCTTGGGTTGATAACACAAGTCATGATCCTGAGATTTGGAATCCTGCTATGCCTACTGGAACTTTTGGTGGTTATTTAACTTTTTATTACACGTTGGAGTAATTTATTTTTTATGTAACTAACTCTTATTGAGTTTGTTGCGTATTTTTATTTTATATGGCTAAAGTAAACACTTTTTTAATTTATAAGTTCAATTTTTGCGTGCATTGATTTATTAGCTTACCCGTTAAATCGTATAGTTTTATAGAAACTACTCCAAATTTATTAATGAACAATTGATTTAAATAATAATTTCGGAATTAAGTTATTTATAGTAAGCTAAACCGCCAGAAGCGTTTCCAGTGATAATTCCGGGAAGAAAATCTTGGATTATTCCATTAGAATAAGAGCCGTCCTTTAAATTACGAAAGTCCGAATCATCATTAAAAATATTACTTTCCAATTCGTTTTCAATAGTATCACAACATTGCATCTTTCCCAATTTCTCAACCAATATTAAGTTTTTCTCATCATTTTTTGTGTAAAATAAAGGAGTAGAGTAGCCTAAAAACATTCCGTTATTGAAATCTTGAGTTGTAATGTTTTAAAGGTTCTTAATTTCAACACTAAAATCATAGTCAAATGTTGAGCTTTGATGCTCAAAATAGAATAACGACCTTTTTTGTTTTCCGATTATTAAATCAAGCTCACCATTTTTATTTAGGCCAATAATTGAGGTTTGGCATAATTTATAACATCAATAAACTCAAACTCTCCATGAGCTAAAACAAGGTTATAAGGATTAGCATCTAATGCTGTATTGGTATATTAATAAAATCCAGATCACTGCAAATAGAGTGATTTAATACAACTTACCCAGCTCTTGTTAGGAATAGGTTGTTTTTTATAACGGGAATCGTGTAAAATCTTTCTAATTCATACTCTTCAATAATGGGTTAAATATGTACAATAGCATGATAATCAAGGTTATGCAATACGTGTTTATAAAACGACTAAATATTTATGAATATTAAAGACTAGAGCTTTTGTCAATCGAAGATGATGCTCTATATTTGTCGGTCTTTAAAAGAAAGAATTAAACCGCACAAAATGCAAAATAGCAAAGCAATCAAAGTTTTATTGGCCGTAATCGGGTTCGTATGTTTATTTGAATTTTCATTCACTCACTTCGCAGGTCAGTTTGAAAAAGAGGCTGTAGAGTCTACTGAAACTGATGAAGAAGCAAGAGAATGGTTAAAGGAAAACTCAGACGAAGAAATTTGGATGGGTTATACTTATATTGAGTGTAAACAAAGAGAAATCAATTTAGGATTAGATTTAAGAGGTGGTGTTTCTGTTACCCTTGAGATCGAAATTGATAAGTTAATTGAATCTATTGTTTCCTCTAACATTAAGAATTCACCAAAATTCAAAGAAGTTACTAAACGCGCAAATGAGCTTAAAAAGGAAATAGCTGGTGGTTATGTGGACTTATTTATACAAGCCTACAACGACAAGATGAATGGTCAGCCACTAGCAAAATGGTTCGCTAGTGTAGAAGAAATTAACGTTAATTCAACAAATGAAGAAGTTGAAGATATGTTAAGAGCTTCAGCAGAAGGTGCAGTTGGTCAAGCAAAAGAAGTGATTCGAACCAGAGTTGCTCAATTTGGAGTGGCACAACCGGATATTAAGTTGGTAGCAAATACTGGTAGAATAATTGTTGATTTACCCGGTGTAAAAGATATCAAGAGAGTACGAAAGCTCCTACAAGGATCTGCAAATTTAGAAATTTGGGATACATATGACGTAAACGATTTAGGTGATGTTTTCCAATCATTAAATGAAAAAGCAAAAATTTATGAAGATTTAAACAATCCTCTAGATAGCATTGCATTTGATGGATTGTCATCAGAAGATAGCTTAAAATTAATTGGACAAAGAAACAATCCTTTATATGCTTTAATGGCTGGGCCAGGGAGTAGAGCAACAATTGGAGCGTTTAAAACATTAGACACTGCAAAAGTTAACGAATACATTAAAATAGGTCAATCTAAAAAACTTTTCCCAAAGCAATTAAAACTAACATGGTCTTCTGAAACAGATTTAGGTGAAAGATCAGGGTTATTAAGCTTGTATACTTTACGTAAGGAAACAAATGGTAAGCCTTACATGAGTGGTGAGTTTATTACTCGTGCTGCTAGAACAAGTCAAGATAACAGAGATGTTGTTTCTTTAGACTTTAAAACAAAAGCTTCTTTCAAGTGGGAAAACATTACTCGTAAGTCTGCTGAAAATGGAGGGAAACCAATTGCAATCGTTTTAGATGATTTAGTTTATTCTGCACCGGGTGCTAGTAGTGCTATTTCAGGAGGTGGTACAATTATTACGCCTGGTAAAATGGATAACGTAGTTGCTTGGGCGAACGATTTATCAAATGTTTTAAATGCTGGTAAGTTCCCAGCCCCTGCTAAAATTGTTCAAGAAACATTTGTTGGGCCAACATTAGGAGCTGAATCCATTGAATCTGCGGCTTGGTCGTTTGGTTTAGCTCTTGTTTTAGTATTGATTTACATGGTGTTTTATTATAACACTGCAGGATGGGCTGCTAACATTGCATTGGTTGCCAATATTTTAATTGTAATTGGAGTTTTAGCTGCTGCACCAACAATTTCTTTAACACTTCCTGGTATTGCTGGTATTGTGTTAACAGTTGGTATGTCGGTAGATGCTAACGTACTTATTTACGAGAGGATTCGGGAGGAGTTAAAACTAGGTAAAGGAGTTAAAATAGCAATTGCTGATGGTTACAAGCATGCTTACACTGCCATTTTAGATGCGAATATTACAACATTAATAACAGGTATTATTTTGTGGTACTTCGGTACTTCGGTTATCGAAAGTTTCGCTCAAACTTTAGTAGTTGGTATTTTTACTTCTTTATTCTCTGCAATTTTTATTACTCGTTTAATTTTCGATTGGTTTTTGAAGAAAGAAAAAGAAATCAAGTTTGCTACAGAAAGAACTAAAAACTGGTTTGCAAATACAACCTATAACATTATTTCTTCTAGAAAGAAGTTTTACGTAGCCTCTTCATTATTAATTATTTTAGGCCTTGTTTCTATTGTAACGAAAGGATTTGATTTAGGAACTGATTTCTCTGGAGGTAGAACGTATACTATTGCCTTGGATAAGGGTATTGAAGTAAGTGCTGTTAAAGATGTTTTAAAAGATGCATTTGTTCAGGATGGTAAATCTTTAATTCCAGAAGTTAAATCTGCAGGAACAGGGAAAGTTATCGTTACAACTAAATATCTAGCTGATAATGAAGGAAGAGAAGCTTCCAACCGAGTTGAAACTGCTTTGTACGCAGGAATTAAAGGTATGTTGCCTGCTGATATGGATGTGTTTAAATTTACGGATCAATATGAAGACAAAGCTTTCGGAGTTTTAGAAAGTGCACATGTTCAAAGTACAATTGCTGATGATATTATTGAAGCTTCTTACTCCTCTGTAGCATTTGCCTTAATTGCGATCTTCGCTTATGTAGTGTTTAGATTCCGTCAATGGCAATTTGGATTAGGAGCCTTAATTGCAATATTCCATGATGTATTAATCGTAATTGGTTTGTTCTCTTTATTACAAGGCTTATTACCATTTTCATTAGAAATTAATACTTCATTCGTTGCCGCAGTACTTACGGTAGTAGGTTACTCTATTAATGATACGGTTGTTGTATTTGATAGAGTAAGAGAAAGAGTTAATGGTGGTGGTAAATCTCAAGGGATTAGTTTAGTTGTTAATAAAGCTTTAAATAGTACATTATCAAGAACGTTTAACACGTCGATGACAATCATTGTTGTTCTATTGGCCATCCTTGTTTTTGGTACAGGTTCATTACAAGGGTTTGCGTTCGCATTGCTAATTGGAGTTGTTGTTGGTACGTATTCTTCAATTTGCATCGCATCTCCAATTTATACGGATTTAGTAAAGAAGAATCAAAAGTAAATTTGATTTTTATATCGTATTTTAAAAGCCATCCGTAAGGATGGCTTTTTTTTGGTGATGATCAAGCAATTGTAATAATGTTGTTAAATAAGCTATTTGGATATGATTATTTAATATAGTCTACCCTAGAAATATTCGATAGATGACGGTTAGGCATGCTGTAGTAGAAAATATTGGGATATGTACGATTAGAATTTCAGCAATAATGACATTGCTTTTATTATTAAAGTCTTGCCATATAAGTAAGACAATTAGAAAGATTGTATCTCTTTTTTAATCACGATTTTAGTTGTTGTTCAAAGGGTTTTTAATTGATTTATTGAAGTTTCTTAAGTCTTATCTACTTCTGAGTGAAGGTTTTTGCTGTTATTCTGTTTCCTTTGTCATAAAAAACATTAAGTATCCTTTATAAGAGATGTCTCATTTTTTTTAACCCTAATTTACGCCATCCTATGTTTGTAATTGCTTAACGTTTACTTATTAAAACTACTTTTTAATAAAAGTTTTAAATGGTTTTAAGACAGTACCTTTATTTTTGTAATCCCTCAAGCATATAATCTCT
>JAQXEE010000027.1 GCA_029251005.1 Flavobacteriales bacterium | reverse complement strand
TGGGTGTATATATCCTTTACGGCATTTCTTTTAGTAGGGATAACAACTTTTGTATCAAGTTTAGTTAGTTGAAATGAACCCTTTGAGTCATAACCACTATTAGCAAAGAGCGTATCAATTTCACCCTCTACGTTGTTGATAGCCTCTGGTAAAAGTGAGATGTCGGACATTCTAGATGTCATGTGTTTATTAAGTAAGACATATCTAGTTTTAATATTAATACCAGCTTGTATTTTAATAAACTTACGTCTCCTTTTTCTTCTGTACTTTGATTGTGTCCATTCTTTTTCATCAGAACATTTCAGGTCCACTGGTTTCGTTTGCGAATACTATGTTTTCGTTTTAGCTTCATTGCTTGAGCTATTTACTCACGCATATTGTTTTCTTTATTCCTCAAAAAGTTTTGTATTCAGGTATTGTTAGCTGATAGTTGTGAAGTTGAAGAAGGCTGCTAATGACTCCCTGTGTTTGTTAAAGTGGTAAGTTGTAGAGATAGGAGTGTATTAAAATTTATTCAATTCCAACATCGAATAAATTACTTTACCGCTATTGGTTTAATTGAAGTTGAAAGTCCAGTTTGAGAATATTGATTTGTTTATATAGAAATCTAATATAATTCTTTCTTTAGGCTATTGTTGTATGAACTGCTATTGGTGATTTTCTGCTTGTAGGCTCTCATTCTATAAAATTAGCAATTTTAATGCATGGAGGTATCCATGCAACAAGACCGAGATAAAGCAGTAAAACTAGAAGCTCAAAAACTATTATAAAAAAACACTTTGAAAAGTATTACTTAATTAATTTTTTGTTTTTCACTATGTTATTTAACGAAGGAAGAATTATGTTCGCAGCCTTTTCAATTCAATTAGTTTTGGCCTACCAAAAAGACAAATCTTAAAGAGCTACAAATTACAAAGAGTAAAATAAATTTATTTTTACAGCCTAATACTTTTAGTACTTTTTAGTCAGAGTCTCTAAGTATTTTTTTACTCATCGAACCTTCACCAAAATAAAATCTTTTGTAGTAACTTAAACTATGAAGTACTTCATAGTTTTGATTTCAGCTCTTTTATCTATGTCATGCACGGAAAATATTGAATTTTCTGAAAGCTTCGGAGGAAGTGATTTTGATGAAGGTTATGATATAGACCTTACACCTGAAGGAGATATAATTTTGACAGGTGTTTTTAGCAAAGAGTTTTTTTACAGAGGGGATGCTTTATTAAAATCAAAAGGAAGTTATGATATATTTGTTTGTAAAATAGATACTTCCGGAGAAATAAAATGGGCCAATTCCATTGGTGAAAAAAGAAAAGATTGGGTATATAATTCCAGTCTAGATAAAGATGGAAACATCTACACATGTGGGTATACAAAAATTAAAAACCAGAATTTTCCAATAATTTTCAAGTTAGACAAAAATGGAGAGAAATTGTGGGAAAAAGTACTGCCAACAAAAGGTGAGTTCACCAACTTAATGGTAACTAAGGAAAATATTTTAATCACAGGAATTAATCAAAAAAGCAATATTTATAAAATGTCTTTTGATGGGGAATTAACCGTTTTAAGTCAAGATAGTAGCTTTAATGGAAGAGGAATTCTTCAAAACAAAAATCATCAAATTATCGCTTACGGAAGTAGTAAGCAAGAAGCTTCTGTTATATGTTTGAACCAGGAGCTAAAAAAAACAAATGAAGTTTCTTTCGGCACAAAAGGGAATGATATTATACTCAGCCTAATAAAACACGAAAATTATTTTCATGTATGCGGACAAATTGAAGGCGACACCTTATTTTGGGAAAAAGATACAACTATTCAAAAAACTCCCTTAAATAGTAAAGGTGGAAAAGATGGATTTTATGCTATATTGGATACGATGTTCAATCTTGTTCATTTCGAAATTCAAACTTCACCTAAAAATGATTGGAGCATGAATTTAGCTTATAGTTCATTAGGAGAAATACTTTTGAGTACTATCATAAGTAATAACGGAAACATAAATGGTAATCTATTACAAAATCAAAAGGGAAATTTTGATATTGCCTTAAGTACAATAAAAAACCAAAGAATAACTTCAACAAAACTAATCTCTAGTATTAAAGAGGAAGGTGTAAATAAAATTATTGTTCAAGATAGCTTGCTCTATTTTTCAGGCTGGCACCAGGGAAATTTAAAATTAACAGATAAAATTAAACTAAATGATAACGGTAAAGGAAATGCTTTTTTAATTAAAGTCAAAAAGAATAAATTTTTTGAAAACTAAGCTCCAAACCAAACTTTTTTATGATCCATAAAAGTTGATATTTTT
>JAQXEE010000012.1 GCA_029251005.1 Flavobacteriales bacterium | reverse complement strand
ACTGGCTATTCTTCCTGATTTTGAATTAAAAGTATTTCAAAGCCCAACTGGAGCTGATTTCGCAGGCATAAGTAAATAACTCTAATTAGAAGGAGAGTAATCTTCTAATTCACCAAAATTATGTTTAGGTTGCTTTAGAACAACTTTTAGAAAACGTTGTCTAATACAGTACACCTAAAAGATAATAAGACACTACTGGATAAAAAATTCGCTAATTTTTGGTATTTATTAAAAGGCTCTAATTGCTCATTCGTAGATATTTTATATCGTCTTATTAATAACCTCAACACTTCTTAAAAAAACCTAAGAAAGTAAAGACATGCTAAGTGTAATAGATTCTTACGATCAAAATTAAAAGGCAGGTACAATATCAAAGGTAATTCCGAATTTTTGGACATCAGGAGAAGCTACATTTGATATTCTCCAAATAAAATCTAGTCGGATTATTTTTAAAATATTTTCAACGCCAAATCCAGTCTCTAAATAAGGTTCGTTTAAAGCAGTTAAACCATCAGGTAGGATGATTAGTTTTTCATGTTTCTCACCTAAAGATCCAGCAACACCACGAGCAAATAAGAAAGACCTCAAGTGCAGTTTTTTAACCACCGGTAATCTATTAAAAATCAACCCATTAAAATTATACTTAGCGATTACACTTACTTGTTGATCAGATACAAACTCAAACGGATTCATCAAATTAAATGCCTCATTATCAAAATAATAAGAATCATTCCCTTGATGATTTAATAAAAGAGGATATGGCAATTGACCCCAAATTTTACTTCCAAATAATTTTAAATCCAAGAAACCTAAATAACCAAAGTAATACCGGTCAGCGATATCGATTTCAAACTTTTGAAACTCGAACCCTTCACCTCCAATTTTTACCCCTTGGGTAAACTTATAATCTATTCTTGGTTTCGTTGTTAGTAAGCTTAACCTCCTAAATCCATATTGAACAAACTTTTCATGAAGGGCAAACCTACCCCCTATAGTGATTGAGTTAACATTCAACTCCTGAACATTTTCGCCTGACAACGTTTTGTAGGTTAAGCTTCCTATTGGAATTAATTTTTCGGTTTTTAGCGTGATTGAATTATTTATACCTTTTTGCCACTCATGCGACCAGGTTAGTTTTGAGCGAATGGTATGTGTATATTTTGGATCAACTCTTCTAGTTAACGAAGCAAGTATGTTATCCTCTTGAAATGCGTTATCACTTGCACTTAAAATTTTAAAATCATTCAAATGCTCAAATTCAAAATACCTCCACTTTTTAAACCCGTAATACTTCGTTATTTTACCTCTATACTTCAACTGCTCATCTCCCAATCCATACGCTAAATGGCCTCCAAGTCTAGTTTTTTTCATTAAATCTTGAGTGGTTAAAAATCCTACTCTTAAACGTTCTCCCTCTAAGGAATTATAACTGTATGTTGTGTAATACGGGCCATATTCCCAATATTTAAAAGGGTAATACCCAGTATATGCCATTTGGCTGAGGTTTTGGATGGTTTTTAAGTACTTCGTATTCATTGCACTGTCAACTTTTACATAAGTTGATTGCTCACTTAATTTTAAAGGTACTGGTCTTAAAGAATCAAGTAGTTCAGCTCCATATTCGTAGGCAGAATCTTTCACCTCAGTTTTTGAAGTTGATGTGAAAACCGCATTACTTGGTTGGGTTTCAAAATCGTAATTAAACCAACTTGTATTCTTTTGAATATAAAATCCGTACACCTTTTTAAGTGGGTTGACATCTATTAAAATATTCTCGTGTGCTAAAACACTGATGGAATCTACTTGAATATATTTTTGCTTAATGACAAACTCTTCAACATAATTAATATTGGTTTTTTGTGGGATTCTAAACTCAATTTCATTTAAACCATATGATTTATTATTTGTGATAAGGTAGCCTTCGAACGCTAAATCCTGCTCCCTCCTGGGTAAAAACTTCAAGGTGTAAAACGTTGTGTCATTTCTAATTACAGAATCGGTTAAATAGTACTTATACGTTAACCAGCTTGCTTTTGACAATGGAGAAACGAATGATTTTTGAAAAATCCGAATATAGTTGTTGTAAATATTAAAATCAGTATGAACATTCCCTGTAAACTGTGCCAAAGAAGAAACTTTAATCCCTGCATTATTGGAAGCATGAATCACCTCTTTTTCTTTATTGGGTTTATCATAATAGTATTTCGAATACGACTCGCTCAGAAAAACAGGTGCAAACGGTTTTTTTTGAGAAACAGTATCCGGATTCTCAAAAACAAAGGATATGGGCCTAAACAAAAGTAAACTCTTGGTATTGGAATCAACATTGTTTAAGTCTACTTCAACTTTATTGTAGATGTTACAAGAATAGTAAGGAAGCTTTTTTATATCGTTAGCATCTCTATTTATAGCTATTTTTTGATGGAGTAGATAAGCTGGATCGCCCTTTCTTTTTCGTCTATTTCTTCTTTTAACTTTTATCTTAACGTCCGCTAAAACAGTACTTTCTTCTTTTAAGTAAAACACCAAGTCATTTGGCAGTTGATTCGTTGCCAATTTTAAGTTTTGAAACCCAGTAGTGGAAATTGAAAGCGTATCTCCAAATTGGGTTTTCAACACAAATTTGCCGTCAAAATCAGCAACAGTGCCTAACTCTGCCTTTAACCAAATAACACTCGCAAAAGGAATAGGTTCTCCATTACTGTTATTGAGAATAGATCCGTGTAAAGTTTGAGCGTTTAAACTTAAGCCGGCAAAAACAAGTGATAATATGAACAGTAGATTTTTCAGTGATGAACAAAAATAAACAAAAAAGCAATGACGGGTGCTTCCTTACTTTTTTGTTTACTCATCTTAAAAAAAAGGTACTTTTGTTTTTATCTTATTTGCAAATCAAAGCTAATTAATTGTACTCAAAAGGTACTTTTGGCAATTGTTTTAAAGGTGTGTTCATGTCGAAAGCCTAATCGGTGGGCTTGCAGCTACTCCTCAAAATGGTTAAAAAATACTACCGGAAAAACTCAATTTATTTGATCCCTCTTTTTATTGTTCACTGAATTCAAAATCTAAAACCGTTTGCTCAAGACGTTTGTTAGTTTGTATTTCTGTAAAAACTCTTCAACTATTTTTTTCTTATTTAATTCGAAGAAATATTTCACTTTAGTTTATGGAATAATTAACTTAACCTCCCTACTTAAAAAGAGCATCGAATTGTTTAATAGAACTAAAAAATACAATAGACTCCCCGACAGAGAGTTAATTGGCTTATTTAAGTCTGAAAACGATATGAATGCTGTTGGAGAACTCTTTAAAAGATATAGCCACCTTGTTGCTTCTATTGCAATTGGGATTTTGAAGAATGAACAAAGCGCAAAGGATGTTGTTCAAGATATTTTTGAAGTAGTTGTTCAAGATTTAAAAAAATACGACGTACAAAATTTTAATGCTTGGATATACAGTGTAACTAAATTTCATTGCTTCAAGGTTAAAAAAGGACCATCGGTTTTAAATTCAGATCAAGAAATAGAATCAAAAGATGATTTTGAGGATGTTTTAGAAAATGAGTTATTGCTACAAAAAAGAGTTCGAAGTTTACAGAACTCTTTGAGTGAAATAAAGCCCGTTCAGAGAAAATGTGTTGAGCTTTTCTACTTTAAAGGTTGGAGTTACAAAGAAATTGCAGAGAAAACCGGATATGACTTAAAAGAAATTAAAAGTCACATACAAAACGGTAAAAGAAATTTAAAATTATTGCTTGATAACAGTGGAAAGTAAAGACAAACATAGCTATTTGGGTCTTTCGTTAGAAGAACTTGAGTTATTGGTGCGCAACACTGACAACAGCCAGATATTGAAAGAATACGAAGGGAAACTTGATAATTGTGCTTTATCAAGATCTGCCATTGAATTGATTCATAAAGATGACTTAGCTGCTGTTAATAGAATTACTAACGCTGTTAATCATAAATTTACAACCAATCAAAAAGGGAATCAGTTTAATTACAAAATTTTAGGAATTGCTGGCTTGCTGTTAATTTTAGGTGGAATTTTATATTTTAAATCGGGCGCATTAATGCCTCACACCGAAAACACTTCTCAAGTTGAAGCGAACACTACTTTAAGTAAAGTAGATGGCAATGAAACGCCAAAGGATAAGGAAGAATTTGTTTTACCGATTTCTCCTCAGAAAGAAAAAGAACTGAAAATTTCAAATGAAATAAGAAGTGTTGATCTTAAAAAGGATTCCAATTTAATTCAACTTAAGTATTCGTCAGACTCACTTGAATCCGTTTTAAAAAATGAAGAAGAGATTATCGCTGTTTCAAAAATTGAACAAGGGGACAAGAACGAAAATACAGCAGTAATTTATCGTAAACCGGAACGACAAGTTAGAGCAATAAAAATAGTGAAGAATGTTCCCGATAAGTTCAAAGGTGAAAACTACACCATGTCAGACCTCGTTTCTTACAACGGTGGAGAAACTCAACTAGAATCAAACCTTTTAGAAAAATTAAAAGGAAACATTAAAGATTCCGACATCCCTAAAAATCACTTTTCTGTTGTTTTTAAGTTTTCGGTTTCATCAAAAGGAAAAGTAAAAGACATTAACATTCAGTCTCTTGTTACACCTGAATTAGAACAATTAATAATTGAGCACACAAATGATCTTTACCAATGGAATAAAGGTAAAAAGAGAATTCCGTTAGATTACACGGTTTACATCACTTTTAAATAGTCTTCCTTTCTAAGTTAGATTGTCCATACATTCCCTATATTTGACTTGAATTTTCTTTGCTAGAAATATGTGTGGAATCGTAGGAATAATACCAAAAGATGAAGTTGGGAAATCCAACTTCGATTATTTAAAAAAAGGCGTAAAAGCGCTTCATTTTAGAGGCCCTGATTCCAATGGTATTTATGCTGACAACCAAATTGGCTTAGGACATGCTAGGTTAAGTATCATAGACACCACAGAATCGGCAGCACAACCTTTTACTTCGGCTGACGGAAGATATGTTTTGGTGTTTAATGGTGAGATTTATAATTACAAAGAAATAAGGTCCAAGCTTGCAAACAAAGGCTATCAATTCACCACTCAATCCGACACTGAGGTGTTACTTTACCAATTAATAGAATTTGGGAAAGCGGGTATAAACGACTTAAATGGTTTTTTTGGGTTTGCTTTTTATGATAAAGCAGAAAACTCAACACTTATTGTGCGGGACCGTTTTGGAATAAAACCATTACATATTTATCAGGATGAGCACCAATTGATATTTGCTTCAGAAATGAAGGCCATTCTTCAATTCCCAGTTACAAAATCGATTAATCAGAGTAGTCTGCAGCTTTATTTCAAATTTAATTACATTCCTCAACCGTTTTCGATTTTAGAAAATTTTGAAAAACTGAACCCTGGAGAGTTATTAGAAATTAAAGACTTAAAGATTAAAAAGGAAAAATACTATTCGATTCCTTATGCGCCGAATCATTACAAATTTACAGACTATAAAACAGCACAAAATACTTTAAGAGATTTACTCGAAGAGAGTGTTGCTAAAAGGCTGGTTTCGGATGTTCCTTTAGGAGCATTTTTAAGTGGTGGTATTGACTCATCAGTAATTGTTGCTCTGGCTTCTAAACACACAGATAATTTAAATACGTTTTCGATAGGTTACAAGGATGAACCATTATTTGATGAAACCAAATACGCAAAATTAGTAGCCGAAAAGTACAAAACAAATCATACTGCATTTGAACTGACTAACGACGACTTGTATGGCCAATTAAATCAAGTTTTAGAGTATACGGATGAACCTTTTGCAGACAGCTCTGGGCTTGCTGTAAATATTCTGAGCATGCACACCCGGAAAAAAGCAACCGTAGCATTATCGGGTGATGGGGCTGATGAGATATTTAGTGGATACAACAAGCACATGGCGGAATATATAGCCAGACAAGGTGGTGTGAAAAACAAGCTAATTGGTTTAGGTAATCCTTTGTGGAAAGCTTTACCCAAATCAAGAAATTCTAAATTTGGAAACCTTAATAGACAACTACTTCGATTTTCTGATGGAATTAAAAAAGGAAACACTGAGCGGTATTGGGATTGGGCCGGAATATTGAAAGACGAGCAAGCTGGACAACTTTTGATCAACAAAGGGGATCAGTTTGAGTACTATAAAGCAAGTATTTTGAGCAACCATTTAAATCAAGATGATTTTAATGGTGTTTTAATGCAAGATGTACAGCAAGTTTTAGTTGGAGATATGCTAACTAAGGTTGATTTAAACAGTATGAACAACAGTTTAGAGGTTCGTGTTCCGTTTCTTGATCATAACGTAGTTGAATTTGCTTTTCAAATTCCAAGTGCGTTTAAAATTGAACAAGGGATTAAAAAGAAAATTCTTCAAGAGACCTTTAAACCTGACCTCCCTCCTGAATTATTTAAAAGACCTAAACACGGTTTTGAAGTGCCGCTTTTAAAATGGTTTAAAGGGCCTCTCGCATCAGAAATCAAGTCTAATTATTTGGATAAAGATTTCATTATTGAGCAAAATATTTTTAATTGGAAAACAGTTGAAGCAACACTTAAAAAGCTAAACTCCTCTAATCCAGAAGATTCAGCAGCTACAACTTGGGCTCTTGTTGTTTTTCAACACTGGTGGAAAAAATGGTTTGCTTAATTCATAACTTACCTTGTAATTCGCAAAGCTGTTCTGTATATTTTTCTTACTTTTGCCTTTTGCTAAACGTTCCAAATGCCAAAGGTTTTAAGGATAATTAATAGATTTAATATAGGTGGGCCAACTTATAATGCGGCTTACCTTACAAAATATCTTCCTTCAGAATATGAAACCTTATTAATTGGTGGCGACAAAGAAGAAAGTGAAGACTCTTCTCAACATATTTTAGAAGAATTGGGACTAAACCCAATGATTATTCCTGAAATGAGGAGAGCGATTCGTTTTGGAAACGACTACGCAGCCTATAAAAAAATCAAACAAATTATAGAAGAATTTAAGCCTGACATTGTGCATACGCATGCTTCAAAGGCAGGAACACTAGGCAGAATGGCTGCTTTTGCATGCAACGTACCTGCTGTTGTACATACATTTCATGGTCATGTTTTTCACTCCTACTTTAGTAAGGCAAAGACAACCATTTTTAAAAGAATTGAAAAAAAATTAGCCTTAAAAAGTTCAGCCATTGTTGCGATTTCTGCTATTCAAAAAGAAGAATTGGGAACAGTTCATAAAATTGCGCCACTCGACAAAATAGAGGTCATTCCGCTTGGTTTTGATTTAGAAAGATTTCAACACAATTTGGCTGAAAAAAGAGCTGAATTTAGAAAAGAATACAAAATTGAAAACGATGAAATCGCCATTGGTATAATTGGACGATTGGTCCCTATAAAAAATCACCAGTTATTCCTAAATGCTTTACGATATGTACTTGATCATACAGATAAAAATGTTAGGGCTTTCATTATTGGGGATGGTGAATCCAGAGATGCCATTATAAATTTGGCCAAAGACCTCAATATTCCGCTTTCAAGAAGTAATGTGAAATTTGAAATTTCTACCTTGACACTGACTTCTTGGATTAAAAATATTGACAATGTAAACGCAGGGATGGACATTATTGCCTTATCAAGTTTAAACGAAGGTACTCCCGTTAGCTTAATTGAAGCTCAAGCGGCTAATAACCCTGTAGTTTCTACGAATGTTGGAGGCATTGAGAATGTTGTTGTTCAGGATAAAACAGGTTTACTTAGCGACATTGAGGACTTAGAAACTTACAGTGCAAACCTGTTAGAGCTTGTGGAAAACGATGCCAAAAGAGAAGCTATGTCCAAAGAAGGCTGGAAACATGTTAAAGATCAATACAGTTATAAAAGACTGGTTTCTGATGTTGATAAACTCTACAAGGATTTACTAAAATGAAAAAATTAATCTTATACATACTTGTTGCTTTTGCTGTTTCAAGCTGTTCGACTCTTGATAAAAGTAGGATGCTTAAAACCCCTACCAACTACAAATTTAAAGCATTTGCTGACTCGATAAATTATAAAAAACCATACAAAATAGCCGTAGACGATGAAGTGGCTATTCAAATGTACTCCAATGATGGTTACAGCATCATTCAGCTGACCACCGGAGGTGCAGGAGGAGGAAATGGTAGCGCAGGAGGAAACGGAAACAGAGGCGCAGGCGGAAATTCGTACAAGGTTAGAACCGACAGTACGATAAAAGTCCCTCTAATTGGAAGAATAAAAGTTGCAGGGCTCTCCCTTGCTGAAGTTGAAGCTAAGATAGAATTGAAGCTTGTGAACCAGTTTAATTCACCCTTTGTAATTTGTAGGATTTCGAATAGAAGAGTTTATCTTTTTCAAGGAGGATACAATTCAAGCATCGTAGAACTGCAAAATGAGAACACCACTTTATTTGAAATATTAGCAGGATCTGGTGGTATCTATCAGGAAGGAAATGCATCGAGAATAAAGTTAATTCGCGGGGACTTGAAAAATCCAGACATTTACTTGGTTGATTTATCAACCATAGATGGAATGAAAACTGCTAATTTAAATTTAATGGCTGGTGACATTATATACATAGATCCTTTTATAAATTACGCATCGAGGATTTCTTCTGATGTTGGTTCAATTTTTGGTTTTTTAAGCACTATACTTCTAGTTTACTCTGTAACGCAACGATAATGGAAAAAGAAAAGCTTTCATTGCTAAATGACGAATTTGATTTGAGTTTAGCCCTTTTAATCATTCGTAAAAACTTACTGCTTATATTCCTATTTTTAGTTTTAGGGTTTACTGCCGCTTTTTTTATAAACCGGTATTCAACTCCAAAATACACTTCAAATTCCATTGTTAAAATAGGCGATAAAAATGAAGTTAACAGGGTAATGAATTTTCAAAACATATACGAAACGAACCTAAACGGGGAATTAAGCCGATTAAACTCAAAAAAGATGCTGAGTGATGCTCTTACTCCTTTAGAGTTAAAAATAAATTATTATTCGAAAGGACAATTTTTGAATTCTGAAAACTACAGCTCCTCTCCTTTTAAAATAAAATTCCAACTCAAAGATAAGAGCATTTTAAACAATGCTTTTAGTTTACGTTTTACCAATGGGTTGGTATCTATAAAAAGAACTGCGCTTGATTCAGTAGTTAATGTTGCTTGTCCGATAAACAAATGGGTGTCGTTAAATGGCTTAGAACTTAAAGTAGTGATCTCGAATCAAATTTTTAATGAATTGAATGGTGAAGAAAAAAGTTATTTATTTACCCTTACTGATGAGGCTAATATTGTTAACGCCTATTCAGATGGACTTAACATAAAAATTCACAATTCGGCTGCAAAAACGATTAACATCTCATTTACAGGTAATCATCCGAAAAAATGCGCTGACATTGTAAATAGTTTAGCTTCAGAATTTCTCAAGTCTAACATGACGAAGAAGAAAGAAAGTGCCAATAAAATGATTGAATTTACGGATGATCAAATTCTTAAAATAAATAAGAAGTTGGATTATTATCAAAGACTGATAACACCTTATAAAGAATTAGAAGAGGGCCCCAATAGTTTAGATTTAGACTTTGGAAAATTAACCAATGAACTAAAAAAGAGTGATAAATTAGAAGAATTTGAATTAGAGAAATCGCTTGCTGATTTTAACAAATTTCAAAATGCTTTACAAAACGAAATAGATAATGAAAATTTATACTCCATGCTGTTGTTGTACTCGCAAAACAAATACATCTCTTCTGTAGGCAACAAATTAAAATCATTACTTTCTGAGAGAAGGTCTCTTATTTTTAGACTAACTGAAGAAGCATACCAAGTAAAAGAAATTGATTTTCAAATTAAACTTGAAAAAGATGATTTAAAAGAAATAATTTCAAATTTAGTGGGTGAATTAGAACGCAATGTAATCACTGTAAAAGAAAGACTAAAAAGTTATAAAATTTCTCAGAAAAAAGCAGGTGCTAATTTCGACCACAATACAGATTATTTGCATTTGCAACGAATGTATGATATCAACAGTGAGTATTATTCGAAACTTTTAACCAAGAAGGCTGAATACGAAATGGTGCGCGCAGGCTTTGTTTCGGACAATGAAATAATTGAACCTGCAAAAGCAAACTTCACCCCTATCTCTCCGCAAAAGAAATATAACTATATGTTATTTTTAGGTATTGGGATGGCAATTGGGTTATCAATAGTTGTAATTAAATACTTACTTCACAATACAGTTTCGGGCACACAAGACGTTGCAAAACACACCGATAACATTCCAATACTAGGTATGGTTCCGTCCTACAAAGATGCAATCCCCGTTTCTCAATTAATTGTAGATAAGAACCCGAAATCTTTAATGTCAGAAGCATTCCGATCAATACGTTCTAACCTACAATTCATTGATAATGATGAAGGGGCAAAAGTATTAACGGTTACCTCAACGATATCCGGTGAAGGAAAAACATTTGTAGCAATTAACCTGGGAGGGATTATAGCTTTTTCAGAAAAGAAAGTTATCATACTTGATTTAGATATGCGGAAACCCAAAACGCATATTGGTTTTAATGTTCAGAATACAATTGGGATGAGTACTTTACTCATTGGGAAAACAACACTTGAAGAAAGTATTCAGAAAAGCAACCTGGAAAACCTTCATTTTATAACAGCTGGACCAATCCCTCCAAACCCTTCGGAACTCATTATTAGTAAAAAAATGACGGATGTTATTGAAGATCTTAAAAAGTCCTACGACGTAATTGTAATTGATACGCCTCCTGTAGGAATTGTCACCGATGCATTGCCAATTATTTCGAAAGTTGATTATCCTATTTATATCGTAAGGGCACATTTTTCAAAGAAAATCTTCCTGAAAAACATCCAAATGTTAAGAGACAAAAAAGGGGTTAAAAAACTGTCTATTATTTTAAACAGTGCGGGTAGTGGAAAAAAATACGGAGGATACGGATACGGATATGGATACGGATATGGATACGGCGGAAGCCATGGCTATTATGAAGAAAGTCCTCAAAAAAGAAAAAAATTAGTTAACCTTTTTAGTAAAGGATGAAAATAGAAAAAACAATATTAAAAGATGTACTTATTTTCACCCCAACTGTTTTTGGGGATAAAAGAGGCTATTTTTTAGAGTCTTTTAATGCCGACTTTATTTCGAAAGAAATTGGTGACTTTAAATTTGTACAGGACAATCAATCCCTTTCTTCAAAAGACGTATTAAGAGGCTTGCATTTTCAAAACCCTCCATTTGATCAAGGTAAATTAGTGCGCGTTATAAAAGGAGCAGTAAATGATGTAATAGTCGACATAAGAAAAGAGTCCCCTACTTATGGACAATCTTTGCTTGTAAAGCTTTCGGAAGATAATTTTAAAATGTTGTGGGTTCCACCAGGGTTTGCGCATGGTTTTGAGACATTGGAAGACGACACCATATTTGTATACAAAGTAACAAACTATTACAACAAAGAATCTGAGGGTTCGATTATGTGGAATGATCCCACTTTAAAGATTAAATGGGAAACTAAAAACCCTCTTGTCTCTGAAAAAGACAAAAGCAGTACTTATTTTAAGAACTTTAACTCCTTGTTTTAACTAAGTTAAACCACTACTTTTACGAACATCTAATCGGAAATAATGCATTTTATACTATTTTTCATTTTTGCCTTAGTTTTTTCACTTCTTATTAATGGTTTGTTTTTGAAGTTTTCAAGGACAATGGGTACAAAAAATAGTACCGACAATACAGAGGTAAGATGGGCTAGTACAACTAAACCTGCTTTTGGGGGTATATCACTTTACATTGTTTTCTTGCTTTCTTTTGCTGTTTTTGCAATAGTTTTTGCGTCGGAACAAATTCCACTAAAATTCTTTGGTATCCTTATAGCATCATCAATTGGGTTTTTAGTAGGGCTCGCCGATGATGCATACAACACTAAACCAATATTAAAATTTCTAGGTCAATTTGCTTGTGCAGTCGTTTTAATATTAACAGATAATTTTATCACATTATTTGATAATGAATTCTTAAATTATGCGATTACCTTCTTTTGGGTTGTTGGAATGATGAACTCCATAAACATGTTAGACAACATGGATGGTATTACAACATCGGTCTCAATTGGAGTGATTTCTACAGTTCTTTTTGCTTTGGTAATTACGGAAGGAACTAATAATTTATATTTCTGGGTTTTACTGGGTACACTGGCATCGTTATTTGGATTTTTATATTACAACTGGAATCCTTCGAGGATGTATATGGGGGATACCGGAAGTCAATTTTTGGGCGTACTGCTCGCAGCTGTTGGTATATCGTTTTTTTGGAATGGGCATGAATTTAAAGACACTTCGATATGGGCAAAAATCATCACTCCTATCCTCGCTTTTTTACCCTCGATAATAGATACCACTACAGTAACAATTAATAGACTATTAAGAGGTCAAAGTCCTTTTGTAGGAGGAAGAGATCACACAACTCACCACCTTTCTTATTTAGGCCTAAAAGACAGACACATAGCTATATTTTTTTTAAGCTTCACTTTTATTTGTGGTGCAATAGGACTTTACGTAAACTATACTTTAAAAACGTGGAGTTTAACAATAACTTTCTCACTTATTGGATTTATGGCAGTGGCCTTTATTTTTCTATTTGGGATAACCAAAAGAAAACCAATTGATGCCAAATAGAAGTATATATCGAATATCAATTGCAGTTCTAGCGATAATTGGTTGCTTTCAATTGTTTACGTTTTCCAAGAAAGCAATTAACTTCGATTTTGATAATGAAACTTTTTACGCCGCAAAATCTCACAATTATAATTTTAATGTAAATTTCTGTGGAGAAAAGATACCCTTGGAGAGTAGAGACATTCTGGAGCGTTTTGATAAAGAAATAATAAAAAACACCTACTGGCATTCTTCGATTTTACTTTTTTACAAAAGGTCTGGTAAATACTTTCCGATAATAGAACCTATTTTAAAAAAACACGGTATCCCAAACGATTTTAAATATTTAGCAATTGCAGAAAGTGGATTAAAAAACGTAGTATCTCCTGCTGGTGCAAGAGGTTTTTGGCAATTCATGGAAAAAACAGGATTGGAGTACAACCTGGAAATAAATAAGGAAGTAGATGAACGCTACCATTTAGAAAAAGCAACAGAAGCTGCGTGTAAATACTTTAAAGAAGCGTATGCTAAATTTAATTCATGGACTTTAGTTGCTGCATCTTACAATATGGGAATGTATGGTCTTCAGAAAAATTTAACAAGACAAAAGACAAACAATTATTTTGACTTATTACTAAATTCAGAAACTTCTAGATATGTTTTTAGAATAGCAGCATTTAAAGCTATTTTAGAAAATCCAAAACATTTTGGATTTAATTTAAACGATTCGCACCGTTATGCTCCTATGCAATTCAAAACGATTACTGTAGATACAAGTATTTCAAATTTTACGGATTTCGCCATCAATCAAAACATAAATTATAAGTTGTTAAAAATTGCCAATCCGTGGTTGAGAAATCAATCCCTAAAAAATGCAAACTCTAAGCGCTACCTGTTAAAAATCCCTTCAGATGAATATTTGATTCATTCTGAGCTTAATTATACAAAACCAGATTCGATTACTGTGTATGCAGACTCTACTTTAAAAACATTATGTATTGATAGTCTTAAACAAATAACAACTGACACTATTTCTCAAGAAAATTCGATAAATTCGGATAGTCTCAAAATAGCGCCACAAATTGAAAAATCTAACCAATAACTGGAATCAGTTTTCACCTTCAGAATTCATTACAATTGAAGGAGCAAAAGAACATAATCTTAAAAATATTTCTTTAAAAATTCCACGAAACCAACTTGTTGTCATAACAGGTTTAAGTGGAAGCGGTAAATCCAGTCTCGCATTTGATACAATTTATGCAGAAGGACAAAGAAGGTATATGGAATCCTTCTCTGCCTATGCTCGGCAATTTATGGGAACCATGAAACGTCCAGACGTTGAAAAAATTGATGGATTGAGTCCCGTTATCGCTATTGAACAAAAAACGACTTCGAGAAGCCCAAGATCAACAGTTGGGACAATCACTGAAATATATGACTTCCTAAGATTGTTATTTGCAAGAGTGTCTGACGCTTACTCCTATGAAACGGGTGAATTGATGGTGAGCTATACAACAGAACAGATAACAACATTAATTTCGAGTAAATTTGACCAGCAAAAAGTTTATATTCTTGGACCTTTGGTTAAAGGACGTAAAGGCCATTATAGAGAGCTTTTTGAAAAGCTGGGTAAACAAGGCTATTCAAAAGTAAGAATAGATGGCGTAATTACTGATATTATAAAAGGTTTACAGGCCGATAGATACAAAACCCATGATATTGAGGTTGTAATAGATCGTCTTTTAATTGATTCGAAATCTACAAGCGACCAAAGGTTTAAAAGATCAATTTCAACAGCCCTAACTGTTGGAGATGGTGCTTTAACAATTTACGCTCCAGACTCAAAGAAAACTCAATTTTTTAGTCAGCATTTAACCTGTCCAACTTCCGGTGTCTCTTACAAACTTCCAGAGCCTAATTTATTCTCATTTAATAGCCCCTATGGAGCTTGTAAAACATGTAATGGACTGGGAGAAACTTATTCATTTGATGAAGAAAAGATTATTCCGAATAAAGAATTATCCATCACAAAAGGAGCGATTTTCCCTATAGGTAAGAAGAAAAAAACAACACTTTTTAACACGATTGAAGAACTTGCAAAAAGCTTTGGTGAAAACATAACATCTCCCTTCTCAGAACATTCGGATGCTTTTGTGCAAGCCTTAATGTTTGGAAATTCAAATAATATAGACGAATCAGACGTTCCATTTTTGGGAATAATTAAATATTTAAATAAAATAACAGAGTTTAATTCCGACTCTGGTGGAAAATGGTTGAAAAGTTACATGACAAGCTCTACTTGTCCAACTTGCAATGGAGGAAGGTTAAAAAAAGAAGCCAATTATTTTAAAATCCAAGGAAAATCTATTGCAGAAGTTGCCAATATGGATATTTCAGATTTAGACTTATGGCTGAAAAACAGTTTAGATCTCTTTGATGAAAACAAAAAAATAATAGCTGCTGAAATTTTAAAGGAAACCTTAAAAAAAGTAAGTTTCTTATTAGATGTTGGATTAGATTATTTAAACCTTAACAGGACTGCCAAGACACTTTCGGGAGGAGAAAGTCAGCGTATAAGACTTGCAACACAAATTGGTTCTCAATTAGTTGGAGTTTTATATATTCTTGATGAGCCCAGTATAGGTCTTCATCAAAGAGATAATATGAGATTAATAACTGCCTTAAGTC
>JAQXEE010000016.1 GCA_029251005.1 Flavobacteriales bacterium | reverse complement strand
CCTTTTCCACAAAATTTAATAATGAAGCTTTATCTAAATTATCGCCATAAACTATATCAAGTTGATTGGATAATGAATTAACATCATCACAAAAATAATAATCAATCCCGAATGTTTTGGCAATGTACTCCGCTGTTAAATTATGTTTTACTTCAAAGAAAGATTCAAGCTCATCCATTTGAGAAGGCCCGTCTATAATTCTAAAAATACTTCCCCCTTTGTTATTAATCATTACAATTTTTAAGTTTTGTGGAAAAGGTGCAATCCACAAAGCATTTGAATCATAAAAAAAAGATAAATCCCCTGTAATTACAGTCGTTAATTCGCCTTTTGCTTTTGCTGCTCCAACAGCGGTACTTAATGTTCCATCGATACCACTTGTCCCTCTATTACTAAAACAGTTGAACGCTCTGTTAGATGGCTGATCAAATAAGTTACTGTATCGAACAACAGTAGAGTTGGCTAATTGTAAGTTACTTTTGGCAGGCATTTTATTAAAGAGAATTTCAAATGCTTTTAAGTCACAAAATTCAACCTCTTTTAAAAAATCGTTAAATACCAATTGGAGTTGAGCATCTTTTTCGAGCCAACTGTTGCGGTAATTAGACGTCCCCGTAAATTCATCGGTAAAGTGACAAAGCACTTTTTCGGGTGCTAACGGAATTATTTTGGTTAAACTTTTATACGTATCTACAAAATCATTGGATGCATTAATGTGCCAATGTTCTTTTGGTTTGTGAATTCTTAAGAAGGTTTTGATTTTTTTGCTAACTATTGGTCCACCTAAAGTAACCAACAAATCAGGTTTAAAATCAGCCTCACCTTTACCTTCAATGGAAATCAAAACTCGATCGATGCTTCTGTTGTAAGAATCTCCAAACAAATTGGAAGTCGTTTCTGTTAAAACCGAAACATGATCTTGTTTGGCGACTTTTCCCAGCGCTTCATTTAAAGCATCGTTTGGATGTAACAATCCTGTTACGATTAAGATTTTAGAAAATTTAGACCATTCATGCTTCAAACTTTCAATTTGAGACAATGGTAATTCCAACTGCGTATTTACAGTACTAAATACTTTTGGTAAAGCAATATTTGTATAATCGGTAAGTTCATATAAAGGCTCTCTCAAAGGAACATTAATGTGAACAGGTCCGAATTCTGGGTATTGAGATTTCTCTATTGCTTCATTTATAATTCTTTGACTGTACCATCTATCGTCTTTATTATCAGCCTCTACTGGTAAATCATAGGATCCTTTTATGAAGTTTTGATAAATACCAGATTGCCTAATGGTTTGACCATCCATTTGATCAATCCATTCTGGTGGACGATCAGCCGTAATAACAAGCAATGGGATTTTTTGATAGTATGCCTCTACAATTGCGGGAGCGTAATTTAAAGATGCCGATCCAGAAGTACAACAAATAGCAACGGGTTCCTTCAACTGCTGGGCTAATCCCATTGCGAAAAAAGCAGCGCAACGTTCATCAACAATCGTATAACAAGTAAAATTAGGATGGCGATTAAAGGATATCGTTAAAGGAGCATTCCTTGATCCGGGTGAAATAACTATATGCTTGACTCCTTTTTGAGCAAATACTTCTACTAAATCTCTGACTACAACTTTACTTGATAATTCCAAATTGCACGATTTTATGCAAAATTGCACAAAAAATCCTTATTTACCACGCTAAATAAGTCTATGTATTAACATTAGGGCAATAAACAAATTAGTTCTTAACTTTGCAACATGAAACTACTTAAGTTTATTTTCAGTAAAGTTTTCTTTTTGAACCTTTTTATTGCGCTAATTCTGGTTGTTGTTGGTCTTTTTGTATTAGACAATCATTTAGACAACTTAACCAAACATGGTGAAAAAGTAGCGGTTCCAAATGTTGAGAACTCCAAAATTTCCCAGTTACAAGAATCTCTCATTGAAAAAGGGTTTCGATATGAAATTATGGATTCGATATGGGATCGGAATTTACCTAAAGGAATTGTTGTTGATCAAAAACCTGGAGCAGGTGACTCTGTAAAACAAGGACGGAAAATTTATTTAACCATCAACTCCCGCTCCGATAAGATGATTAAACTTTCAATTGGAAGTATTGTTAATGGTACAGCAAGAACAAGAGAAGCATTAGAATATATTACAACAATTGATTTGGTACACGATTCAACAATTCTTGTTCCTCATGATTTTGACGATATGGTTTTGGGGTTTAAAGATGCAAAAGGAAAAGATTTAAAAGACGGTGACAAAGTAAAAGCGGGTGCAAAAATATGGTTAGTAGTCGGACAAGATATTGGTAAGAAGGTTCGTATTCCGAATGTTTTGGGGATGAGACTCGATAATGCTGTTAAACTGGTTAAAAACAACCTACTAAACGTGAATTTAATTGAATCTAGCGACGGGGCTTGTATTACAGGAATAGATTCAAGCATCGCTCGAATTAGCATGCAAAGACCTACGTGTAATGAAAACATTGGAATTGGGAAAGAAATTTCTTTATTCTACACGTGCGATACAACTTTTAACATCTCCACAGAATGCAAATAGATAACAAGAACGAACTCTTTGAAGAAGACAAAGAGTTGTTTGAGCACTTTAAATTTGTGGCTGATAAAGGACAAGCGCTTTTAAGAGTTGATAAATTTTTATTAGACCGTCTTGAAAATACTTCACGAAACAAAATTCAAACGGCCGCTAAAGCGGGGAGCATTGTCGCCAATGGATTGGTTATAAAATCTAACTACAAAGTAAAGCCTTTGGATGTTATTCAAATGGTTTTACCTGAACCTCCTAAAATCCTAAAACTTATTCCGGAAGACATTCCTATTGAAATTGTTTACGAAGATGAAGATTTAGTTATCGTAAACAAGGAAGCGGGTTTAGTTGTTCATCCCGGTTATGGAAACTACCGAGGTACTTTGGTTAATGCCTTAATTCATCATTTCGGACAGTTACCGGAAACATCAGAATTGGATAACAGACCTGGGTTGGTTCACAGAATTGATAAAAACACATCTGGTTTGTTGGTCATTGCTAAAAAGGAAATGGCCATGACGCATTTAGCCAAACAGTTTTTTGACAGAACTATAAATAGAAGATATTACGCACTTGTTTGGGGTGATGTTAAGGAAGATGAAGGAACAATAAAAACCAATTTAGGAAGAGCCTTAAAGAATCGTAAAGTAATGGATACTTTTGATTTTGAAGGTGATGTCGGGAAAAAAGCAATCACACACTATAAAGTTATTAAACGTCTTGGATACGTTTCCTTGGTTGAATGTAAACTAGAAACTGGAAGAACACACCAAATAAGGATTCATATGAAATCTATTGGGCATCCTTTGTTTAATGACCCGGAATATGGAGGGGATAGAATACTAAAAGGACAATCGACTACAAACTATAAACGATTTGTAGAAAACGCTTTTGAATTAATTCCTGGCCAGGCGCTTCACGCTAGGAGCATTGGATTTATTCACCCTACAACAAAAAAAGAAATCAATTTTGAAATCAATATTCCCGAAGGTTTTAAAAAGATTATTGAAAAATTCGAAAAAATTCCTACTTGATAAAACGGAGCAATGATTCAGCTTTCCGATCACATTCCTCCCATTCCTTTTCTAATACAGAATCTTTGGTAAGCCCACCGCCCACAAATAGTGCTACTTGATTGGATGATATTTCGGCGCATCTTAGATTCACAAATAAATGAGTTTCATTGTTTAAGTTTACGGGGCCGCCAAAACCACAGTAATATTCACGCTTGTGATTTTCGGATATTTTAATTGTTGAAAGTGCTTGTGCTTTAGGACTTCCAGAAACAGCAGGTGTTGGGTGTAATACATCCGCTATTTGGTATAAAGAGAGGTGTGCTTTAAAAGTGATTAAATTTCTTAAATGATAAACAACTCCTGCTTTTACCGTTTCCAAGTCGCCTATTACAGGATCGATTCCCAACTGGAATAATTCGGACACAATCGAATTGGTGACAATTTTTTGTTCATTATATTCTTTATCCCCCCAATTCGTTTCTAAGTCTTTTTTAGTTCCTGCAAGAGACATTGTTTTGATGTTGTCTCCATCATTTTCAATTAAAGTCTCAGGTGTTGCACCAATCCATAAGTTCCCTTCTGGAGTTTCTGTTAAAAAAATGTGAGAATTTGGGTAATTCTGAATTAAGTCACGAAATAATTTTAAGGCATCTATCTTTTTTTCGAGTACAATTATTCGAGATAAAACTGTCTTGGAGATTTTAGCATGCTTTATTTCATTTTGAACTATTGTAAATCCAAAATCATAATCATCTTTTGAAGTAGATTCGAACTCGGTTTTGTGGTGAGATTGAAAGGTCAAATTCTCCACAACCTCGTCTAAGGTTCCAGATTTAAATTCATCCGGTGAGATTCCAAACGCTTTTTGTTTTTCAAAATCATTAAAAACAAAACCTTTCGTTAAATCGTTTCCAATTTGTTTTCCTTGGATAAAACAAACCTCCGATTTATTTGCAATTCGATATACCGCTTTAAGTACCAAACTCATATTTTACAAAAATAAACTTAATTGAGTTATTTACATCGTAATTATTAAGGTTTTAGAAGCACTACTTTTTTGGTTGTAATTTTTCCATTCACTGAAATAAGAAAGAAATAAACTCCACTTGAAAGTGGAGTTAAGTCTATCTCCTCTGATAATACATTTGTTTTTTTAAAATCAACAAATCGAATGATTTGACCAGCTGAGGAGACAATTTCCAAATTAATTTCGCTGGAAACTTTTTGTTCTATATACAACCTCACTAAACCCGAGGCAGGATTGGGGTATACTTTAATTTCATTTGAAGGAATAAATTGACGGGTTGAATCATCACAAGGAAAGTAACTCCCTGAAATGCTTAATTCTTTTGTATCAATGGGGTCCAGCCAAACATCTAGTCGTTTAGAAGAATCCTCTTGACGATCCCAACTGTAATTTAATTTTCCGAAAAAGTCAGGGTCATGAGGTTTTGAACAATAGGAAGATCCCACAGACAAAGCACCTACAACGCGCTTTTCTTGATTAAAAATTGGCGCACCTGAACTTCCTTCTTCTGTAATCCCATGTCCCGTTGCTGTTTCATCCCAAATCACTTTGTAATAGGCTGAACTTGTCAAATCGGCAACTACTGCTGTTGCTAATTCGGAAGTATAGGTAGAAATTTTCTTAACATCTCCTTGAGGATGATGAATGGCTACACCTGTTGAGTTTTCGGAATCCAGCAAAGACCATCCATTATAATATGCTTGATATTCTAAGGGAATTTCATTTTCCAATTGCATCAACGAAAAGTCAGATCCTCCATTGTATGCCCCAGATGCGCGTAATTTTAACCCTAAAACGGTTTGATCAGCAACAGCCGATTCTTCTCCACAAGTAAAATTTTCGTAATTAAAGTAAGCTATCGACAGTGAAAGATTGAGTTCGGTTGAATTTTCCACACAATGCTCAGCGGAATAAATAAATGGCTTACAATCTCTACTTGTATTGTTTAACAAACTTCCAGAACAATAGTAAGAAGTGTTTTCTGCTTTCAAAAGAAGTCGAACCACTCCCCTTTTTTGATCTTGCCAAAGGTCTCCCTCCACGCAATTCACATCCACTTCACAGTAAGCTGAGGATTGAATTTCATTGGTTTCTCTAAAAAAATAGCCAATTTGAGTTATTTCTATTTCGGGATCGGCTGAACCCACTGGGGCATGATATTCAAGCATAATTTCTTCTCCAGATAATGGACGAATCGCAAAGTTGTTCAAAGCATTGTTATTTAAATCTGTAAATCTTCCCGCAAACACACCCAACTCATTTTGTACCATAAAAAAAGAATTGGGCGGTAATTTGAATTTTGAGAAATAGATGTTTAATTGCTGCGCATTTCTAACTTTTATTTTCAACAGTTTAACGAGGTTATCCCCTTCCTGAAAAATGTTTGGAAAATTCCCAAAATCGATCACACGATCAATCATAACAGCGGCTACAGATTCATCATTCCCAATCCTGTTGATGTAATTTGAATCTGGCTTTTCTAATACAATTTGAGTTGTAACGCGATTCCAGTTTAAAGAAATTCGTCCTTCACCAGTCTCAATTTGAGCGTGAGCTATAATTGTAAAGAAAAACAATATGAAAACTAGGTTTTTTTTCATCTTACTCTTAAACGAAAAATAATAACTGTAGTTGTGTAATTTACGGCTAATCTCTTAATTTTCTAAAGTTTCTTATTTAAAAATGTAAAAGATTAATTTAGCATCATGGAGAAGAGAATACTTCTTGTTGAAGATGAAGAACATTTAATTGATGTTATTAAACTAAACCTTGAATTAGAGCAGTATATCGTTAAAGTTGCAGAAGATGGTAAACAGGCTATTGACCTTTGGCAATCTCAACGATTTGATTTAATTCTTTTGGATGTTATGCTCCCAAACGTTGACGGTTTAACTGTTTGTGAAACTATTCGGTTGAAAGATAATGAGATTCCTATTTTAATTTTATCGGCAAAAGGGTCTAGTACCGATCGAATTCAAGGGCTTAAAGCGGGGGCTGATGATTACTTACTAAAGCCTTTTAATTTAGAGGAACTTTTACTAAGAATTTCTATTTTAATTAAAAAAGGAGAGAAAATCCGTCAGACTCGACCTGAAATGAGTGATCGATTTATTTTTGGTGATAATAACATTGATTTTTCTACTTACATATTTAATGGAATTAATCAAACTGGACAATTAACGGGCAGGGAAACTCAATTACTGAAATTGCTTATTGAACGGAAAAACGAGGTGGTTTCAAGAGATACAATTTTAGAGCTGATATGGGGAGTAGATGTTTATCCAAGCACCAGAACGATTGATAATTACTTGTTGAATTTCAGAAAATATTTTGAAAAAGACCCAAAGTCACCGGTCTATTTTCACTCTGTTCGGGGGATTGGTTATAAATTTGTTTTAAAATAAAATTACAATGGGGTTGTTTCAATTAAATACCAATGATGTTTTACAAGCTTTGGGAAGTTCGTATTCGTCGATTATAAATAACCTATTACAAAACATCGGGTTATCAGGAGTTTTATTACACCTGGTAAAAATGACTTTAATTTCAATCAGCCTACTATCCATATGTTTAATCGCCGATTTCATTGGTAGAAAGTTCATTTTGGTACTCATTGAAAAAGTGATTAAAAGAACCAAAAACACCTGGGATGATGTTTTAGTAGAAAAAAAGGTGTTTAAAAACGTAGCGCACATTTTACCAGCAGTAATGGTAAGTTCACTTGCTAGCGTATTTTACAAAGGTCATACAGGATGGGTTTCAGCAGTTGAAAAAATCGCAGACATTTACCTTGCGATTGCGATTATATTAACAGTTGTTGCATTTTTTAAAGCCTTTCAATTTTATTTAGAATCAAGACCATTTCTTAAAGGAAAGCCTCTGGACAGCTATATGCAATTGATTCGTTTGATTATTTATATTGTTGGTGGTATTTATATAATATCTGTTTTAGCAGATAAATCTCCTATTGGAATCCTATCTGCACTTGGTGCAATGTCGGTTGTGCTAATGTTGGTATTTAAGGATACTATTTTGGGGTTTGTGGGAAGTATTCAAATTGCTGCCAATGATATGGTGAAGATTGGCGATTGGGTTGAATTCCCCAAATTTGGAGCTGATGGAAATGTAATTGAAATTAAACTTCAAACTGTTAAGGTTCAAAACTGGGATAAAACAATTACAACTATCCCTACCTATTCTTTCGTTTCTGATGCTTTTAAAAACTGGAGAGGAATGGAAGAAAGTGGTGGAAGGAGAATTAAAAGAGCGATTAATATAGATATGAATTCAGTTAAGTTTTGTGATGATAAATTACTAGCTTATTTAAAGGAAATTGAACTACTAAAAGCATACTTTGAAAAGAAAGAAAATGATTTAAAGGTTTACAATACTGGTAAAAACTCAACTCACGCTGCTAACATTAGAAAACTAACGAACTTAGGGACATTCAGAGCGTATTTAGAACATCTTCTTAACAACCATCCTTCGATCACAAAGGAAATGACCTTTTTAGTTCGTCAGCTTCCGCCAAATGAAAAAGGAATTCCTATTGAAATTTACGTCTTTAGTTCAGAACAAAGATGGGCACACTACGAAGCGATTCAAGCCGACATTTTTGATCATATACTGGCTATTCTTCCTGATTTTGAATTAAAAGTATTTCAAAGCCCAACTGGAGCTGATTTCGCAGGCATAAGTAAATAACTCTAATTAGAAGGAGAGTAGTCTTCTAATTCACCAAAATCAAGACCAGGTTGCAATGAAACAACCTCTAATTCAATTTCACCCCCTGAGTAAAGATTAACTTGAATACAATTATCACGATACCTCGCCCCCATACCGGTACCTATTAAATGAACATTTGATTTTTTATCATAAATTGGATTTGTAATCGCTTTAAAGGCTCCTAAATCTCCAGCGCAAACAAAAACTTCATTATTGTGTTTATCTAATAATGGAAATACATCCTTCCAAAAATTCAACTCCTTTGCTTTACCGCTCGTTGAATTCGACTGGACGTATGCGTAGTCTTCTCCATCTATCCAAATTATTTGATGTACTAATACAAAGACCTTACCTTCAAAATGGGAAAGTTCCTGTTTTAAAAAACTCAATTGCTCATTAATTATATTCCACCCATTCATGTTACCGTCAAGAACAACAAATTTTACACCTTTAATTTCATACGAATAGAATCGATCACCAATATACTTTTTATAAAACACGGGATTAATAACATGATGATTACCAGGGACGAACTTGGTTTCGATTTTTAAATCTTTTAACTCCATCTTTAAAAACTCGAAACTCTTTAAACTTGAATTACGAACAAAATCACCTAAAAAGAACACCAAATCATTTGGCTTTTTTTCTAGAAACTCCTTTAACCCGGAATGCAAGCCCAGGGACTTTTCCAAAGGGTGCCCATAAGCATGACCGGCCAAAACGACTCCCAGGACTCGTTCTTTAGACCCACACCCTGAAAGCAGAGTTAAACAAAATACAATAAAACTGAATGTATTTTTCATAATTTTATAGATGATTTCCAATTAATAGTATTTGAAGGATACAATATAACACTGCTATCCCCAACTAAAACAATTTGAGGAACTTCACCAAAATTAACCATGAAACTATCGTTTTTCATTTGTAAAGTCTTAACTTTATTGCTAATCATGTCTTTGACAATTTCGGTATTATTTTTAATTACATCAAAAGATAAATCATAGCAATGATATTGATTTTGAACCCATTCGATTTTCTCGGTCAAAGACCCACCTAATTCTTGCTCCCACTTTTCTATTACTTTTAGATTAGAATAATATTCTAAATAATAAATCAGCCTTTTGCAAAATTTCTCATCAAGTAAAAAATTTCGAAAAAAATTATCTTGCATTAAATTTGAGAAACCTTTAGTTGATGTAGTACCTATAAAATTTTGATCAGCACACACTACACCAACTTTAGCCGTTTTTTTATCTAGGTAAAATAGAATATTATGCAACATTAATCCATGCGCAGGCATGTGACCTTGAAAAAGTTTACAAATTGCAACTGTTTTGGCAATTTCATCAATTTTAAAATCTAAAGTATGTGATTTAAGTCCAGCTTCAAAATCGCTTTTATCTTTAATTCCAAGCCATCCTTTTGAAAATTTCAAGTTTAGAAAATTAAAGTTTTGGGAATCAAACCAGCCGTAATCTGCAGATAATTGAAAGTTTTGCTGTTTATTAAACTTTGCTACGTTTGTTAAAACCACTTTTTTAGTTTGAGGTAAATCAGGAACTATGTAAGCCAGATAGTTATTCTTTTGAAGTTCTACCTCAACAATCTTTTCATCAAAGTAAGGAAGTTCTTCCAATTTTAATATTTGGTTTATGAGCCACTCTTTAAGAAAAGATTTTGTGTGTATTGGAACTAAAGAAAACCTTTTATTACCCTGTTTAATCTTCACAGAGAAAGACTTCCTATTCTCGTAATTCTCTTTTATTCGCCCTTTAACTTTTAAGTAAGATTGTATTGTCTCGTTTTGATAAATTACAGTCCCATTCCAATAATACTTGCCTTTTTTTAAGTTCTTTGCTAATTTTTGATATTTGTTGAAATGATCTATTTGTTCATTCATCAATATTTTATTCGTCTTATTAACTTCTATTTTTAACTTCTCAGCCCCAGAATTAAAATCATATGATGGATCACATATTATTTTGTTAATTTTATTACAAGTTCTTTTAGGTATATCTCCTCCCATCAGAAAACATCATAATTCCCATTCTCTCTTGATTCCCTTGAAGGA
>JAQXEE010000132.1 GCA_029251005.1 Flavobacteriales bacterium | reverse complement strand
TTTTATCACTTAATTTGTGAAAATAGGAAAAGTATAAATTAACGAACTATTTGCACAAAACCATTTTTCGAATAATTTTCACCAGATACATCTGAGTAAATAAGAGTCCAGTAGTATGTACCAGAAGCACATGGTTCGCCAATGTTTAAGTTTATTCCATCCCAATTCGGTAAAATTCCTGATGAGCTATACAATACTCGTCCCCATCGGTTATAAATTTCAAATTTTATAGATTTTATATGTGACATGTAATAATCTAACGGTTCAGACGGTACTTCAATTGGTATGAATGATTCATTTATACCATCACCATTTGGAGTAAAAATATTAGGCATTGTTAAAGCTACAGGTCTACAATATTCATAAACTTCAATCGTATCATAGCCGGTACAATAAAATTGATTTGTTTTACTAACCGTATAAAAATCTGCATTGGTTACTATTATACTGTCAGATTCATCATAATTGCTCCATAGAATATTCATTCCTTCATTATCTATTATTGATAAGGTTTTTTCTTGAAAGGCTAATTCACAAATCGGGAGTGAATCCCCATTTACAATTTCAACAACGGGAATATCAGAAACACTTATTTCAATTGTGTCCCTACCGTAACATCCTTCATCATCAATGACTAGTACATCATATGTTCCTGCAACTGAAACGTCATATTTAGACAATGTATCAATATCTTGCCAAATTTCTGTATTTATAAAACTTGCGTCTAATGTTAATGTTGTTCCTAAACAGATTGTTGTGTCATTACCTAAATCTACAGGGATTTTTTCTCCTTCGTAAACAATCACTGAATCGGAATTAAAGCATTTGTTGGTGTCAATAACATCAACCCAATATTTCCCTGGCCCAAAAATTTGTTCAGTACGATTTATTCCAGAAGTGCTCCAAGAGTATTGAGCATCTTGCTCAGGAACGGTTAAAATTAAATCTTTAAATAAACAGAATTTGATTGAGTCTCCAATTTTCGCATTTGGAAGATTATTTACTAAAACATCAGCAGTGTCTGAACCAAAACATCCATTAGCATCAAAAATCCTAAGTATATATTCATTGGTCTCATCAACTATAGTTGAATTAGTGAAGCTCCCGCTATTGGTCCATGCATAAAAGTTGTAAATAGGATCCACTTCTAAGGTTACAGATTCACCGAAACAAATTGCAGTGTCTTGAATATTAAGGATTGGTACAGGACTAACAAAAGTATCAACCTGAATTGTATCATAATTTGTACAACCGTTCGCATCAATCACAATAACTGAATACTCTCCTTGACCAGATGTGTTCAAAGTTGATAATGTTGACAAATCATTCCACTCAAATATAACAGCAGAAGGCGCATTTGAGTTTAAGACGTAATCATTTTCTCTACAAATAATGGTATCATTACCTATGTTAACAACTGGTAATTCATTAATTGAAACCGTTATAATTTCTGAATATTTAGTTTGTCCACATGAGGTGACTTCTCGACGGTAAAATCTTTCTTCCGTCAAACCAGCAGGTGGATCATAAGTTGAATTGGTTGCTCCCGATATATTATTCCATCCCGTTAAACTATCTTCAGACCAATGCCATTGGTAAGTATATGTTCCATCTCCTCCAGAAGCATCAAAGTCACTTGTTAATAAATTTGGATCTTCATTATAACAGATAGTATGATTACTTCCTATTGTTCCCGGAATTAAATCTGGATGAACTGTAATTAAAATACTACTTGTATGTTTACTTTCACACAGCCATGATGTAACTTCTCTTCTAAAGTATGTACTTGTAGTTAAATTACTTGGAGAGTATGTAGCCGAAGTAGCACCTGATATATTGCTCCATGTTGCGTCATCGGTAGAACTTTGCCACTGGTAAGTGTATGAACCAGTTCCTCCAGTAGGGGAAGTATCATCTGTTAAACCTGATGGGACTGTGTTGTAACAAATAGTTTGTGCCGAACCAATTGCTCCAGCAACTAAGTTTACTCGAACAGTAATTAAAACACTATTTGAAAATTTTGTTTCACATGAAATTACTCTTCTTCTATAGTAGGTATCTGTAGTTAAATCACCTGGAGAGTATGTAGCCGAAGTAGCTCCTGCAATATTACTCCAAGTTGCGTTATCTGGTGAGCTTTGCCATTGATAGGCATACGATCCTGTCCCTCCAGTTGGCGTTATATCATTCGTTAATCCAGTAGGTGAAGTGTTGTAACAAATAGTTTGGGCTGAACCAATAGCCCCTTCATTTAAGCTTGATGCAATACTTACTTGAATTGTATTTGACCAAGATGACCATGTATTAGGCGAGCAACTTGCTCGTCCTCTTCTCTTATACCATCTATCAACTGTTAAACCTACAGGTGGATTGTATGTTGATGATGTCGCCCCGCTTATTGTCGTCCATGAATTGGAACCATTTGGTGACCATTGCCATTCAAAAATGGATGCACCTCCTCCTGCAACATTTGTAATTGTACTTGGGTCTCCACCTGAACATATAGTATGAGGATTTCCGATTGTTCCTGCACTTGGTGTAGCCACGACAGTTACTTTTACTGTGTTTGACCAAGACGACCATGTATTAGGTGAGCAACTTGCTCGTCCTCTTCTCTTATACCATCTATCAACTGTTAAACCTGCAGGTGGATTGTATGTTGATGATGTCGCCCCACTTATTGTCGTCCATGAATTGGAACCGTTTGGTGACCATTGCCATATATAAGTTGACGCACCTCCAGTACCACCATTCGTTAATGTACTTGGGTTGCCTCCCTCACAAATTGTTTGAGGATTTCCGATTGATCCTGTATTTGGTGCAGAACAAGAAGGTCCACACGCATTATTAACAGTTGA
>JAQXEE010000121.1 GCA_029251005.1 Flavobacteriales bacterium | reverse complement strand
GTGGTTTTTTAGCTCCTCCAAAATTTGTTCAACATTTAAAAGTTTCTCTTGGTCTGCAGAAAAAATTGGAATCGTTTTTATTTTTAATAGAGGATCTGTATCCTGATTTCGAACACGCCCCTTTTTAAAGGGAGCGTGATATCTACCAAAATCAAAATATTCACATTTCTTATTTTTCACATCAACTAAAACAACTGCCGAATGGCCTACTTTATAAAAACCATTTTTATTCATACCTAAAAAACCACCTAAAGAATCGAACCAAAACCCAGGCTGTTTACAAAAAGTATTTGGCCAACCAATTACAATAGCAAAATCGTTCTCCATAAAAATTTATTTAGGTAATTGTTTGTAAACTTCAACAGGTTTTAAACCTATTGTTTTAAGGGATAAAATAATTAATTCCCAAAACTTAATAGTACTTAGAATTGGGTTTAAATAATTAGTCATTACACAGTAATTCCCTTTGAATGAATTCATGTGATGCTTTGCATGATGTGCTTTAGTTTGTATTAAACTTAATTTTTGAAGTATCCTCCCAATTTTAGGAATATTTTCATACTTAGCATGTGACCATTTATGAATCGAGTTCCCATTCGAACAAAACAAAAGTAAAAGCCATAATTCCCATTGAATTCCGAAAAATAAACTCACGCAAAATATAAGGAAAGAAAAAACATACATGCCGCCATTTATTTGCCAATAGGACTGTGTAGTTATAAATAAAGGATCTACATGATGTAATAAAAGAGGATCTACAGAATTTTTGAAGAATTTACTATTTAAAACACCGTAAGTATCAACTGTAAAGTGATAAACTCCTGTTAAAAAATCAGCAGATAAAAAAATAAGTATAACCTTTAAAAATATATTTAGCATAATCATTTACCCATATTTTTCAAATGTTTCAAGTGTGATATAACTCCTCCTAAATAAGTGCTTACATTGGGTTCTATTCCAGATTCTCTTAATCTATGAAACAAAATTTTGTTCACTTGTGGATAATAGTAATGACTAATATGCGGATACAAATGGTGTGCAATATGATTGTTTACGCCTCCAAAAATGAAGTTTGCTACATTACTAAAAGGATAAAAATCATTGGAACTTTTAATTTGATTCATGAACCATGATGTATTTATAACGCCTTCTTCATTCGCTACTGGATAATTAGCTTTTTCTACATGGTGCGTTATAAAAAAAGTAAAAAGAATGTACAGAGATTGCACTAAATGCATTAAAAGAAATCCCAGTAGCACAAGTCTAGCATCTTGTTTTGAAAAAATTACAGGAAAGACTAGAAGGTATGTAAAGTAAAACAGCTTACAAAAAGCAAATCTAGAATAATAAGACACTTTTCTCAGTGTCCCCTTTTCTGGAGAGAACTTCTTTAATGCTATAAAATCTTTTAATACAGCCCAATAAATAGTATATGTTGTATATGCAATTGGGGCATATAGGTACTGATACCTATGGTACCACTTTTTTTGGGAATGTGGTAGTACTCTAATTATATCAGTAATTGCCAAATCGGTATCAAAATGCTCAACATTGGGTGCAAAATGATGAGATTTTGTATGCCTTTTTTTCCATGCTTCAGGATGGGCTCCTACTATTGTATATATACACTCAAATAGAAAATTATTTAGACGACCATTTTTAAAAATAGCATGATGACTTAAATCATGTGCGAAATTGAAACACAAAAACACAATGCTATACCCAATTAGAATGAAGTTTAAAACAAATAAAACTGGGTTTGAAATAAGATAGAGTGAGATGTAAGAAAAGAACAATAAACCGGAATAAAAAATTCCTTTTAAGAGGAAATACATGCTTTCCTTTTTCTTATCAAAATTTATCTTCTCTTTAATTTCATGATAAATTGAATCATACAAATTACTATGTGACTGTATACTTTCGTGCTTAGCTTTCATATCTTCTTGGATTAATTGATTTAGATCGGCCCATTTTATACAGAAATCTAAAATAGGATTTGACTGCCTGCACATATGACATCTTCATATAAGGAACATTATGCTTTTGTGCTGTTTCTATGAATATTGGAAGAATTTTAAGATAATGTACATGACTTACATTGGGTAAAATGTGGTGCATTGCGTGCGCATTAAAGCCACCAAGCGTCCAATTTAAAAATCGACTTTTAACATTATAATCAACAGAGGTTACCATTTGAAGTGTAGGCCAACTCATAGAAAGCTTTCCTTCGGCATCTGGCTGTGGATGCTGTACGTAATCCGATAAATGAGACACTCCTAAAACACCTGTAAATATTATTGATACAATAAAATGATTTAACATAAACGCCGAAATAACATTCAACAAGCCGACATCTAAAAAGTAAAGAGGGCAAAATATCATATAACCTAAATAAAGTAACTTGAACAGAATTAATTTCAAAACTTCAACTAGAGGAATACTTATAGAGATTGTTCGGCTGGAAGACCGGAAAATCATTAAAAATTCTCTGATAAAAAACCAATTAAAAGAATAAAGCAAACTTAAAACCGGTATGTACAGAAATTGATATTTATGGAACCACTTTAACGGTTGATTTACAGTCATTCTTAAAACTGGATTATTTAAAACATCTATATCACTTCCTTCAACATTTGTATATAAATGGTGTGACTCATTATGATTCTTCCCCCAAACATAAGCGTTGTTTCCTTGTAAATTAAAACTTAATGAAAACAACATTTTATTCCAAAATTTACTTTTCACAGCAACTCCGTGAGAGGCGTCGTGAGAAATATTAAATGCTGTTAAGAGGACTGACACCCCAAGTAACAAGTAATATAAATAAAACTCTAGCGTTGTATCACTACTTACCATTAAGAAATAAAAAACTGCATCTAAAGAGAAATACATTATGATTTTAAAAATCATAATTCCATTCCCAGTTTTACGAATCTTTTTCTGATTGAAATACTCATCAACTTTTTGGATAAGTTCTTTGTAAAAATCAGAGCCTTGATCTTTCGCAAATTTTAATTTATTCATTTTCTTTTGAGTTATTTTTTGTTACACCAATGATTTAAACCCAAACCATGTGTATTGACTTGTTACTATTGTAAAGTAACTAATTAATTTCAGCAAGCTAGAATTAAATATTACAACTGGAATTATTCATTTTTGCACTTATTGCAAAAAAAAAGCGGAAAATGGGAATAATCAACTGTTTTCAATGAAAAAGGGAACGTGCTCTTCCATAGTAATCTCTTCAAATCATCATACAAATAGTTCGAGCTAATACCAGTTAGTCCACCAAACTAAAAAAAGCCGTTGATGAAATCAACGGCTTTTTTGTTTCAATAATTTATTTAAAAAACTTGAAGCTGTCTTTTCTTCCCTTTTAAAACTAACATATTTCACTTCAAATTAATGTACAAAGAAAAGCTGTTTTTAATGTGCAAATTTGACTAACAACAACAACAAATATTATTCACAGACTACTTTTTTAATTCAGGACTTTTATGGTATATCTAGCGTGCTCAGAAAATTCGATGCTGTGCTTGTGGATTCAAGTTCCTTAAATCAGTACATTTAAGACGCATGAGAAACAGATACAATTATACTCTACAATTAAACTGGTTGGGTAATGAAAATAGTGGTCATCACCGAGAAGATCGTTTTTATGAAATTAGTATTGATGGAAAAGCAACTTTAAAAGGCTCTGCTGACAAACCATTTTTTGGTGATCCTACTTTGTACAATCCCGAAGATTTACTCCTCTCCGCTTTGTCTGCTTGTCACATGATGTCATATTTGTATGTCTGCAGAAAAGAAGGGATAAAGATTGCTTCCTATCAGGATAATGCTAAGGGTGTTTTGAAAGTTAATGAACAAGGAATTGGACGTTTTAAATCCGTAGTTTTAAAACCTCAGGTGGTCTTAGTTGATTCATCACAATCAGATAAAGCTTCTAAATTACACGCTGAAGCAGGTAAGCTTTGTTTTATTGCCAATTCAGTAAATTTCGATATTAGTTATGATATTGAAACTGTTTAATAAATAGGGATTATCACTTTTGATTTGGTGAGAATTCTAATTAAAAGTGAGCGTTCCTGTTTAATTTATAAATGTTGAGGTTTTAATTCTTTCTTAAGATAAAGTGGGTGTTTAGGGATTCCTGTTTTTGATAATTCAATACAATATAAATCATCGAAAATATCAGTAATCCTAGATGGTACTTCAAATTGATTTCCCCATGCGCATACAACTTTATCACAGAGCCCTTTCATTTCCTTTAGGTGACTTTCGTTGTCATCTCCAATTAGAAAACCGGCTTCTTTCAATTCCTTTGGATACGCTGTTCTATATGCAAATAAATTACCAACAAACACTCCTCCATAACCCCACGACTTTGCGAAACTTATACATCTTCTAATTGTAGGATCGTCATTATTTTCATCAGCTGTACTTGGGTTAAGCATTATAAACAAAACTTGTGGCTTAGTTTCATCCCAAACTCTCCATAAACGGTAACGGAACTTTTTACAGTCAGAAATTATCGCACCTTTTTCCATTACCTATTCTTCTTAAAATTTTCAGCTTGAGAAAATACCTCTTGGTATATTTCATCACGATCAACCGGGGGGTAGTCGTTGTCTCCTAGAAGGATAATTAAATCTACTTTTAATTCCGCTTTAATATCATCTCTTTTACTCCAGTCGGCATAATTAGCTTTGTCGTCAACTATTTTTTTGATTTCTTTTGCCAAAAGAAGTGTTTTGTCCTCCGGATATGAAAACTCGTATTTGGCAGCCAAGGCCTTTAGGATGTCATAAAAAGCCTTTTCTTCGAAGTCGATTCCTAGTTCGTCTCCTGCGTTGAATTCCTTTTTGATTTCGTAAATCAAATCCGTCATCGCTGCGGCTATTTCAGCGAACTCTTCACCTGTATATGTATTCCCTTCACGTTCATTATATCGCTCAACCAAAGCCTGCATTTTCTTGGAGAAATCAACCCCTTGCATTTTGTTTACTTTGGACAATGCACCAATCGCTTTCTTTAAAAGCTTTTGTAACATCTGGATTTTTGTGTTGGGCATTTTAATATTGTCCAACTGTCGGAGGTATTCGTCCGAGAATAGTTCCTCTTCGTTATCACCACCTTCAATCTTTATAATCTCCTCTACCCCTTCGCTTTCTAATGCATTCGCAACCATTTCTCTAACACGCGCATTCATTTGTTCCGTGTCTGGAGCGTCGCCTTTGGTTAGTTTAAAAACGATGGATCGGATGGCTAAGTAATAATGAACGTAATCTCTGTTTGATTCCGTTAAATCTTCACTACCACAGCAAATGTCATAAGCGTTTTTTAAACGCTTTACAGTGTCCATAAAACGCTTCTTAGATGATTCGGTAGCCAATACAAACTCAGAAGCCTTGTTTAAGGTTTTCAATTGCGTTAACGAAACTCCGCTGAAATAACCTGTATCATCAAACTTGTGGAAGAATTTAGACAGTAAATCCAAGTGATCCTTTACCACAGTAACCGAAGCTTTAAT
>JAQXEE010000116.1 GCA_029251005.1 Flavobacteriales bacterium | reverse complement strand
ATTTATCTATTTAATTTAGAATTTAATCAAAACAGTATGCTGAAATTAGTAAGAAATATTAATATTAACTAGTTCGCAATTGTTTACGAAATACCTAAATATGAATTAAATATTCACTGTTCTTGGATTAAAATATGCTGGAATTTAAAAGTATCCTAAACCTACTGAATGAAAAGTAGCTTAAGTTTCTCTTATTCAGCTAGAAAAGATAAATAAATAACAGATTTGTTTTCTACCTTTTCTTATTTATTTAGCTCACTTATAGCTACTAAAATGAACCTTTTTTTGCTCGGTATTCAATTCTCTTTTCAGGAACAAAAATTGTATATTTGAGCTTAGAAAAATTGAAAAAAAATTCTGTTATATCGATGCTTTCGAGCAAATGGCTATTAAGTTTTGTTATTGCTTTAACGATTTCTTTCTCGTTAACTGCGTTTGTAGGAGATTACAAAAACGAAAAAGAACTTATAAAAGTTGCCGATAAGTTCTTTAATGCCAAAGGTTATGACCAATGTTTAGACTTGTATTCTCAACTGGTTTCAACTCATCCAAAAGATCCTAATTACAACTTTAAATATGGTGTATGCTTACTTTATTCAACTGATGATAAAGTGCAGTCTTTAAGGTATTTAAGTTTCTCAGTAAAGAATGAGAATATAGTTGATCCTAAAGCATTTTATTTTTTTGGACAAGCATTGCAGCAAAACTATGATTTTGATAGAGCAATAAAAAATTACAAAAAATATCAAAGTTTAGTTAAAGGAAAAGAGTCGCAAGGTTTAAATACACTGCGTTTAATTAAGCAGTGTGAATTGGCTAAAAAAATGATTTTGGAATTCCAGAAAATGGATGTCGTTTCTAAAAAATCTGTAGGTAAAAAAGAGTTCTTTAGATCATATAGATTGGGCTCGATGAAGAGAAACATAATTATCACTCCAGAGGAATTTCAAGTAAGTCAAGACAAAAAGTCAAAAGATTATTCTTTAATAGTTCACAACCCAATGGTTGAAACGGTTTACTTTTCGAGCTACAACAAGGATGGAAACATAGGAGGTAAGGATATTTTTAAAATTCTTAAAATGCCCGACGGGACTTTTAGTAAACCAATTAATTTAGGGCCATTGGTAAATACTCCAATGGATGAGGATTACCCTTATTTACATCCAAATGGTGTAGTATTGTATTTCGCTTCCAAAGGTCGAAATGGAATTGGTGGATTCGATATTTTTAAAAGTGAATTAGACACCACTAATAATTTATGGGGAGAAGCTGTTAATGTTGGTTTTTCGGTGAATTCACCAGCCGATGACATATTGTATGTAAGTGATATGGAGGAAAATATCGCTTATTTCGCTTCAAATCGAACCAACAAAAATGGAGAGATTACAGTTTATAAGATTTTACCAAATAAAAGCAACGATCCTGTTATTGCTGTTAGAGGTCAAGTAGAGATTGAAGGAATAAGAAATCAAACCGCTAAAGTTACTGTTTACAATAACAAAGGAGAAGAGTTGAATGTTTTTACATCGCAAAAATTATCGGGAACTTTTAATATGATTTTGGATGAGGATCAAACCTATATCATAGGAGTTACTGCACCCGGCAAAGGCGAATCAAAATCCAAGTTAGTTGTGCCGAAAAAGTCTGAAGGTGGTATGATAAGTAAAAAGTTTATAGTTAAAAGAGATGGCTCGGTTATTTTAGAAGACAATCAGGAGCTTTTGGCAAGTGCTGAGGAAACTAGCAAAATGTTAAGAGAGAGTGCTAATCTTGATGTTAACCAAAACAATGATATTGATTTTAATACAAGGATTAATCCACCTACAGAAAAACCAATAAATAATTTATCTAAGGTGATCGAAACAAATATAGATGAATCTGAATCTATTGATATTGTTGAAGAAATACTAGAAACTACTCAGGAAGAAGACATTATTTCAGGAGCTGAAAGTGAGTTGAATGAAATTATAACATCAAAGCAGAAGGTGAAAAAGCAAATTGATGCTACTTATTACATTGCGAATAAAAAGAAAAACAAAACAGATTTATTGAAGGATGATATTGAAATGATATCGGAAGAGTTAAGCTTAATTATTGAACCTGGCGAAAAGAAGAAATTACAAGAACAATTAGATCAAAAAACAACCGAATTAAAAGCGAATGCAGCATCTGCAACAACTGCCTTGCAATTGGCCAAATCTAAAGAAAGGGAGTTTATTGTTAAAGAGAAGCAAGAAAAGCTAGCTCAAACATATGTAGAAGCTGTTAAGCGTGCATCAAATTCTAATAATAGTCCCAAGGCTATTGCAGACCTTGAAAGAGCTAGGATTGAATTAGATGAAATTCAAGAAGAAATAAAAGCTGTTCAAGAGGATGATGGAGCGGATGAAGCTTTTGCTAAAACTGATATTGCTAAAAAGAAAGTTGCTGCTTTAGAGTTGGAAAATAATACTGCTCAACAAGATGTAATCGGCATTATTAATGAACAAAAAATGTTAGCAGATCAGGCTAAAGCAACAAAAAACAAAGGTTTTAAGGAAGAGTTAAACCTTCAAATTAATGAATTAAAAAGTGAGTTGTCCGAAAGTCAGGTAGCTGCAAACGTGTTAAAAGCAAAATTAGATCAAGCAAAGTCTGAATATAAAGTTTTGTCGTCTACACAAAATGTATTTGACGAAGTTTATACTGAAGCTGATGAAGAGTCAATTGTCACTATTTCGGAAGAACAAAAAAAGATCATTCAAATTGATGTTATTACCCAAAAAGAAAATTTAAAAGGAGTTTTAGAAAAAACAGTTGCTAAACCTGTTGATAAAAACGTTGAACCGTTACAAATTGATGTTGTTTCTGAAGATGACAGTTTTTCTGAAAGAGTAATTAAAGAGGAGACAACTCCCTCGGTTGAGTCTATACAAAAAGAAAATGCGAGATTAGATAAAAATGCGAAAGTAAAACCAGAGCTTCAATATTTGGATGAAATAGGGAAAGCTAAGTTAGAGAAGAAATCACTTCAATCATTTCGTGATGAGCGTGAATTGTTAGAAATGGCTCTAACTAATGTTGAAAACAAACAACAAAGAAAAGAACTAGAAGCCAAAATCGTTGAATTGGATTACAATGAAGCTGAGTCGCTTGATAAACTAAAAACATATATTGCTAGGTCGCAGGAGCAGGAAAAACATTTGCCTGAAACAATAGTTTCCAAAAATAAAATTGAGGCTAATATTTTGGCTGATTTATCAACAGAAGTTAATGTAATCGAAAAAGAAATAGAAGAAACTAAAATTTTAAAAGCAGAAATGACATCTCAAGTATTGATTAAACCATCTGAGGAAGTTGTTTTAATTGATAATCCAACAACAGTCGATGGACCACCAAAAACTATAGACGAAACGATTTTTGTTAATACCAAGACTGAGATTAATATTAAACCAGAAACTGAAGTTCAATCCGAATCGGAATATAAAATGGCACCAAAAGAGGAAGAAGTTGTCCTTAACATTGAAAAAACAAAACCCTTATCTTTTAATTTGGAAACAGCAACAGATAGTGAAGTCAATCTCTTATTAGAGTCAAATTTAGGAGTTCGAAATATAAATTTTGAATTGGAAGTTAATAATGATGATGCTAAGATCTTAGAACAAAAAATTGAATATTTAAAAACGAAAGCAACTGAAGCGTTAATAGCCTCTAATAAAGCTCAGATAGAATTTGAAAATAGTGGAGAAGTGGGAACTTCACTTAAGGCAGAAAAGCAAAAACAAAAAGCATTGGAAAGTCAGTTTGAAAAAGCTAAAATAGAAGGGGAACTTAATAGTCAAGCGTACAATGCTACTAAGGATGAAATCAAAAAAGTAATGTTTAGTACATCAGAAATAGCTACCGATGAAATTATAGAAAACTCTAAAGCTGTAAATGCAAAATGGGTTTCGGCTAGTTTAGTAAGAGAACAGGCAAATTTGGAGAAGGAAGAAAAAGAAAAAGTCAGATTAATAAATGAAGCTAATTCATTGGAGTACGAAGCATTATTAATACAGAAGAAATTTAAAACAAAAATTAAACATCAAAAAGAAATAGTACTAACTAAAAAATCAACAAAAGAAATAGAAGAGCGTAAAACTTTGGAAAATCCTGTCGAAAACAAGATTGAGTTTGTTGAACTAAAGACTGAACCTAAATTAGAAAAAGAGAAGACTGCTGAAGTTGAAGGTCTAAATGAGATTAATAAAGAACTTACTAGTAACCTAGAATCTCAAAATTCAGAATTCAAAAATGAAAGAAATAATACTGAAAAAATAAACGACCCAAAAACTACCAATATTAAAGAGAATGAAGGTAAGGTTGCAGTTAATAATTTAAATGTCATAGATTCTTCTACAATTCCAAAAAAATCAGCAGAATTAAATTACAACAATAGCCCTGTTTTATTCTCACCTGATAATTTTAATAAACAATCTCCAAGTGTTGCTTCAATAGAATACGGAAATGAAGCAGGTTATGGAATCAAACGAGATGCTGAAATTGTTTACAGTAAAAGTGCGGAGGTATCAATTGCATTAGTAGAGGCTAAGGAAAATGAAAATGAAGCCTTGGATTATTTTTATCAAGCTAAAAAGCAAAAACAACTAGCCGAAAAGCATCCCAAAGACGCTAAAAAACATAATAAAAAAGCCGATAAATTATTATCAAAAGGGAGAAAAGCCCAAGTTATAGCTAATGCAGGTTTTAGAAAGGTTAATGAAAAAGAATTGGCTTTTAATAGAGAGGAAATAAAGTTCGCTTTTGAATATGATGATATTGTTAAAAAGGATTCCGCTAAAATTTTAGTTAAACAAGCAGACGAATTATTTGCAAATGCAGCTTTATTAAGAAAAAAGGCAAGCAAAGAGAAAGACTCAGATAAATCAGTTGATTTAATAAATGAAGCTTACTCAATGGAAATTGAAGCCATAAAAATACAAGATTATATTATTACTGGTGAGTTGGACGGTGAAACATCCATCATATCTGAAGAAATTGCAATTTTAACACCTCTAAAACTAGAAAACGAAAAACCAAAAAAATCAGATGTTTCAATAGCAGAAGAGGAAACAGAAAAAGATTCTGAAAAAAAGAGATTGTTATTTGAAGAAGTAAGTAATCGTGAATTAGCAGAGGGCAATACTACAACTGAAAGTTTGTTATCAGCTTTAAATACTGATAAAATTGTTTATGAAAACAATGAGGTAATTGTTAAGACATCAAGAAAACAGTCTCACAATAATAATCTCTCCAATGAAGCTTGGGAATTAGAAAAAGATGCGATTTATTTGTTTGCTCAAGCTGATTCAATTAAAAAAATAGCAGATCAAACAGATAATCAAGTTGAGCGATTATTACAAATAACAGCTTCTAAAGAAATGATGCATAATGCAAAAGAAAAGCAAGCTTCAGCGTTAAAAAAATACCAAGAAAGTAAAGCCGTACCAAATGAACCTGATTTTATATCTGAATTTAGAAAAGACTTATCAGTAGAGCAAGATATTGCTGATTCAAAACCTTCGGAAATTATTGAAGAAGAAGAATTGATTATTGATGTTTCCGAAACTAGCACAAATCAAAATATAGAACAATTAGGAACAGAAGTCGCTTTGCCTAGAGAGGAGCTCGTTAAAGATGAAACAGTAATTAACGAAATAAAAATCGAAGATATTACTTCAGCAATTGATAACACAATTATAGAACAAACTCAAATTATTGAACCAGAAATAAAAGATGAAATTGTAGCTGTAGAAATACCAGAAATAATAGAAGAACTTATTCAAGTTGATTCAGAAGTACAGGGAGTTCAGAGCATTAAAAGTATTCCATCAGATTCATTAAATTCTGATTCTCCGCAAGCAACGTATAAACAACTTATTAGTGCCGCAAACGAAATCGAAACGCAGGAAGTTAGTAGAGTTGAGGAAATAATTTATTTAAAGAATCAAGCTATTATAAACAGAAAAAAGTCTGAAGAAATCTTAGCGCAGGTTGATAAACTAGTTAAGGAAGAAGAAATAATAACAAAGTTAGCAGAAGCAAATAAATATAGGTTGCAAGCCGATAAACAAGAAATAGAAGCTGAAAATCAAGAAATAATTCTTAAAAATAATGTTTCAGAATCCCGAGCACAAAGAGAAGAAGCAAAGATGATTCTTGCAATTATTTCAGAAGAGGATCAAGCAGTGGTTATTGCTGAAGTAGAATCAAATAATGAAGACTTAAAAAAGGTGACAGAATTTTTAGAAGATGCGCCAAGTGGTGCTGTTACCCTTACCGAAACAACAAAACCAGTTGAAGATATTATCGTAAGTGAACCACAGAGAACAAAGGAAGTTGAACAAATTAACACCCCAGATACTCAAGCTGAAACTATAAAAAATTCTCCTATTGAAAAAACTTCAACACCATCTTTAGATGCTAGCACATCAAGTGGTAACGAAATCGATATGGACAATATTAAATTATTAGATGAAGGAAGTACTGAAAGTAGTATTGTTGAAGATGAATTCACAATGGCGTCCGCAAAGATTTATAAATTAGCATCGGAAATACCAGTTGATCCTAAAATGCCAAATGGCATAATTTACCAAGTTCAAGTTGGAGCTTTCAGAAACGAAATTAATCCTTCAATTTTTAACGGTTTAACACCTTTAGTTGGTGAGAAAACTACATTAGGAATTATAAGATATAAAGTTGGTTACTTCCGTGGATTTAAGTCGGCCAATATGGCGAAAGTTCGGATTCGTGAAATTGGTTATAAAGATGCATTTGTAGTCGTCTTTTATGATGGGCAAAGGATCACTTTAGATAGAGCAGAAGAGATTATTAAGACTGCAGATGAGTCGGAAAAATTCATTTACGATAACTTGGTTCAAGATGAAATTCAACAGTTGAAAGCAATTGGAATAAAAGAAGAGGGAGTTTTTGATGATTCAAATGATGTTTCTGAATCATTAGTAGTTGTGAACAACCAAACTTCTAATAAAATAAACAATTCAGTGAAAATTGTTGTTTCTAATAGTGATAATGGATTAAATAACGACTTACTATCAATAAATGGTTTGTTTTATACGGTTCAAGTGGGGGTGTTTACTACTCCAAAAATCAGTTCTGATTTAAAAGGTGTAACTCCATTGTACACAGAAAAGACATCAAATGGTTATTTAAGATATACAACAGGAATTTATAAAGATTATTCAAGTGCTGATACCAGAAAAGAAACCGTAAGAGTTCAAGGAATTAAAGATGCTTATGTGATAGCGTACAATAAAAATCAAAGAATAACAGTTGCCAAAGCTAAAGAAGTTGAAGGGACTCCTGCAAATAAGAATTCAAACCAAAACGATCAAGTTGGCAATCTAAAAATGAATAAAAAAGTAACGTTTAAAGTTCAAGTTGGAGCATATAAAACACCCATTGTGGTTGAAAATACGGCAGTATTTAAAGACTTAACGAATTACGAGATTTCAAACATTAAAACCGAGAGTGGATTGTTGATTTATATGATTGGTAATAACGACACAAAAGAAGCTGCGGATAAACTTAGACAGGAAGTAATAGCAGTTGGTGCAGCTGATTGTTTTGTTGTTGCCTTAGTAGATGGGAAACGAATACCAATGATAGAAGCTCTTAAATTAGTGAGGTAATAATAAGTTTGACACCCATTTTTTAATTTTGTACTTCAAATTATCCATGTTAAGTCTCACTAATGCATTTTAATTTTTCAACTTGCGTCCATGCCCAAATTCTTAAAATCCTTCGCTTTTATAAAAATCGTTGACTTGTCCTTAATTGGTCTATTTAACAATGAAGTCATGAATTAAACTATCAATTTCTCATACCTGATATTTCTTTAAAAGCAATAGAACGTTTAAGCTCTTTATTTTATCGTTAAATGAATTGCATAAAACAAATAGATAATATATTATTATATGCTTACTGTAAAAAATAGAGTAGAGGTAAGTGCATTTCAATTCTAATTCTTTTTGTTTGTTCTCCAACAATTTCTGCAGAATCAATAAATGCATTAATAAATCAGAGATAAGAGTCATCATGACAAAGAAAAACCTTTAGTTGTTTTTTCCAAAATCAAAAATAATTGATGATCTAACTACTTCTATAAATGCAATGATTTTAAAGAAGATGAAATATTGGTGTTTTAAAGTTTATTCCTCACTAATTTAAGAGC
>JAQXEE010000086.1 GCA_029251005.1 Flavobacteriales bacterium | reverse complement strand
TTGAAACGTTATATTTAGAAGTAATTTTATCCTTCTGAAATCATCGCAATAAACTCTTCTTCGGAAACTAGTTGAACCCCTAATTTCGCTGCCTTTTCAAGCTTACTTGGCCCCATTTTATCACCAGCAACTATAAACGTGGTTTTTTTAGAAATACTTCCTACATTTTTCCCTCCATATTTCTCAATTGTCTTCTTTAGTTCATCTCGTGAAAACTGGTAAAAAACGCCACTTACCACGATTGATTTACCTTCGAGTACTTTAACTAAATTCGCTTCTTCTTCCGTTTCAATAATTGCCATTTGAACACCAGCTTCCGTTAAGCGGTTTACGATCTCTAAATTTTTATCATCAATAAAAAATTCCTGTACACTCTCAGCTATCTTATCCCCAATTTCATCTACATTGATTAACTCTTCTAAAGTAGCATTCTTAATGTTTTGAATATTCTTAAAATATTTGGCTAAAGTTTTAGCAACCGTTGAGCCAACAAATCGAATACCAATAGCAAAAAGGACTTGCTCAAACGGTATGCTAAGGGACTCCCTAACACCTTTAATAATCTTATTCACTGATTTATCAGCCATTCTATCTAGGCTAATCATCTTTAACGGATCAAGAGAATATAAGTCAGCGATATTATTTATTAAACCAGCCTTAAAAAACTGCTCAACAGTCTCACCACCCAGTCCATCAATATTCATCGCTTTACGCGAAATGAAATGCTCTATTTTACCAGTAATTTGTGGTGGACAACCATTTTCGTTTGGACAATAATGATTGGCTTCGCCCTCCTTTCTAACTAATTCAGTTTCACATTCAGGACATTCAGTTATGTAATCTATTTTAATAGCAGAATCAGGTCGTGCACTTTTATTAACACCAACAACCTTTGGAATAATTTCTCCTCCTTTTTCAACAAAAACCTGATCTTTTATATATAAATCCAATTTCTCAATTTGATCTTTATTGTGCAATGATGCCCTCTTAACAGTTGTACCTAACAATGAAACAGGTTCCAAATTAGCTACAGGTGTTAATGCTCCAGTTCTTCCAACCTGATAGGATACTGAATTCAGTGATGTCACCGCTTGTTCAGTTTCGAACTTATAAGAGATTGCCCAACGTGGAGATTTAGAAGTAAACCCAAGTCTTTGCTGACGATCATGACGATTTACTTTAATTACAACACCATCAACTTCAAATGGTAAATCTTTCCGTTTATCGTCCCAAAAATTAATAAAATCCAAAATCCCCTCTATTGAGTTCGTTTTTTCAATCATTCTATCCGATACATTAGGAACTTTAAACCCCCATTCTCCAGCCTTCTCTAAATTCCCAAAATGAGTGTCTGTTGGTAACTCTTCACCTAACATATAATAGAGATAACAATCTAAACCTCTTTTAGCAACAATTTTACTCGATTGCATTTTTATCGTTCCTGAAGCTGTATTACGAGGGTTTGCCATTAAGGGCTCTCCAGCTTTTGCTTTTTCTTTGTTTAGTTTTTCAAATGCTTTTAAAGGCATAAAAATCTCACCTCTAATCTCAAATTCTTTAGGATAATCTCCCTTTAATTCTAACGGGACAGAACCAATCGTTTGAACGTTTGTAGTTACGTCATCTCCACTTGTTCCATCTCCTCTAGTTACAGCTTGAATCAATTTACCATCTACGTACCTTAAACCAATTGCAACTCCATCATATTTTAACTCACAAACGTATTCTACTTCTTCTTCCAAAAGCTTCCGAATCCTTGTCTCAAAATCAATTAAATCCTCCTTAGAATAAGAATTCCCTAAGGAAAGCATTCTGTACTTATGTTTTACAGAGGTAAACTCTTTGGTAACTGCACCTCCTACTCTTTTCGATGGAGAATTAGACAAAAGAAACTCAGGGAACTGATCTTCTAAATCTTGTAACTCTTTTAACATCGTATCAAACTGAAAATCAGAGATCAAAGGGCTCGACAAAACATAATACAAATGATTGTGTTCGTGCAATTCCTTACTTAATTCTTCAATTTTTTTCTGAGCAACAGCTTTCTCCATTTGAAATGAATTTGAAGATGAAAATTACGAAGTATGCTTCTCAAAAAAGAATACATTTCTTAATTCTTATTAACAGCAAACACAATAAAAAGAACCTTTTTGGCATTTAAGTTGTAAAAACAACCAAAATTGGCATATGGAAAGCAAAGATGAGATTGTAAAAGATTGGTTACCGAGATACACAGGAATGAATTTAGAGGATTTTGGGAAACACATATTGTTAACCAATTTTAAAGGATACATGGATCATTTTTGCGAGATGACAGGAGCCAAAATAGTAGATCGCTCAAAAGGTATGACTGCTGCAACTCACAATGGTATTACAATGATTAATTTCGGAATGGGAAGTGCAAACGCAGCAACGATAATGGACTTACTTACTGCCATTGATCCTGAAGCCGTTTTATTTTTAGGAAAATGTGGTGGATTAAAACGAAAAAATGAAATTGGAGACTTAATACTCCCAATTGCAGCTATACGAGGCGAAGGAACATCGAATGATTATTTCCCTCCTGAAGTTCCTGCCCTTCCAGCCTTTACATTACAACGAGCTGTTTCTTCAACTATTCGAGCTTACGATTTAGATTACTGGACTGGTACTGTTTATACAACCAACAGAAGAGTTTGGGAACACGATGAAAAATTCAAAGATTATTTAAGAGATACCCGAGCAATGGCAATTGATATGGAAACTGCTACTATATTCTCTGTCGGTTTTTTCAATGAAATTCCAACAGGAGCATTACTGCTAGTAAGTGATCAACCGATGGTTCCAGATGGCGTTAAAACGAGTGAGTCTGATAAGAAAGTGTCTGCGAACTTTGTAGAAAATCATATCAAAATTGGAATCGATGCTTTGAAGGAAATCAAGTATAACAGGCTTTCTGTAAAACATCTAAGGTTTGGATAGAAGATTAAAATTTCTATTTGTTTTTCTAGTATTGTTGATTACAAATGCTGAGAATTCTCAATTAAAGGAGGTTATTCATCACATCTAAAGTCCAGTCAACAATTAAGCTTCAACTCAAACCTTAAAAAAGAGTTCAATACTTTTAGGAATCAATTCAAACTATCTTGCTTACTGAGGAAAAACTAAATTTCAGAAAATACGAGGAATTAATCGGCTTTACTTAAACATATCTCCATTTGTAGATTATAAACAAGAAGTAGATTACGATTATTTGATTTTTAATATCGGATTTCCATAAGGATTAACCGATTCCGATCTTTTTAAAAAAAACTCAGACCAACCTCAAAACCTACTAGTCTTTAAAGTTTAGTCTGAGTTTTAATAATTCAGGAATAAAGAACGTCTTTAAAATCAGCTTAAGTTAAAACAACAGAATATTCAATAAGTTACAATCTAATTACATTTTTCTTTTTTTTTCTTCTATTTTTATATCGCAAACAAGTTGTTCTATTTTGGCACACCATTTGTTTAACACCAAACAAGTTTAAATTTTAAAATTCAAGAAAATGAGAAATATTTCAAAATCAGTAGTAGGAGCTTTTTTAATTGTAGGATCAATCGCAATGGTTGGATGTAAAGGAAAGCAGAAAAACGAACCAAAAGTTGCAAATGAAACAGTGATTAACATGCATTGTTTTGGATCTGATTATTTTTCAAGTAAATCTCACATTAGAGCATCTGGACTTGGAGAGAGTATGGATAGAATGACTGCTATTAAAAAAGCAAAAAACGAAGCTAAAACAGCATTAGCAAGTTCAATCGAAACTAGAATTAAAGCTACAATTGACAATTATGTCAATTCAAGAGAAATGAACAACAAAGAACAAGTTGAAGAAAAATTTGAAGGTTTGTCTAGAGAGGTAGTTAAGCAAGATTTAACAAACGTAGTTACAATATGTGAAAAGTTAACAGAAAAGAAAGCTGGTGGTTTCGTTTCATATGTAGCAGTAGAAATGAAAGCTAAGGATTTGTTAGAAGCGATTAATGAGAGAATCACAAAAGAAGAAACGTTACGTGTTGATTATGATTACGAAAAATTCAAGAACACTTTTGACAAAGAAATGGAAAAATTAGAAAAAGGTTTATAACATCAAACATAATTTAAACTAATAAAAAGCGCTCCAATTAAGGGGCGTTTTTTATTATTAAAAATAATCTTGAAGAGCCTTAATCAAAAGATTCACCGTAAATTGATTTTGGAATTTTACTAACCCTTCCTTTCTCAAACAAACTTTTTCAATCGGAAATTCCTTTTTTAGTAATTCACTTAAAGCAACTTTCATTGTTTCTGCCGAGTCAGTAATCGTAACAAGTTTTTTTAAGCTCGTTCCTATTACCATGGGAGAATTCACTAAACAATGCCCTCCATTAAATAATGCGGCCAATAGTTTAAGCTTAATACCTGTACTTTGAAACGTTGGTAATACATTCACTCTTGCAACTGAGAGCATATCACTTATCTCTGCCGAAGTGGAATTTTCGTAAAGATCAATATTTGGATTTTTAGCACATGCTTTCTTTAATGCTACAGAAGGCTGATTACCCGCGATTTTTAAATGAAACTCAGAACCAGCGAAAACACTATTCACTAAATATAAAGCCGCATCGTTATTCTCTCCTACACTTAAATTTCCATGATAAAATGCAAATTGCATTGTTTTTTCAGGAACAATTACCTCGTCAAATTGGTGAAAAGCCGAGACCAATTGTGCATTACCGTATTTAGCCTGTAAGTAATCAGTATCCTTTTGTGAAATCCCTAAAACTAAATCAGCATTTTTGTACGCAATCGCTTCAAACCTTTTTAACTTCTTCGCTTCGGTATTAAAATATAAACGCTTAACCGTATTCTTTTCAATAGAAGCCAATGCCGCGTAATAATCATGTTCGATATTATGCGAACGAACTATTTTTTTTCGGTCCTTTAATCGTACATCATTAATAGAAAAACATGTGTGTAAGCCTTCAAATAATATAGGAGCGTCATCTTTTAATAAACACTCAACTAATTGCTCACTTTTACGCGATGACACAATAAAAGGATGAAATCCCAACATGTGCATCCCTACCATTTTCCTTGGATAGTAGTACACTTTATCACAAAACTGCTCCAACTCTATTGCTGGTTCACGATCGTATTGAAAACAATGTAAGGTTATTTTAACTCCTTTTTGATGAAGCGCTTTTAGTTTATAAAACACATCAATCACTCCCCCATAATTTGCAGGGTAAGGAATTGTAAATGCTATTATGTGTAAGTTATTAATCAATGAATTTTTGATAACAAGTTTCTAATATGCCTTTTTCATTTTCCCAAACCAAATCTAATTTAGCTTTTGCTACGTTTTGAACCGATTGCGAAAATAAGACTTCGTCTTCTATATAAGTATTTATCTCACGAGCCATTTCCTCTGGAACATTATTCGAAAGAATAATCCCAGCACCGTAAGCATCAATGATTTTTCTAACCTCAATTAAATTCGATCCAATTACCGGCAAATCTGCCTGAAAGTAATCAAACAATTTATTGGGCAAGCTGTATCTGTAATTCAAATTAGTATCCTTGTCCAATGTTACCCCTACATCTGCCAACTGCGTAAAACCAATCAACTCTTCAAAAGGAACTCTACCGGTGAAAATCACTTTTTCAGATAATTTCAATTCAAGTACTCTCTTTTTTAAAGGCTCAATAACATCTCCTGTTCCTACTATTAAAAACACAGCGTCAATCCACTGCATGGCTTCCACCATTTCTTCAGCTCCACGATCAACGTTTATTCCAGCTCCTTGAAGCAGAATCACCTTTTTATCTGAAGGTAAACCTAAATCAGACTTACTTTTTGGAGCTGCAGAAGATTTAAACTTATTGCTAATCGGTACATTTCGCATGATTTTCACATCCTTATCGTACAACTTATTATAGATGTTTGAAATGGATTCATTAACCGTAAAAACATGTTTTAATTTCGGGAAGATTAAACGCTCAATAAACAACCAAACCTTTTGCGCTTTACGCCCTACCAGTTCTGGAACTTCTGTAAAATACTCATGAGAATCATAAACAAGCTCCCCTCCTTTTATTTTTTGAACCAAGCGACTAGCCAATAATGTATCCAAATCGTTACTGTGCAGAATTTGAAATTTCTTAAATAAAAGAAAAAGAAATAAGCGAATGTTGTACTCCGCGTAAAACAAAGCGCCTTTTTCAAAAACAAGTTTCATACGGTGTGTTTGGTAAGTTCTTGGTTTTAAAGGCAGACTCTTTTTTAACCTTCTACCAACTAACAACACCTCAAAACCTAAATCGGTTAAGGTACCGCAAGTTCGATTTACGCGCTGATCACTACTTAAATCGTTAATTACAGAAACAATTACCTTCTTTCCCACTTTACAAAAATAACTCAAAATGATCGAATTTATTCTTTGGGAAGCCTGCTAGTTTTAGTTGTTGAAAAAAATAAGCTTCATTTTACAAACAATAGTTGCATTGCTAACATCATTGAGGGTATATTAGCAAAGTAAATCATTGATCTTTCATTATGTTCACTTCTATCGTTCAAGAGTTTAAAAAATTACTTTCTTCAGAAAACTTAACTAAGGAAATTAAAAAATTCGATGAATTAATTCTTCAGTTCAATCAGTTAAAAAACGAAAGTACAGGCGAGGAAGATGTTAATCAGTTGTTATCAAATGACTTAATAAACGCTTTAAAAAAGAAACTTTCCGATGAAAAAGAATTGGTGAAAAAAGCAACTGAAAAAGTTAAAGAACAAAAAATTGCTTTAACTAAACAGCTTGAAGAATTGGTTGCTAACGAGCAAAATATCGGAAAGGCTTTTAAAGATTTAAAAAGTATTAGAACAGAATGGACTAAACTGAACGAATCGGTAGGATTTACTCAAAAAGATGTTGACAGACAATTTACCAAGGCGCTTGAAGACTTTTATTACAACATCAATATTTACAAGGCTATTCAGGATCACGATCTTAAAAGAAACGAGCAGCTTAAAAAAGAGATTCTTGTTAAACTAAAAAGTTGCACAGAGAAGCCTACCTCTAAAGCTTTAATGATTGAATTAAAAGAGCTTAGAACCGAATGGGAAAGTATTGGTCCTGTAAAAAAAGAACAACAAGATAGTTTCTGGACGAAATATAGAGAGTACTTAGATTTATTATATTCCAATTTCAAGGATTTTAAAGCATCTGAAAAAGAAGAACAATATGAAAATTTAAATCTTAAAAACACCATCATTGATTTTGTTTCGGGGATTGATGTTAGTACATTAAAAAATGCTAGAGATTGGAAAACGGTTACTGATAAAGTAATTAAAGTTCAGGCTGATTGGAAATTAATTGGACATGTTCCAAATGAACACAAAGATATTTCGTGGAAAAAATACAGTGCTGCTTGTGATGTGTTTTTTAATGCCAAAAAGAAATTTTATGATGCACAAAAGTTAACTTTTAAAGCACATAAAAAAATGAAGTTGGAATTGATTAAGAAAGCTGAAGATTTATTACAAGCCGAAAATATTCTAGAGCAATCTAATTCATTTGTGACAATGCAAGCTGAATGGAAAAAAATTGGTCCTGTACACCAAAGAGACGAACAGTTTTTATGGCATAAATTTCAGAAGTCTTGTAATGCCTTCTTTAACTTAAAGAAGACTGCTCGTAAACAACAAGATCAAGATAAGGACAAAAACAACGAAGCAAAGGCGGCTGTAATTAGAGCTGTTAAGGAAACTGAAGATCTGAATAACGAAAGCCTTTTAGCTATTTTAAAAGCTTGGTGGTTAACAAACGAAGACTTCACGCGAAAATCAATCCAATACTTAAAAGATTTAGAAAAAGCTTTTGCTGCAAAAGGTCTTAATTTCAAAGAATCAGAAACAACGTTTTTTGATGAAAAAATGGAAGTTTATTCTTCGTTTAAAAATAAGGTTGATTTAATCAATCGTGACAAAATATTTGTTCAAGAGCAAATTGGAAAAGTTCAAAAGGAAATCACCCAATATGAAAACAATCTTGGATTCTTTGGTAATTCAAAAGGAGCTAATCCTTTACTTCAAGGAGTTCATGATAAAATTGAAATCCTTCAAAAGGAAGTCAATGCGTTTAAAGTGAAACTTACAAAAATGAATAAGGTTTTAAAAGGTTAAAGAGACATAAGTGCGACACTTCCCAACTTTAGGATATCCATTTAAACATTAATTTCCAAAATGTATTGTGAAAAGTTTCAGAATTACCCCCTGTACTTTCTTTAAAAGAAAAGTATTTTTTTAAAGGGCGCTTCTTCCGTTTTTGAAAGGACTTCTGCTAAAAACAAGACAGAATAAAACGAGTAAAGATTATGGAAATCTATATTAATCGACCAAATTAAGTCTTATGTCTTAATGAAAAATCAAAAGAGTATATTTTGTTTTACAACACAAAATAAGACAAAAAAATAGTAAAATTTCCTCCAAAGAAGTATACTATTAAACAACAAATACACGCTAAATAATTAAAGCAACTTAAATTTGTTTACTTGAATTCAAGTAACAAATGCAACTTTTAGATTTATTGGGAGAATAAGATTCAAAACAGAAAGGAAATCCTAAAATTCCCTTTTCTGTTTCTAAGTGAGTTGTTATTTTACCCCGATA
>JAQXEE010000081.1 GCA_029251005.1 Flavobacteriales bacterium | reverse complement strand
ATTGAATATTACTTCAGTTGATGCTTTGAGCCTTCCTACTAAATAAGGGTACTTTTCAAAAATGTTATTTTTTTCTAATTTGGTTTTAGAACTCTGTGATTTTATTAAATGTGTTAACTGGCTGAAAACTTCTATTATAACAAGTAAAGTACTAAGTACCATGAAATTAATGAGGATGATTTTAAAAATTTTTTTCATTAATTACTATCTTGTCAAGTACGTACAACAATTGCATTTTAACATGAAAAAAGAAAAGAGCAAAAAATCGAATAAAATATTTTGCAATGACTTTGGTATTGGCTACTTTTTTTATTTTCTCAAACCATTCACATAAACATTCATTTTAGAAAATTTTGAAGGTGCTCCTGTATTAAATTAAACAATGTGAAGATTGAGAAGCTTCTAATAAAAAATTAAAATTATCCTGATTTAATTTGTCTTAAATAACCTGCGAAAGTCACCAACTAAAAATCAACGGTAAACTTATTTTATAATTAGCTTTAGGATTTGTTTATCCTATGTTGGTATTGGTAATTTCTGAGTCGATTAATTTTGTTTGAACGAAGTTATTTCTTTTATTTATTTAGTATTCTTTCTTCTGAAACAGTATAAACCTTACAAGACTATTTAGATGCTCGTTAGAACTCCTCCCACCACAAATTCCTTTCCATTATTGGCAAAGGCAACCCGAAAGACTTGTCAGAGTCTTTAACAACAAGAATAAGTAGAAGTATGAAATTAGAACAAAAATTATTTAGTTTATTAATTGTAGGGCTCGCTTTATTATCCTGTAAAAAAGAAAATGTGAACACAATCACATCAGAAGATATTCAATTAGCTGATGCAGCATTTAACCACATTGAATCTATTGTAAATATAGAAGTTAACAAACTAGAAAAAGAGTACTTAGGAGAAGGAGAAAGCTATCCCAATTTTGCAGATACTAACTCAATTATAAATATTACGTTTAGTTTGAATGCTAGCAAAGAATATATAGATACTATTTGGATCAATTACGGGACAGACGGATACGAATGGCGAGGCCGAATTTTAAAAGGAAAAGTTTTAATTACACAAGATGGAAAAAGAAGTACTTTAGGAACCATAACTAAAGTTGAGTTAAACAACTTTTTCATTGATGATTATAAAGTTGAAGGCGTAAAAACAGTTGAAAAAACTGCCATAGAATTTTCATTAGGGAATTCTATTGATCATGTTTTAGTTACAGGAGGCCAGTTAACAAGTCCCGATAAAACTCAAACTATTCAATGGAATTCAGATCGAATTCATAAAAATGATTCAGTTAATGGTGAATCATTTATCCTAATCGAAGGTTCAATAAATGGTGTAAACACAGAAGGTACTGCCTTTACAATAACCACTAGGAAACCATTGAAGTTGAACTCAACATGCACCAGAATCGTTGAAGGAGAATTAAAAGTTACTCCAAGTGAAATGAGCACAAGAACATTAAATTATGGTGATGGAACTTGTGATTTAAAAGCTACAGTAACTATTGAGGATAAAGATTATGAAATCATACTTTGGTAAAAAACCCCATCAATTAAAATAGAAAAGCCTCAGGAAAAATCCTGAGGCTTTTCTATTTTAAGTATTTACCCGTTTAAATTCTACTTTGATAGGTAAACAATTGATGATACCTTCCTTCTTTTGCAATCAATTCATCATGTGTTCCTTGCTCCTCTACTATGCCTTTTTCAATAACTAAAATCTGGCTTGCTTGTCTAATCGTGCTTAGCCTATGCGCAATAACAAACGTAGTTCTACCTTCAATTAATTTAGCTAAACTTCTTTGGATTAATGACTCACTTTCGGTATCTAAATTAGACGTCGCTTCATCTAAAATAATTATTTTCGGATCAGCTAAAATAGCCCTTGCTATAGTAATTCTTTGCCGCTGCCCGCCAGACAACTTCACTCCTCTTTCACCAATCAGCGTATCTAAACCGTCATCAAATCTATCCGTAAACTCGTCTACATAAGCAGATTCTACAGCATTTAAAACTTCAGTTTCAGTCGCATCGGGTCTTGGGAACAAAATATTCTCTCTAATTGTACCTTCAAATAAAAAATCATCTTGTAGAACAAGCCCTAAATTTTTTCGGTAACTAGATAAATTGACTTTAGACAAATCATTCCCATCAATTGTAACAACCCCTTCGGAAGGTGTTAAAAAACTTGCCGCTAACCCAGCTATGGTAGACTTACCACTCCCTGATGTTCCAACAAGAGCAGTTATGCTGCCTTTTTCAGCCTTGAAATTAAGATTATGAAGAACCTCTTTCCCTTCATCATATGAATAAGAAACCTCTTTGAATTGGACATCACCATTCAACTCTTTTAAAACTATTGTTCTAATAGTCTTATCGTCTTCAGGGTCCATATTCATAATCTCTTCTGTACGATCTAAGCCCGCTAAACCTTCAGTCATTTGACTACCAATGTTACTCATTTGAACAATAGGCGCAATCATAAAACCTAGATATAAGGTAAAAGAGAAAAACTCACCTGTTGTCATTGAATTAACGCCACTTCCCTCCATCATAAAATATCCACCAATACCCATTATACCAGCTGAAGCTAATCCCAAAAGAAATGAGGATGAATTAGTCATTAAAGCTGTAGCTGTTAAACTCTTTTTTATATTTTGAAACAACCGATCAACTCCTTTTTGAAACACTTTATTTTCTTGATCTTCAGCATTAAAACCTTTAATCACACGAACACCATTTAATGTTTCCGTTAGTCTACCCGTAACCTCTGAGTTTATTTTCCCTCTATTTCTAAAAATAGGTCGGATATAACCAAAGGCTTTCAATGCAATCACTGCAAACAAAGCAACAGGAAATAGCACAAACAAAGTCATCCAAGCATTTATCTTAATCAAAAAGATAAGAGAAGCAATTGCGGTTAACGTTCCGCCAACTAACTGAACAAGTCCGGTTCCAATAATATTTCGAACACCTTCAACATCAGTCATTATTCGAGATACTAATTCTCCCGATTTATTATTGTCGAAATAAGAAATAGGTAAGGATAAAATCTTTCGCTGAACTTTTGCTCTTAACTCTGATATTAATAATTGTGCTTCAACACTTAAGAGTTTTGTAAGTAAAAACCCAACTGAAGACTGAATAAACAAGGCTATTACTACAATAAATAAAACATTATATAAACCAGGCATATCACTATTTGGAACAACATTATCTAACAATTCTTGACTTTGCCATGGTAGCACAAGACTTGCTGCTCTACTTAGAATAATAAGGAATAATCCAGTAAAAACTTTGCCTTTCCTTGGCCAGATAAGAGTCCTGAATATTTGACCAATAGAAACGTTACTTTTTGCCTTTTCTTTTGATTTATCCATATAACAAAGCTAAATGAAAATAGAAAGAAAGAGAAATATTATGTACGAACGGTAAAAAAGAAAAGTGTCAGTTCTTTCAATGCTTAAACAGCTTTTTGGAAAAAGCTTTAAACAATAAATTGAAAGAACCGACACTTTGAAATTAGGATTTAAGTGTGGTGTGTGGGTAAAGAACGTCTTGATCGTAAATATAAATTAGCATTGTAATTTAGATCCTGAATCTATCTTGTTATACTGTAATTACTAATTTTCATCCGATACTATTCTACTTAAACGCATATTAATTCTGTGAAAAAGTTATTTTAACCTGTGAAAAAATATTTTGAGTACAATACTTCTAAATCCTTGACTAATTATATTCGCGTAAAAGGTTTAATTGTTCATTTTACTTCCATGACTAAGCTGAGATCAAAACTTAATTTTGATTCGTAGTTAAATAAAAGATAATATTAAAAACAACTTTTAATGAATTACAAAAAATGTAAACTGTTCGTTAAGACCACAAAAAACACCTTAGTAATACATATTAAAGGTAGATTTAGATACTTTTAGACTAACAAAAATTAAAGGCAAAAACTACTATTGAATTGCTATTTCAAACTACTATGTTTTGTTTAAAAAACAAATTGACAGTTTAAAATATTAATAACATAGAAATCAAAAAATTAGATTAAAAATCTATCTCTTAACCTTATCGGTAGCCCTTACAGCCTTTCCTTTTTTGTTTGGGTCAACCATTGGGGTTGGTGTAAAAGGAAGTTTATCGCACAACTTTTTTGCAGCAATAGGTAAATAAAGAGTTCTAATGTTATTAATATTGTTTTCTGAGTTTGGAAAAGTAACTGTAACCAAACCCTTCTCGATTACCTTACCTCCTTCTTTTACCATGCTGAAATGGATTTTCAATATTCGTTTGTATTCGTTGTTTATGAAAGACATTTGGTTCGAAATATCATTTTCAATATCCATTTCTGTAATATAAACAAACAAGTCTGTATTGTACTTTTTACTTAAATAAGTTAAACTTTCAGGCTTAGTTACAACAACATTTGCAAATTTCTGAGCGGTGTTTTTTGTTGATCTAATTTGTCCATCTGATGTATAACCTCGATTATAACCGTTATCAACTTCCCTCTTTTTAAATAAATTTTTTGCTCGAGATAAAGTTTTATTTTCAGCTTCTTCATCTTCTTCTGGTTCAACTGGAGCAATTTCAAACTTATATTTAACAGCGTCGTAGGCTTTGAACAAATCTCTTGCAGTATCGTTGTAATGTAATAAAGAAACGGTGTTGTATTTAAACAAAAACTGATTTTGTAATTCCAACGCAACCGACTCTCTAAAATATTTTACAATTTCATCGTGTGTTTTACCACTCTCTTGTGCTAAAAAGCTTTGGACGCCGCACAAATACATGCTTTCCTCAAAAGGGATGATCATCACCTTTTTAAACATTGGTTTTGCCGTATCTGGCAAAATAACATCAGGACCGTTTTGTGCTATTCCATTTGTAAAAAAAATGGCCAATAAAAATGAAATTTTAATACAAAGTTTGCGCATATTATTACTTACAATGATAATCGATTTAAGTTCCAGTTTTATCCGTAATAAATTGTTTAATTCACAATTGTTGTGTTTAAAAGTTGCCATATTATATAGTTATCTTTGATTCCTATCAATTCTCGAATTATGGATGCTTTTGGAAATGCGGCTTTAGATTTTTTAAACGACAATAACGATGAGTTCATTTATGTAGAATCAAAAACAATGGAAGATGATGTGATTCCGGTAAAACATTTATTCAGAAGCTTAGATCAAATGCCCTATTGTGAACAAAAAGCAATTGAAATCGCCAAAGGAAAAGTTTTAGATGTTGGTGGCGGTGTTGGTAGCCATTGTTTAGTTTTACAGGAAAAGGGGTTAGATACAACCATGCTCGATTTCTCTCCTGGATTGTGCGAAGCTTCTACTAAAAGAGGGGTTAAAAATGTAATTGAAGCTGACTTTTTTAAATGGAAAACAGATCAGAAGTTCGACACGCTACTGTTCATGATGAATGGGATTGGAATTGGGGGCTCATTCGAATTATTTCAAAAAACAATCGTTCGCTCTTTCGAACTTTTAAATGAAGGTGGTCAAATCTTGTTCGATAGTACAGATATCGCTTTTTGCTATGAATTAGAGGACGGAAGTCTTTCCTTACCTCTAAACCTTGACTACACTGGTTTTGTTGAATTCAAATTAACATACAAAAACCAAGAAGACAGCTGGTTTAATTGGGCATATTACGATGCCGATAAAATAATTGAACTACTTGGCGATGCCTATAATTTTGAAATAATTCATCAAGAAAAACCAGCATATACAGGTAGGATTACCAAAAAATAACATTTCATCTATCCTCTGAAAATCAGGAGGAAAAAGATTGTTTACAAACAAATAAAGTTTCGAATAACTTTTTTGGTTCACCTAGAGTTTTTCATCAAACTCGAAAAACAATTGCTTTTTCTACGCGCTATACAATTTTGCACTAAACTTAAGTAACACAACCTTAAATCCTCCATCAGTCGTTAGGCAAAACACATCAGAAAAATATATTTTATTTGTTGTATTTGAAACAAAGATTGTTTGATGTATTAAATTAACAATCTCAAGTAATTAGTGAGCAGGCATCGAAGATAAACCTTCGCAATTATCATTATACTGATACAAGCTATCACTAGAAGCTAAGCCATATACAGTTTGAACGAATTCATTATTCGTAATTGAGGCCTCTGTTACATTTACGAGTGTTTCTTCTGCTACCCCATTATCAATGTTCGAATTAAATAAAACTGGACCGCAAATTTTTATTCCACCGCCCCTATGCAAAAGCATTCCCCCAGTAAGTTCGATTAAAGAATACCAGTTAGCGGAGCGCGTTATTAAGTTATCAATCGCTTGAATATTTCCAGTTATTACTAATTCATCAACTTCTACTTGAGAATTCTCCAGGTACAATGTAGTTCCTCCTCCGATTGTTAATTTCCCGTTAACCTCAATATAGCCTCCAGAGACATAAGTATTCCCTACTTGAGTAAAAGTTGGCGTTATTAATGTCCCCTTAATATCAATACTAGAACCGCCTCCTACAGACACAAGACTATTGGCAATTAAAACTGCACCTCTAGGAACAACAACCTTCCCTAAAGTCGATAACGCATCTATTGTTGTGAAACCCTCGATAATTACCGTAGTACCCGCTGCGTTTGTAACAACTCCTTTCCCTGTATAATTACCAGAAACTAAAGTACCTGTTTCTCCGTACGGAATTCGGTGAATATTATTTGCTGTGTAAACAGGCTGATCTTCTTCAACTCTACAAGAGAATAAAGACAAGGCTGTAAATAAGGTTAAACAAAATCTTTTCATGGTTGAATATTTCAACCAAAATTACATAAATTATTATGGACTATTGTCTAAAAATCCAACTGCTAATGCAACACATCCACGAGTTGTAACATCATTATAACCTTCGTTACTAATTGGATAAGTAACTACTATGTGATACTCTTGAGTTGCTCCTATATTAAAATCCCAATATTGAGCCATATCATGCTTACTATTGTCGAAAACTAAGGTTTTATGACGATCGTAAATTTTAAAGCTTAGCACTCCCATTACATTACCTCCGTCGACTAAAATTCGATATTTTTTACCGCCTCTTAATATTAAACTCAACTCTGCCGATTCACCTCGAGAAAGTAATACTTTATTTAAAGAACCATTAAATCGAAATGGTTCAAGGTTTTTCACAGATCTTTTTGCCAAGCGATTGCAATTTTGAGCTTGAGCACAAAAAGTAAAACCGTACAGGATTAATATGGCGAAGACTTTTTTCAAATTACTTAGTAATGCTGTTTCTTAAAGCTATTATTTGAGATTTTATTTGATTAGATGTTTTCTTGTCGATTAGAACATTTAAATCTCCACCTAAATTTGTTCGCATTGACGCTGTATCTGTCACGACCTCAATTGGTTGATAATCAAGCTTAACAGCTTCAAATGTTTTCACCAAACTTCTTAAGTCAATTAGTAACGAATCAAACTGAGCGTCTTTACAATCCTCTAATAAGCGTACCAAATTTCCTAAAGCAGGTTTTTGCTCGCCTACCTTTTTCCAAATTTGGTTTTCTTGCTCCGAATCCGTTTTTAAACTAACAGCAATGTATAAGCCCTCTAACCAAGCTCCTGCTAAAATTGCCTTTGCAATAACTGGTCTTTCATTATCCTGAAGGTATAAATCAGTATCCATATAGGTTGAACCTACAATATCGATTAATGAGTCTTTGTCATTCATATTTTCTTCTATACGCATCATTACATCCTCAGTAAAAACACCTTGGATATTTAATTCGTCCGACATTGTTTGTGCGGCTCCCATAAACCTCATTGCCTCTTGAGCATAATCAAACAAACTTGTAAAACTTAGATCTGTGAAGTAAACACCAAGGTTCATTGCCCTTTTAAAATCTGTTACATACCCATCAACAGCGTCAGGATCGTTTAAAATATAAACATCATATACTGCTTCTGTTTCTTTTAGAATATCAGCCATTTCAACTGGAGAGGGAAGCGTATAAACAACTTTAGAGGCATTTTTAAGCTCCTTAATTTGTTTTGCTGAAATTATTTCATCTTCTAATAGAATTTCTGATGAAACATCAGATGTTAACGCCGTCTCTTTGTCGTCTCCACCACAAGCTAACAACATTAATGAGAAAATAAAATAAAATATTTTTTTCATAACACCCACTTAACTAAGAAAGATATACTTAATATCTATTTTTTTGTTTCGTTTAAATTTTTTTAAAAAAAGCACTACTTTTTTTAGCTGCTAAAATCTCTGTTAACAAGCAAAACTAAAGCAATAAGTATCTCTAAGGGCTTTACTATTTAGAAATCATATCTTTTTTCTTTAAAAATCGTCATAAATACGCCTTCACTTTATATTCATTGGTAACATGGATATACAATAGCCTTTAGCCCGAAGCGCGCTGCGTAAACAAATGTTTTTTTCATGTGTGTTATTTTCGATAAAATATCTGAATTATAGATGGTACAAGAAAGCAACTTAATTCCAACCATATGTGACCTAAGCATGGCTAAATTCTGCAATTTGGTTAACTTTGGGTTGTAATTATACTTTATGTCAAAAATTTCAGCTGCTATTATCACCTTTAATGAAGAAAAGAACATCGAAAGATGCATTGATTCTTTAAAAAATGTGGTTGATGAAATTGTAATTATTGACTCCGGATCAACCGATAAAACAGTTGAAATTGCTACGCGATTAAAAGCTATTGTAATTTTAAACCCTTTCGAAGGACATATCCAGCAAAAAAACTTCGCTATTACTAGAACTCAATTTGATTGGGTGATTTCTTTGGATGCTGATGAGGCATTATCTGAAGAACTTAGAGCTTCAATACTAGCTGTAAAGGAAAACCTAAAGGGAGGTGGATATATTTTTAGTAGGCTAACAAATTACTGTGGTAAATGGATTAAGCATTGTGGATGGTACCCTGATAAAAAACTTCGATTATTTAAAAAAGGAGAAGGTGAATGGGGTGGTAAAAATCCGCATGATAAATACCTTTTAAATCAACCAGGAGATGAAATTCATTTAAAAGGCGACCTTTTACACTATACTTTTTATCATGTTAGCGAACATCGGGCTCAAATTATAAAGTTTACGGATATAGCCGCTCAATCTTTATTTGAACTAGGTAAAAAATCAAACTGGTTTAAAATCATAGGCAAATCTATTTTTAAATTCATTCGAAACTACATTTTAAAACGTGGTTTTTTAGATGGAGTTACTGGATTTCATATTTGTAGACTATCTGCCCACGCTACCTATTTGAGATACTATAAATTAATGAAATTACAACAATCTAAGTGAGTTCAAAACCCAACATATTACACATTTCAACACCAAAAAGTTGGCGAGGGGGTGAACAACAATTATCGTATTTATTTGAAGAGTTAAACACTAGAGGCATAAATCAATACATATTGTGCCGCAAAAACAGTGAAATGGCTATCCGTGGAAAGGAAAAAGGCTGGAATATTATCGAATGTAAAAAACGAACTGCAATTGATCCTATTTTTGCTAAGAAAGTAAAATCAGTTTGTAATTTAAAAAACATCGATATTATTCACACCCATGATTCACACGCGCACTCATTTGCTGTTTTATCTGCGATGTTATTTGGAAATAAAACACCTATTATAGTGAGTAGAAGGGTTGATTTTGCCATTAAACAAACATTGTTTTCAAAGCTCAAATACAATCATAAAAATGTTAAACGTATTCTTTGTGTTTCGGATGCAATTAAAGCTTTAACTATTCCTGATATTGAAAATAAAAGCATTGTTAAAACGATACACTCGGGAATTAACATCGATCGTTTTCCATTTCAAAAAAGCGAATGTAATAAACTAAGAACAGAATTTAACATCCCAAATTCTGTTAAAATCGTAGGAAATGTCGCGGCAATATCTCCTCACAAAGATTATTTCACTTTTATAGATACAGTAAAACAGCTCGTAGATATTGGTGTAAATTCAAAATTTCTAATCATTGGGACTGGTCCTTCAGAAAAAGAAATAAAAGAATATGCTTCCAAACAAAAAATGGATGACCACATCATTTTCACTGGATTTAGAAGTGATATTCCCGAAATACTTCCCGAACTTGATATTTTTCTCATTACCAGTGAAACGGAAGGTTTAGGAACATCTGTAATTGATGCTTTTGCTTGTAAAGTTCCAGTTGTAGGGACAAAAGCTGGCGGTATCCCAGAATTAGTTAAGCATGAAAAAAGTGGTTTAATAGCTCCAGTTAAAGATGCTAAAGAATTAGCCCATCAGGTACATAGAATTCTTAAAAACGAAATTGATTTAGAAACAATGATTGCATCTCAACAAGAGATTTTAAAATCATTTACAAAAACAGCAACTGCTGAAAAAACTTTAAAAGAGTATCTATCCTTAATAAATCAAGAGGAATAGTCTTACTTTTTTTCTTTAAAATAAGTTTTCAAAAACTATCCACAATACCTTTACAAACGAGGGAAAAGATTTGATTAAACGTTATCTTTGCTCACTACTATAACATATTACTATGACAATTAATATCAATATACACGCTGCTGAATGGGAATTTAAGGAAGAACTTCCTTTTAACATCACTACTGTTAACGATGAAGTAAAAGACTTTGAGTTACCTCTTTTTGATGACGACGATAACGAAACTGAAAGAATCTTATTAAAAGACTGTAGAGTTATTGAATTAATTGGTGAAGATGATTCTTTTATAGTGGTTATTGAAAAAGCTTTACTGAAAGAAGACGGTGTTTCTGACATCAATGGAGACAATAAAGTTTTTGATTTCGTTTTCCACCCTGATAAGCCACTGTGGAATGAAGGCGAAGACATAGGCGTTTTTTACAGCTATGAAAATCTTCCGGAAGACTTGAAAGAAATAAAAATTGGTAAAAAATAAACAATAAATCTTATGCCTTCAGTTAAAGACATTCATGCGCTAATTGGTCATGTGGAAAAATTTCATGACTCTTTTGGAATTCCAAACAACCACGAACCTACAGTTGATTTAACTGAAAAAGATTTTCAATTAAGATTCGACTTACTGAAAGAAGAAAACGAAGAATACCTTCAGGCGGCTAAAGATGGTGATTTAGTTGAAGTTGCCGACGCGTTAGGAGATATGATGTATATCCTTTTCGGAACAATCATGAAGCATGGTATGCAACATAAAATTGTAGAAGTTTTTGAAGAAATTCAAAGAAGTAATATGAGTAAATTAGGTGAAGACGGAAAACCAATCTATCGTGAAGACGGTAAAGTTTTAAAAGGTCCAAACTATTTTAAACCAAATTTACGTTCCATTCTTGAAAAATAACAATCGAATTTACACTCTCAATTGTTCTGCTCCGGCACTTCAAACCAAACTAATTATGAAAAATATTCTTAAATATTCATTGATTCTTACAGTTATTTTAACACTTCAGAGTTGTGCTCCGTTTAAGGATTTAGAGTTTAAAGGAATTCATGATTATAAAGTTGAAGAGTTCTCGCTTAAAGGTGTGAAAATTAACTTAGGTGTAAAGCTTGATAATCCTAATTGGTTTGCGATTAAAGCGAGCGGTGGATCTATTAATATCAAAGCAAATGGAGTTAATCTTGGATCTTTTAAGCTAACAAAACCCGTTAAACTTCCCAAAAATAGTGACGGTGTTGTAAACATTGGAATAGAAAGTAAGTTTAAAAATTTACTTGGTAGTGGAGTAATGTCTTTGCTTTCATTGGCTACTAACGGAGGGAAATTAAAACTTGAATTAGAAGGTTATGTTCGTGCATCTGCATTAGGTCTCCGCAAAAAAATTAAAGTCTCTACTACCGAATATATAGGACTTTAAACAAAAAATATATGCTCGTCAAATTCTATCGTTTTTAACTACAAAAAACTCTAGTTTTCTCAAATAGTATAAAACGTAATAAATTATCTCAAAATAAAAACCAACTAAACTCTGCATACTATAGCAGCCAAGTAGTTTACTCAGGAAATCTTTATCAGCACGTTTGCTGATAAAATCCACATCCTATAAATCCCTCTAATAGGTTTGCTAAATATCATCTAAAGTCTCTTCAATGAAGGGGTTTTCATATCACGTTATAAATTCTTTGAAACGAAAACAGCCCGCCAAAGCGAGCTGTTAAATATTTTAAATAGATATTCTTAGTTTAAAATTGCATCAACACCAGGAAGTACTTTTCCTTCTAACAATTCCATTAAAGCTCCACCTCCAGTTGAAATGTAAGAAACTTCATCAGCTAAACCATACATGTTAATTGCAGCAACAGAATCACCACCACCAATTAAGGTAAACGCTCCGTTTTTTGTAGCTTCTACAACTGAGTTGGCGATTGCTTTAGTTCCTGCACCAAAACTTTCTAATTCAAAAACACCTACTGGCCCATTCCATAAAACAGTTCCTGAAGATTCGATTACTTTGCCAAAAATCTCTCTTGATTCTGGCCCGCAATCTAAACCTTCCCAGCCATCAGGAATTTTTCCTGCAGTTGCTATTTGAGTATTGGCATCATTTGAAAAATCGTCAGCAACAACAGAGTCAACCGGTAAATAAACATTTACGCCTTTTTCCTTCGCTTCTTTTAATATATTAAGAGCAGTTTCTAAGAAATCATCTTCAACGATTGAGTTTCCAATTTTTCCGCCTTTCGCTTTTGAAAATGTATAGCCCATTCCACCACCAATAATGAGGTTATCAACCTTATCCAGCATTTGTGTAATGATTTGAATTTTAGATGAAACTTTTGACCCACCCATAATTGCAGTTAACGGTCCTTTTCCAGACTTAATTGCTTTATCAATACTTTCTAGCTCATTTGCGAGTAATAAACCAAACATTTTATCATTCGGAAAAAATTGAGCGATAATAGTTGTTGAAGCGTGCGCTCTATGGGCTGTACCAAAAGCGTCGTTTACGTAACAATCAGCTAATTTTGACAATTGCTCAGCGAATCCTATATCTCCTGCAGTTTCTTCTTTATAAAATCTTAAGTTATCAAGTAGTAAAACTTCTCCAGCTTTTAATCCTCCAGCAGCTTCTTCAGCAACAGAACCAATACAATCATCAGCAAACTTAACGTCTACTCCTAAATGCTCACTTACTTTTGCAACAATACTTTTTAATGAAAACTTGTCTTCAGGTCCACTTTTTGGACGACCTAAATGTGACATTAAAATTACACTTCCACCTTTCTCTAAAATAGTTTTGATTGTTGGAACAGCAGCTTTAATTCTTGTGTCATCAGTAATGACTAAGTTTTTATCTAACGGCACGTTAAAATCAACTCTTACAATCGCTTTTTTTCCTGAAAAATCGTAATCTGATACAGTTTTCATATTTCTTTTGAGTTTCGTTCTTAATTCTTCCCTTCGGAACTCATCAAATTTAGCGATTATGTTCGGGAATCGATAAAAAAAATAAGGAGAATGCAGGAATAAATCATTTCCATACTTCACACCCTTTATTATCCAATTGATAGGTTTATCTTTAGGGTAATGTTATTTAAGGATGTTGTAGGACATAGTGAAACCAAAAAGCATTTAATCGAAGGGGTTAAGAAAAACCGAATTAGCCACGCTCAAATGTTTTTAGGAAGTGAAGGTGGAGGAAACTACCAACTTGCTTTAGCTTATGCACAATATGTTAACTGCGAAACACCAAAAGAGGACGACTCCTGTGGTAGCTGTGCCAGTTGCATCAAATATCAAAACTTTCAACACCCTGATTTAAATTTCTTTTTCCCTTCAGCGGTTTCTAAGGAAGTAAAAACCCAGCCCTCTAGTAAAAAGCTAACTAAACAATGGATTGAATTTTCAAAAGAAAAAGAATACTTTGAATTATCCGATTGGACTGATTATATAGGTGCTGGTGAAAAGTTATCAATTATTAACAAATTAGATAGTCAGGACATCATAAAATCCTTAATTCTTAAAAATTACGAAGCAAAATTCAAGGTTGTTATTATATGGTGGCCTGAGAAAATGAATACTGATTGTTCAAATAAAATTTTAAAAATTTTAGAAGAACCCAATCCAAACTCTTTGTTTTTATTAGTAGGTCATAATTCCGATGAGTTATTAGCTACAATCATTTCTAGGGTTCAAATTATCAAACTAAGTAACCTTACTGATAAGGAAATAATATCTGGCCTTATAGAAAAAGAAGGGGTTCCGGATAATTTAGCAGAGTCAATAGCATTGATGGCTGACGGAAACTTTAATAAGGCGCTTCAGCTGGTAAAAAATCCTGATGGAGACGAGAAATTTATTGAACTTTTTCAAACTTGGATGCGGCTTTGTTACGTCGTTGATTTTCTCAACTTGGATAAACTTATTGAGAAAATCCACAAGATGGGTAGAATAAAACAAAAAGAGTTTTTAGAGTATGGCTTACGAGTTTTTAGGGAATGTATGATTTATAATTACGCAAATCCTGAATTGAATCGTTTACACCAAAAAGAAGCAATCTTCAATAAAAAATTCGCCAAGTTTATTCACGGTGGAAACATTATGGAGATTATCGAAGTGTTCGAGCATACTCACACTGCTATATTAAGGAATGCTTACGCTAAAATTGCTTTTATGAATCTGAGTTTAAAAGTTTGCAATTATTTAAAGTGTAAACCTTAGTTCCTTTTTTAAAAAAGGTTCCATAACTACCTAGTTCCAATCTTATTTTAACTTCTAAAATTGTTTGGAACCAATTTTTCTTCCAATATCTTTACGAGATGAATATTCTGTTTGTTGGGAAATATAATCCTGAATATAACCGTAATAAAATTATCCTTGAAGGACTTAGGAAACTTGATGACTTAACTGTTTTTGAGCTCCCTTTTAATAAAAAAAAAGATTTCAATCTTAAAGAATTTAATAGGCTTCAAACAGAATGTGATTTTATCTACTGCCCTTCTTTCTCGCACAAGTTTGTAAAATTAATTACCAAAAAAGCTTCAAAGCCAGTTGTATTTGACCCACTAATATCTAATTATCTCACAAAAGTATTTGACTATAAAAGTGTTTCAAAATGGTCTCCTAGAGCTTATAAAAACTATTTAAAAGACAAACTACCTTTTAAAGCTGTAGACTTATTAATTGCGGATACAGAAGAACATAAAAAATATTATCATACTACTTTTAATATCGAACTAAATAAAATAAAAGTTCTCCCTGTAGGTGCATGCTTATCAGACTTTAGTCCCACTACTAAAACAAAAACCGATAAGTTTGTTGTTGGTTTTTATGGTGGTTTTATTCCCTTACAAGGTGTTAAACACATTATTGAAACTGCTGAGTTATTAAAAAACGATTCGAGTATAGAGTTTAGGTTAGTTGGAACTGGGTTTCAATATGCTGAAATGCAACAATTGGCAAAACACAAAAAATTAACCAACTTAAAATTTGAAGGTTGGATTAAATATGCTGATTTACCTCAACACATTAATAATTTTGATGTATGTCTAGGTATATTTGGCGACACACCCAAGGCAAAGCTTGTTATTCCTAACAAAATATTCCATTATGCCGCGATGGGTAAGCCGATCATCACGATGGAATCTGATGGAATTAAAGAAATATTTAAGCACGAAGAAAGTGTTTTTTTAACACCCAATAATAAGTTGGCTATAAAGAATGCGATATTAAAACTGAGGTCCAATCCTGAATTAACAAAAAAACTATCTATCAACACACTAAACTTACTTAGAAGTGAGTATAGTGAAGTAAAGATTGCAGAGAAATTAGTGGATATTTTAAAAAAATATAGTTCACAAAAAAAGGGTGAATAAATTCACCCTTAATCGTTATAATTCGTTTTAATTAGTTGATTTAAGATAAATTTCAATCGCACCTGTCATTGATGGTGCATTGGGTGCAGGGGCTCCGATATCAACAGTTAAGCCAGCCTTTTCTGCAGCTTTTTTTGTGAAATCTCCAAACACTGCAATTCTTGTTGAATTTTGTTTAAAGTCAGGGAAATTCTTAAATAAAGATTCTATTCCCGCAGGGCTATAAAAAACTAAGCAATCATAAGTTACGTTTTCTAAATCGCTCAAATCACTTATAACAGTTTTATATAATATTGTTCTTTTGTAGTTAATCCCTGCTTCATCTAACGAATTAGGAATAACATCCTTCAAAATATCCGAAGATGGTAAAAGAAACGTCTCAGATTTGTGTTTTTTAATCAATTCCATCAATTCTATGAACTTTTGACGTCCATGAAAAATCTTTCTTTTACGATAAACAACATGCTTTTGTAAATAAAGAGCAACTGCTTCTGAAATACAGAAATACTTTAAAGTATCGGGAACATTGTATTTAGATTCTTTACAAATTCTAAAGAAATTATCAACTGCTTTTCTTGAGGTTAAAATAATTGCAGTGAAATCTGGTAAATTCAGTCTTTGGTCTCTAAAACCCTTCAAATCAACTCCTTCTATATGAATAAAAGATCTAAAGTCAACTTTAATATTGTGCTTTGCCTCTAGGGCAAAAAATGGTGATTTATTATTTTCTGGTTTCGGTTGAGATACCAGAATAGTATTAATTTCGTTCTCCATGTCTCTCTATTTGCTATGCTAACGAGCTCATTATTGGCTCTAAAAATATCTTTACTGCGAGTACTACAGGCAGTATTTCAAGGGTGCAAATATATAAAATTGAATACAAAAAAGGAATGTTTCCTTGTCTTATTCCTAATACTACCCCGTTTATCCATCTAAAAAACAGATATATAACAGATATAATTAAAATTCCATAGAATACAACATCACTTAAGTCCCTGTTAAAAACAGTTAAAACAACTAAGGGAAAAACCAATATTCCAAAGGCTTTATCCTTTATCGTGGATTGCTCAATATAAGATGTTGTTAACTCTTTCATTTTAAATGTTATCCCTATAAAATACTGCGCTAAATACTTTATAATATACCACCCAAAAACACTACCCACACAAACTAAAAAAAACAACCCATTACTTAGTCCAAAGGTAATTGATGTCTTAAGTGCAAAAACATAGAAGATTATTGTCACATTCAACAAAAAGAAACTATTTAACCAAATATTAGCTTTTCTAGTCTTATTCGATTCATCTCTTTTATGTTTAGTTAGCTCCCTACTAACAAAATTAGCCAATAAAACTCTACGAATGTGCGCTCTAAAATTGTGTGATATAAAGGCAATTAACACCCCCATAGTCAAAAAGATAATTCCCAACCAAGGATCTACAAAATCTTCGCGTATGTACTTAAAGTCATCAAGCATTAAATTGCAAATACTCTTGAAATAGTGAAGCCTAATTTAAATTCTCCATCTAACCAATTATCAGGACCTTTATTAATTAAATCTTGCCCTATTAATCCTGCAGAATTGGAAAGATTAATATGAAATACATGACCACCTGTTTCAATTTCCACACCCAAAGACAATGGATGAGAATATTGGTATTCGCTATTTCTAAGCTCATTAAAAGAATAAGAATATTCGCCTACCAAAGATAATTTACGTGTTAGTTTGGTACGAATACCTAATCCAATCCCAAAAATGCCATTAACGTCTCTTGGTAGGCTAAGATCTGCAGATTGAACGATTAAATTTCGATAAAAATGGCTCACATTTAATAAACCTGAGAACCAAGAGTTTAGCTTACTACTTATGATGATTTGATTGTAATAAGAGAATCTGTGAGCTACATTTGAATAATAATCCAACACATCTTCTTTTGGAGTAAAAGCAACACTCGACATTCCTAATAACGAGAGTGGCATTCCGTTTTTATTTTGTTTTAAAAACTTATATTTCACCAAACCATCAATATTTTCTTCTATTTTGCTTCTTCCGATTCCAATTTGAAAATCGTCAGTTATACCATAATCAAAAGAAAATCTAATATTAGAAGCTTGATCCAGTCCGTATAAAGTGTGTCCGCCCCCGTTTAATCCATCAATATTTCCAAATCGATGAGCAATTCTAAAATCCAACACACCTTTCTTCTCCGTTTCAGAGGTATGAAAATTGATTAAATAAGTAGATTTCCAAGTCGAATTAATAACCGCAGGACCAGCAGATAAAGAGTCTTCAGCTTCTAAAGCAGCTAAAAGGTCGTCCTGCGCATAGGTACTAATTGTAGAAAGAAAAAGTACCAAAATAAAAATATGTTTCATTATTTAGTTTTTAATTCTTTGTACGTAATTTTTATGTTTACTTCTACTACTTCTGCGATATTCTTAATTTGAATAGAAGGAACTTTAATTCCATGATCGGCGACTTTAACAGCAAACTTCGATTCAATCGAAACAACACCATTTTTAACAATTATATTCCCATCAATTATTCTTAATTTCTCAACACCATGCATTGCCAACTTACCATTTACCTTCACTGGGTAAACACCATCCTTTAGCACATCAAAAATCCCTTCAATTTTGCCAGAAAAAGTAGCTTTTGTATAAGTTGCCGATTCCATATAATCCTCATTAAAATGCTCTTGCATCATTGGATTTTTAAATATGAAGGTATTCGGTTTCATCAAGATTACAATCTCCTTACTGTTTATATCCAAAATAGATTTAGACTTTTTACTCTCCGCAAAAATATCCTCCAAAGGAGCAGAAGAGAAAAATGTAATACTGGAGGTTGTTTGCATATACTTTTGAGCAAAAGTCCCCAGGGAGCAAACTACAATTAATAAACTACTAAGTAATATTTTCATAAAAAAAGGGTTAGTTGTTTTTAGTTAAAAGTAAAATAAAGATTTTTTTTTAATGGAACCATTTAAGCATTAAAAGTTCCAAACATTTTAATTTAATTACCAAAACAATTTCTTTGCCAAAACAAAACCCTTTTCAAGTTGTTACGTATGACATTTTGCAATCCTTTAAGAAGTATAGATAAGCCTCAGTAATTATGACAAACAATTTTAGTCAGCTTTTCGATGGCTCCACTGAGGGTATTCTAATAACTACTGAGTCTGGGGAAATAATATATTTTAACGATCGTATATTTAAACAAGCTCCTAACCTACCAAAACAACCTATTAAATCAGATTTTGAGAACTTCATTAACTTTGATGCTAGTCCAAATTCTGAAGTAAGTTTTGATCTTTTTGAACTTAACTACTTAATCATTGTTAACAAAAAAAGTATTGAGTTAGAGGGTATTACTTTCTTCTTATATCGTTTAAAAACGAAAGATAAAGACCCCGTTGAAGAACGTCTTTCCTTTTTCATTAATAACATCGATGAAATTATATACACAGAAAAAATATTTAAAGAACATGGCGCCCGGTTAAGCTTCATTAGCAACGGTATTGAAAAGATAACCGGTGCCTCTATTCAAGAAATAGAACAAAATAACAAACTACCACATCATTACGCTATAGAGTCTGACCAAAAGCATATCAACGGAGTAATCAATAGCGTAAATGCAACTTTAAATTCCGGTAAATGTCAATTTAGAATAAAAAACACAACGAACAAAAAGATTACTTGGGTAGAACTTTCCTTGTACCCTCAAGTTTCTCCTGAGGGGCTTCATTATGCAAATTTTGGAATCATCCGAGATATCTCAAAAAATATTGAGGCTGATCAATTACTAAGGCAAAGTGAATTAAAACATCGGCTCCTTTTTAGTGAAGCGAATGACGCGATTATGATTTTTAAAGGAATGAATATGGTTGATTGTAATGAAAAAACTTTATCCATGTTTAAATCGCCTAGTTACGTTGAAATCGCGAAAAAAAAATTGCATGAATTAATGCCTGAGAAGCAACCAAATGGAGAAGACTCCTTGCTTAAATATCATTACTACATACAGCAAGCGCTTAAAGGCGTTTCACAATTTTTTTATTGGAAACATTCAAATGTAAATGGTACTCAATTTGATAGTGAAGTAAGTATTAATAGTTTCACTGTTGAGGCTGATGTTTTTTTACAAATAATTGTAAGAGATATTACACTGCGAAAAATTGCTGAAGAACAAAAAAATCAATCCATTAAAAGTTACTTTGAAATATTTAACTCTAGTTCTGATTTAATCTTCATTGTAAACAACCAAGGAAAAGTAATCGATGTTAATCAGTCCGTTTTAAACGAATACGATTCCCCAAAACCAGAAATTATAGGAGTTGCTTTTGATCAATTGGGATATCTACAAATCGATAAAGATGATGATTTTCAAAAAATAGGAAAAACATGGTCTGGCGAGCAACAAAAATTTAATTGGCTTTGTAAAACAAAAAATGGAAAAAAAATTCCATTAGAAATGATTTTACACCACGGAACTTACTTTGGTAAGGAAGTAATTATTGCAAATGGCAGAGATATTTCTGAACGACTTGATTATGAAAACACTTTAAAAGAAAGTGAGGCGCGTTTTAGAACACTTGCCTCTCATGCTCCAATTGGAATTTTCCTTACCAACCAAAAAGGAGATGTTGTTTATGTAAACGATAAATTAAAAGAGCTTTCGCTATACCCTAGCTTTGATGGATTTATGAATAATTGGTTATCAAAAGTTCATGACAACGATAAAGAAAGAGTCCTCAAACAAATTAATTTAAAAGAACAAGAAAATAATCAACAGTACGAATATCGAATAATTCCTAAAAAAGGGGATGAAAAATGGGTTAAAGTTCAAGTAAACTTATTAAAATCGTTAAGTGGCGAAATTATTGGTAGAGTAGGCACAGTGGAGGATATAACAAAAAAAATTCAGTCGGCGAAATTATTAAAAGACAGTGAAAAGAACTACCGAAAGTTAGTAGAGATACTACCTGATAGTATAATTTTACATAACGAAAGAAGCATTGAATACCTTAATCCTAAAGCGCAATCTTTTTTACAAATTTCAATAGGGGCGTCAATTTCAACATTAATATCAAGTGGTAGAAAAGATCAAATACGGATTGCGATATCAGAGGCCATTAATGGAAAACAATCTCCATTTTTTGAATCGCAAATAAAAACAGGAGATCGAGTAACCGATATCGAAATATGTGCCGTTCCTTTCACCTACAATCAACAACCTGTCGCCAAACTAGTTATTCATGATATCACAAGTAGAAAAAGAGCAGAAAAAGAGAAGTTAAGAGCAGAATTTGCCGAAAAAACAACAAAGCATCTTAAGAAAGAAATTGATGAAAAAACTGCCGCAGAAGAAGATTTAAAACAAGCGGAGGAAAATTTAAAAGAAAATATTCATCAAAAAGAAGTTCTTTTAAAAGAGGTACATCACCGAGTAAAAAACAATTTACAAGTAATAAGCTCTATTTTAAATCTGCAAAGGGGATACATTCAAGATGAAGGAACATTAAATATAGTTAGAGAGTGCCAAGATAGAATCAAATCTATGGCATTCATTCATGAAAACTTATATCAATCGGTAGATCTAGCCGAGATTAATTTTCCAGAATATTTACAGAATCTCTGCAACAATTTAAAGTACTCATACATGACTCCAGATCGAAATATTTCACTCGATTTTGATTTTGAGGATATATCCCTATCTTTAGATTCAGCTATCCCATGTGGGTTAATAGTTAACGAGTTGGTTTCCAATTGTTTTAAGTATGCTTTTAAGGATTCAAAAAGAGGTGATATTAAAATATCATTGGCCAAAAAAAACAACAAAACTATACTTATAGTGCATGATTCTGGAATTGGCTTACCCAAAGATTTAAATATTGAAACAAATGATTCACTTGGACTACAATTAGTTTTGACTTTAGTAGATCAAATTGATGGCAAAATTAAATATGAATATACTAATGGAAGCAAATTCACTATTAACTTTAAACGAAATTAACATTAGTTATGGCAAATACTAACGTATTCATATTAGAAGACGAAAACATCGTAGCAAAAGATATTGAACAAAGCTTAAAAAAGTTGGGTTACAATGTTGTAGGAATAGCATCGTCAGGGGAAAAAGTAAAAGAACTTTTAACCGAAGGTATTGAGCCTGATATATTCCTAATGGATATTATGATCAAAGGTGATATGAACGGAATTGAAGTTGCTGAATTTGTTAAAGAAAATTACGGCTTACCAGTCATATTTTTAACTGCTTATGCCGATGAAAACACACTTTCAAAGGCAAAAATCACCGAACCATATGGATATATCTTAAAACCCTTTAAAGAAATAGATTTACACACTACAATCGAAATGGCTTTGTACAAGCATCAAAAGACAGTAGAAATCAAGAAAGAACTTGACGTTTATTCAAGTTTAGCGAGTGAAACGCAAAATGGAAAAGATTATATCTTTGTAAAAAACAAAAGCCGCTTAATAAAAATTAGTGTTGAAGATTTATTTTATGTTGAGGCTCTAAAGGATTATGTAAATTTCTATTCAAAACACGGTAAATACACAATTCACAGTACGATGAAAGATGTTGAATCGAAACTACCTAAAAAGTATTACGCAAGAGTGCATCGATCTTTTATTGTGAATTTAGATAAAGTTTTATCTATCGAGCACGTAAGTGGAAGAATTCAAGTAGAGGGAGTTGAAAAGTCGCTTCCCATTGGTGGATCTTACAAAGAGGAATTACTCGCTAAATTCAACTTACTGTAACAATCTTAAATTACACAAAAAAGGAGCATCGATAACGATGCTCCTTTTTTTATATTTCCATATAACTACTTACTTAATAAGTAATCCTTCAATTCTTTAAAATCAGCATTAATCAATGTTGCAACCTTCTTTCTTCTCATAAATTCTTGCAATCTTTCCGGAACTTCAATTTTTTGTCCGATCACAGGTTCAACAACATCACCAAATTTTGCTGGATGCGCAGTTTCTAAAACAATACCTTGAACATCATGTTGTTTTTGGTACTCTTTTAAAGCCATATATCCAATTACACCATGTGGTTCCATTAAATAACCTGTACGTGTAATAACATCCATCATTCCCACTTCTGTTTGCGCATCCGAATAGGAATAACCAACTATTGAAGCTTTAACAGCATCCCAGTCTCCGTTATGAATTTCTAAAATTCTTGCAAAGTTAGATGGATCACCAACATCCATTGCATTAGAAATTGTTGTAACAGAAGGTTTAGGAATGTAAACTCCAGTTTCTAGGTATTTAGGAACAATATCATTTGCATTACTAGCTGCTATGAACTTAGCAATTGGTAACCCCATTTTTTGAGCAAACAATCCTGCTGTTAGGTTACCGTAGTTTCCTGAAGGGCATGAATAAACAACTGGTTTACTTTTATCTTCCAATTGCTCATATGAACCGAAATAGTAAAACGATTGTGGTAAAAAACGCGCTACATTAATTGAGTTTGCTGAAGATAAATTCATTTTAGATCTTAACTCCGAATCATTAAAAGCGGCTTTAACCATTGCTTGACAATCATCAAAAGTACCATCAACTTCTAAAGTTGTAATATTTTGACCCATTGTTGTTAATTGTTGTTCTTGAATTTTAGATACTTTTCCTTTTGGATAAAGAATCACAACATCAATCCCTTCAACACCTAAAAATCCAGCAGCAACAGCACTTCCTGTATCACCTGATGTAGCTACTAATATGGTTACTTTCTCTCCTCCTGATTGTACAAAGTGAGATAAACATCTTGCTAAAAATCGTCCTCCAACATCTTTAAAAGCACACGTTGGTCCGTGCCATAATTCTAAAGAAAAAACATCTTTTTCAACTTCAACAATAGGCAATGGAAAGTTTACCGTCTCGGAAACAATTCTTTCTAAATCAGCATCAGGAATTTCTCCATCTACAAATCGCTTTGCAACTTCAAAACCTAACTCTTCTATCGATTTACCCGACCCGATTAATCCTTCTGGTAATTTTTCAATTCTTTCGGGAAAATACAAACCATTATCAGGGGCTAACCCTCTAATTACGGCCTCTTTAAAAGATAAATCTTCTGACTTTTTATTTGTGCTGTAATATTTCATTTATGTGATATTTAGTCTGCAAAGACTTTTCTATTCAATTATTCTAGCGCCTTCTGAATTTACTTGACTAACATGGATTTCAAAATCAACCCCATATTGTTCGTATACCTCAGCCATTGCTTTTTTAACCTTTAATGCTGTTTCTTTACCTCTAGATAATCCAAAAATAGATGGCCCAGATCCTGAAATAGAACAACCCAAAGCACCGGCAGCGAGTGTTGCTTTTTTAACATTCTCGTATCCTGGTATTAAAATCGATCGAATCGGTTCAATTACAACATCCACTAACGAACGTCCTATTAAATCGTAATCCTTAGAATATAAACCAGCTACTAAGCCTCCAACATTACCCCATTGCGTAATTGCTTTAGATAAATCGATTCCACCTTTTAAAACTCTACGAGCATCTCTTGTTTTCACTTCTAACTGAGGATGAATAACAGTAGCCCATAATTCTTCTGGAGCATCAATTTTAATTACGTCTAACGGTTCATATGATCGCACTAACGTAAATCCGCCACAAATACTTGGTGCAACATTATCGGCGTGCGCAACACCAGTAGCACACTTCTCGCCTTGCATTGCAAATTCAACTAACTCTTTACGAGTAAAAGGTTCTCCCAAAAGGTGATTAACTGCAATAACAGCAGCAGCTGAACTAGCCGCCGAACTACCTATTCCACTTCCAGGTTTTACCCCTTTTGTTAATTCAATTTCAAAACCTTGATCAGATCCTAATTTATCAAGTAATGCTTTTACTGCAACCCCTGCGACATTCTTATCCGCTTCCAAAGGAAGATTTTCGGCATTATGACAAGCCGTAATTATGATTTGCTTCGAATCCGTTTTTTTAATCAAAACCTCATCACCAGGATAATCTAACGCTAACCCTAAAACATCAAAACCACAAGCCACATTGGCTATAGTTGCTGGGGCAAAAACTTTTACTTGATCCATTGTTTAGTAATTTGCAAGTCTAACGATATCGGCAAAAACACCAGCAGCAGTAACTCCTGCTCCTGCTCCTGCCCCTTGTATAACCATTGGCTGTGCTACATATCTATCCGTATATAAAGCAACTGTGTTGTCCGTTCCTTGTAAGTTGTAAAAAGGGTGATTCGAATCTACAGCTTGTAATTCAACAGTTGCTTTTCCATCTTCAAACTTTGCAATAACCCTCAATTTTCTTGTTTGTGCTTGCGCGTCGTTTACCATTTTCTTAAAAACAGCTTCGTCTTTTTTAAGCACTTCAAAGAAATCCTCTACAGAATCAACTTCAAAACATGCCTTTGGAAGAATATCTTTTACTTCGATGTCTTCAAATTCCATTTTAATTCCAGCTTCACGAACTAAGATTAAGATTTTACGCTTAACATCAACTCCTGATAAATCAATTCTTGGATCTGGCTCAGTATAACCTTCCGACTTTGCTGACATGACAACATCATGAAAAGTGTTATTCCCATCATAAGTATTAAAAATGAAGTTTAACGATCCGGAAACAGTAGCTTCAATTTTTTGGATTTTATCTCCAGAATTCACTAAATCGTTAATTGTTCCAATAACGGGTAGCCCGGCTCCAACGTTTGTTTCGTACAAAAGCTTCACATTGTTTTTAAGGCAAATTGCTTTTAACTCTTGGTATGATTTATAATCCGAAGAGCATGCAATTTTGTTTGCTGTAACAACATTAACGTTGTTTGATAAAGCCGCTTTGTAAACAGATGCAATTTCGTAGTTTGCAGTACAATCAACAAAAACACTGTTTCGTAAGTTAAGCTCCTTGATTCGTTCAATTAAAGCATCCTTATCAAATACTTCATCAGCAGCATCCACGTGAGATTGCCAATCATTTAAGTCAATGCTTTGATCACTTAAAAGCATTTTTCTAGAATTTGCTAAACCAACAACTCTTACATCGATATTTGCATTTTTTAGTAAAATACTTTGTTGTTGTTTAATTTGATCAATAAGAGTTCCCCCTACGTTACCAACTCCAACAACAAATAAATTCAATACTTTATTTGATCCTTCAAAATGATTTTCGTGTAACACGTTAAGTGCCTTTTTCACATCTTTTTCTTCTATCACAGCTGAGATATTTCTTTCTGACGACCCTTGCGCAATGGCTCTTAAATTGACACCATTACTTCCAAGAGCATTAAACATTTTACCACTCACATTAACTTGTCCGCTCATTTTCTCACCAACTAAAGCAACAATTGACAAGCCAGTTTCAACCCGAGGGCTATTTACTTTTCCTGTTTGAATTTCAAACGTAAATTCTTCTTTTACTGCTTCTACAGCAACATCTATATCATCTGGACTAATTGCAAATGAAATTGAATGTTCCGAAGAGGCCTGCGTGATTAATATGATATTAACTGATGCTCTTGACAAGGCTCCAAACAAACGCGCTGAAATTCCGGGGATTCCAATCATTCCAGAACCGCTTAAGCTTGCTAACGCTATTTTATCAATTGAGCTAATACCTTTAATTGGCATTCCTTCATCTGCACTTGCAGTTATCAAGGTTCCTTGATCCTGTGGGGCAAACGTATTTTTAATTTTTAAAGGAATTCCTTTTTTATAAACTGGAGAAATCGTTGGAGGATAAATTACTTTAGCTCCAAAATGTGATAATTCCATTGCCTCTCTGTAGGAAGCAAATTTTACAGGAAATGCCGATTTAACTTTTCTTGGATCAGCAGTATACATTCCGCTAACGTCCGTCCAAATTTGTAATTCTGATGCATCAACCCCAGAAGCATAAAGCGCTGCTGAAAAATCCGAACCTCCTCTACCTAAAGTTGAAGTAATCCCACTCTCTGTTGAAGCAACAAACCCAGGAGCAACGAATACTTGTGCATCATTTACCGAGAAAAATTCTTTAATATTTTGATAAGTTGTGTCATGTAACACAGCAGCTCCACCAAACGTTTTATCTGTTTTAATTAAACTTTTCGAATCTACTAATTCAGCTCCTAATGCTTGTGAAACGATAATTGACGAAAGTTGCTCACCGAAGCTTGCAATAAAATCAGATGTTTTTGGAGATAATTCCTGCACTAAAAAAACGCCTGTTAGGACATCTTCTAATCGATTTAAAAGTACTTTAACGTTTGCAATTACTCCACTTTGTTGATCAATCGGAACTAAAGTACGAATCGCATCGAAGTGTTTATTCTCAATTTCTTTGGTAATCTCTTTATAAGATTCATCGCCGGTTGCCGCCAAGTTGCTTGCATTTAAAAGCTTGTTGGTTACTTGAGACATTGCTGAAACAACAACAATCACTCTCTCCTCCTTTGATTCATCCTTTACAATCTGACCAACCTTAAGGATTGAATCTGCTGTTCCTACTGATGTACCTCCAAATTTTAGAACTTTCATTTCTCTCTTTTTAATTTATTCGACTTGTCCGCCAAAGGCGCAAAAATATTGAATTATAACGTGATTAAATAATGATTTAATCAGAAATAACGATGTTTGTATGTTATATGTGAAAATTAAACCCCAATAGGGGTAATAATAGCAGTAGCGTTGATAAACATCGTCGCTTTAATTTGAATGATATTTGTGCTATTATTTGGCATTAATGAATTCAAATATACAAAGAAAAACTAAATTAGTTCTTATCCGTAAAAGTCGTTGAGTCCGTTTTTACTCAAGAATTAAAATGCAAAAAATTAAAACATACCTATTAATCAGTGTGTCATCCTTTCTCTTTCTAGGATGTAATCCAACTTTTAAGGATAGTTATAGTGGTAAAGCTGAAGGCAGAAAGTTAAAATTACGCTTTCATGATAAATACAAGTCAACTTTAGAAGGAAGGGCCTTTAAAAGACGGTTTAATGATGCCTATGGTGGTAGTTCTGGCAGAGCGAACAAAATCCGTTTTCGTGATTCATATGGCGGTGTTTCCGGTAGAAAAAGACAATTAGGATTTAAGGATTCTTATGGAGGAATTGGTGGACGTCAATCTCCATCAAACTTTAAAGATTCTTATAGAGGTAGTAATAGTACCAACAAATCGATAACGCCCAAATGGAGAGATTCTTATAGTGGTGGTGGCGGAAGGAGAAAACAAGTAGGATTTAAAGATTCTTACGGTGGATCCAGTGGGCGCAATTCAAACTTCAAACATAAAGACTCATTTGAACGAAAGTCTAAAACAAATAAAAGGGGATACCGTGACCCTGATAAAAAATGGTATCATTTCAGAGGAAATATTAACCATAAAGGAAAAAAATATAAAGAGCGCAAAAGTTATTCAGGCTCGAGAAAAGAACATACGATTCCTAAAAAAAAGAAAAAAGTTCACCGATCTACTAAGTTTGAAGGAGCTAAATAATACTAAATTCTATTTCAAACAACAGATTAAACTTTTGATTATTTAACTTCGCAACTATGAAAGCAACCCAAGCTAGTAAAACGTTCGCATCTGCATCGCATATTGTATTACCAAATAACACAAATACACTTGGAAATTTAATGGGTGGCCAACTTTTAAACTGGCTTGATGTAGTAGGTGCTATTAGCGCTCATAGGCATTGCAGAAGGGTTGTTGTCACTGCCTCTGTTGGTAAAGTTGCTTTTCAAAAAGCAATCAGGCTTGGTGATATTGTTACCATTGAGGCTAAGGTTTCAAGAGCATTTACTTCCAGTATGGAAGTGGTTATGGATGTTTGGGTTGAGGATCATATGACGGGTGTAAGAACAATGCATAATGAAGCTATTTACACTTTTGTTGCTGTTGATCAAATTGGAAGGCCTATTGAGGTTCCAGCTTTAACAGCTGAAACTGATGATGAAAAAGAAAGGTTTGACGCTGCTTTACGAAGAAGACAACTTAATTTAATAATGGCAGGAAAATTAAAACCTAGTGAAGCGCCTGAATTAAAATCTTTGTTTGATTAAAAATTAACTCATCATCCCTTGGTTAAGAATTAGGTATTTACTTAAAGTAAATGCTTAATTTTGTATTGAACAGAAGTGTTAATGAAAGAGAAAAAAAACAATCAAACAAGAACCTTTTGGGAACGATTAAAAGTTCGCTATCACCTCTCTATTGTCAATAAAAACTTATTACTTGAAGTTTATAGTCGTGATATTTCACGTGGACGACTAATGGCATGGATTGCCGGAAGTGCTTTATCTGTTTCACTTATAACCTATGCTATCATTGCCTTTACACCAATTAAATCATTAGTAATTCCTGGGTATGAATCGGCTAATGACCATCAACATTTAATTGAACTGCAAAAACAATTATTCAATTTACAAAAAACGGTAACTGGAGAAATCACCTACAGTTTAAAATTAGATAGTACGCTAAATGATTTTGGAATACCCGTCGATTCCATCAATCAAATGTCTCTTGAAAAAATAGCAATACATCAAGAAAAAAGTGCAATACTACCCGATAATTTCATCAATCTATCCATCGCTGATGAGTCCAAATCGCTGGCTTACTTTCATTTCTTCCAACCTATTGATGGCATAATTTCCAAAGAGTTTAAAACAGACGAAGAACATTATGGAGTTGACGTTGTTGCCGAGCAGGATGCGGGGGTAAAAAGTACTTTACACGGAAAGGTTGTTTTTGCCTCCTGGACAGCCGAAACAGGCAATGTAGTTGTTGTTCAGCACCACAATGAATTAATAAGTATTTATAAGCACAACTCTGTTTTACTAAAAAAGATAGGCGATATTGTTAAGGCCGGAGAAGTTATTGCAATTGTAGGAAATAGTGGAAAATTCACCACTGGACCACATTTACATTTTGAAATTTGGTTTAAAGGAGAACCTTTAAACCCTAAAGAGGTTATTAATTTCGAGTAGATATGACAGCAGAAGGCTTCGCATACGTAAAATCATTACACATCATTTTTATCGTCACCTGGTTTGCAGGTTTATTTTACATGGTAAGGTTATTTGTTTATTTCACTGAGGCTCAAGATAAAGAGGCCATTGAGAAACAAATCTTATCCAATCAATACAAAATAATGATGAAGCGATTATGGTATATTATAACATGGCCAAGCATGATTTTGGCAATAATTTTTGGAGCGTGGATGTTAGTTGCTCAACCCATTCTTTTGAAACAAGGTTGGATGCTGGCAAAATTAGTATTTGTGCTATTACTTGTAGCGTATCATTACGCATCAGGCGCTATTTATAATCAATTTAAA
>JAQXEE010000073.1 GCA_029251005.1 Flavobacteriales bacterium | reverse complement strand
TCCAGTAGTTCCAATTTCTTCAATTTTAACCTGGACAGGAGATGTAGAAGTAACCGGGAAATTTAATCCAATTAATAACATTGGTGATAATAATATAATATTGTCTGCGAATAATGAGGGGTGTACAAATTTAGATACACTTAAGATTCATGTTCTTAAAAGAGCGAATGCAAATATAAATCCTGTACCAACTTTTTGTGATAATGATACAGTTTCTTATTCTCTATCATCCGTTGTTTCGGGTCAGAACGGTTTTTGGACAGGTTCGGGAATTACAGATTCAATTTTTAAAGTCAATTCTGCTGGAGCAGGAAACCATTTAATTAGGCATGAAATTACTGGATTATGTGGTGACTGGGATACTGTTACTTTAAAAGTGATAGAAATACCAACAATAAGCTTCGAATCTTTGGATACTCTGTGTGTTGATACTTCTATCATTACTATTTCTAATCCAGTAGTTCCAATTTCTTCAATTTTAACCTGGACAGGGGATGTAGATGTAAACGGAAAATTTGATCCAATTAATAACATTGGTGATAATAATATAATATTATCTGCGAATAATGGGGGGTGTACAAATTTAGATACATTAAAGATTCATGTTCTTAAAAGAGCGAATGCAAAAATAAATCCTGTACCTAGCTTTTGTGCTAATGATACAGTTTCTTATTTACTATCATCAGTTGTTCCAGCTCAAAACAGTTTTTGGACAGGTTCGGGAATTACAGATTCAACTTTTAAAGTTAATTCTGCTGGAGTAGGAAATCATTTAATTAGGCATGAAATCACTGGATTATGTGGTGATTGGGATACAGTTACAGTTATAGTTATACCACCAGTTATTCCTTCTATAAGCACAATAGGTCCTTTATGTGAAGGTTCTAATCCTATTAATCTATTGGCAAATCCAGTTGGAGGGTCTTGGCAGGATTTGGGTGGTGGAAACACTGATATTTCTTCATCAGGAAGTTTTATCCCTTTAGATGCAGGTTCTTATAATTTTGTGTACTCAATAACAAATCCATGCAAAGCATCGGATACTGTTTCGGTAATCATTAATAATGTTCCAACCACCGATTTTTCATTTACTCCTAGAGAGGGTTGTTTGCCTTTGGAAGTTACAGTTACTGACATGTCACCTGAAACTCCTATTCAAAGCCTTTGGGATTTCGGTAACAATGAGACTTCTACTGATCTATCAGGTACTTTAAGTCAATTATACTCAACATTTGGCTGCTTTGATATTACACTAACAAATAATTATGCAAACGGTTGTTCAAGCAAGACAAAGATGTTTGATGCCATATGTACATTCCCTACTCCTAAGGCTAATTTTTCTTGGTCACCTCAAGTATTAGACATAGATAATAATCAAGCTATGTTTGATGATTTGTCGATTGGAAATATTGAAGGGTGGAAATGGGATTTTTCAGATGTTGTTCAGCCATCTCAATCTTTACCAACAACCACTTATCAAACAATAGATCCATATCATGAAAATTCAGAAAACCCTGTGGTTATCTTTGACTCGCCGAGTGGTGATGTTATTAATGTGAAATTAAAAGTAACTAATACAAGTGGCTGTTCAGATTCAGTAGTAAAGCCAGTTACCATTTTTGATAAATTATCGGTATATCTTCCTAATGCATTTACACCAAATAACGATGGTATAAATGATGAGTTTTTTCCAAAGGGAAGAAATTTAGAATTTGGAGATAATTATGATTTTAGAATCTTTAATCGATTAGGGAAACTTATCTGGAAAAGTAAAACTCCATACCAAGGTTGGGATGGAAGGATTAGTGAGTCATCAACTTCGAGTGGTGAAGTCGCTCAGATAGATGTTTATGTATGGCGTTTAACTTTTATTGATTCATTTACAGGAAAGAAATATGAGCTTTTTGGTACAGTGACATTAATTATGTAATTATAATTTTACAAAATCTATAATGTCTTTAGATGTCGTTCTTTAACTTCGTTTAAATACTAAAGTTTTTACTCCCAATGATGATCTAATTAATGATTGATTTGAGGTGAAAGTAAGCTATATAAATCAATTTCAAATCCTTATCTTAGAGTATAGGCATAACATTATTTCACACTTATTAAAGTAACCTGATGAGGAACAAAAATTTGAACAACAGTGAAAAGTATACCTCAATTCAAGTTTATGTTTATTAATTTAAAGTAATCGATATATAGACTCATGTTCCAAAGTATAAAGTTCGAGTTTTACATATAAAATAAATAGGATGAAAAAAATAACAATGATTTTTGCTTTCAGCTTCTTTTACAACATTACTTTTGCACAATTAAATAAAGACAATAAAATACCGTCTTGGGTTAAAACGACTTTAAATAAACAATTTCAAAATATTTCCATAGATGATTTACAAAAAATAGGGACCAAATATTTTGTCCAATTTGAATATAATAATCATCAAACTGAAGTGTGTATTGGTCCAAACCATAATATTGTTTTTTCACAAACTTTGCTAAATGAAAACGAATTACCTCCTCTTGTAATTGATGCATTTAATGATGACTATCCATCGGAAATAATACAAAAAATTAAATTAAATACAGATTACAAGGGGGATAAAACCTACATAATAAAAACAATGTCCGATAAGGCTTTAATATTTGATAGCACAGGCCAGTTAATACATTAATACGTTTTTTAAATTAACAAAAGTACTTTTTACTTATTCATAAAGTAACCTGTTTTTATTAGTTTGAAAAATTCCGAAGACAATCTTCGTTTTTTTGAGTAGCTGCTGTTACTTTATTTGTTTCCCCGATTACATCTAGGGTAAATATCAATTTGTTGTGAAGAAATCAAAATGGGAAGAATTTAAGTTAAAACTTAAACAACTGACCAAAAAGACGAACCCAATGAGTTTTGATGAGCGAATTCAACGAATAAATTGGTTGATCCGAGGTTGGATAAATTACTTCAAACTAGTATCCATTCAAGCCAAACTTAAAAAGTTGGAAGAATGGCTAAGGAATCGATTGCGGTATCGCATTTGGCATCATTGAGGGCGGAGCGTTTAAAAATGATTGATAATCATTTTAGCGAACGAGCCAGATTTCAGGATAAGGAAAAATAGGAAGAGGAAAAACTTAATCCGCTTAGGAATCAAACAAGGCATGGCTTATGCTTGGAGTCGGACAAGAATGGGAGGGTGGGCAGTAGCCAGAGTCCTATTTTACGCACTACAATAACCATTAAACGATTAAAAATGAGGGGTTATGTTAGTTTAGTTGAATACTATAATAAATAAGTATCGTTGTTGAACGGCCAAGTACGAGACCCGTACGCTTGGTGGTGTGAGAGGTGCACTCCGCTCAATTATGAGCGGAGCTATCTACTCTTTTGTGCTTTCGTTTATTTTCTTGTATTATTTTCTCTCTATGAGCTTTCCCCCAATTCGTCAATTCGGTAATTAATGGCACTAGGGTATACCCATAGTCTGCTAATTTATAAGTCACCTTTACTGGCAAAGAGTCATAAACTTTTC
>JAQXEE010000059.1 GCA_029251005.1 Flavobacteriales bacterium | reverse complement strand
CACTTGTTTGGAGCGCAGGTATTTGTAGTGATGAACACTATTTTGTATGATGAAGAATTAGAAACGTGTCGCCAAATGATCATCGACTTACATAAGATAAAAGTTGATGCATTGATTGTGCAGGATATGGCTATTTTAGAAATGGACTTACCTCCTATTGTTATTCACGCCAGTACACAGGCAAACAACAGAGATCCTAAACATGTTAAATTCTTAGCAGATGCAGGAATTAAACGTGTTGTATTAGCACGTGAATTAAACCTTTCACAAGTTAAAGCTATTCGTGATGCGACGGATGTTGAGTTAGAGTTTTTCGTTACTGGTGCACTTTGTGTTTCTTTTAGTGGAAACTGCTACATGAGTGTTGCAGAGGGTGAAAGAAGTGCCAACAGAGGTTCGTGTGCCCAAAATTGCAGATTACCATACAATTTAATTGATGGCACAGGAGAAACTTTAATTAAAAACAGCCACCTTCTTTCTATTCAGGATTTAGATCTAAGTGAGCAACTTCCAAATCTTATAAAATCCGGAATTACTTCATTTAAAATTGAGGGTAGACTAAAAGATGTTGTTTACGTTAAAAACAACGTTTCTTTTTTGAGACAACGTTTAGATGCGTTTTTAAAAGACAATCCCAACTACACTAAAGCATCTTCAGGCCGCACCTTTTATGGATTCGAACCCGAATTAGGAAGAAGTTTTAATCGTGGATACACCAATTATTTTGTTAATGAGAGAGTAGATAAAATTGGAACTTGGGAAAGTCCAAAATCAAAAGGGCAAGTAATTGGAAAATTAATCGAAGTAACCAAAAAAGGATACATTATTGAAAACTCCGAAAAATTAAATAATGGCGATGGGCTATATTTTATAAATAACGACAACGAAGGTGACGGTGTACAAGTTAACGTTGTAGAAAATGGTGTTGTTATCCCTAATTCTCTTAAAAAAATTCCAGTAGGAACCATTATCTCCAGAAATAGTGATTACAACTTTAATAAATTAGTTGAGCGTGAAGACAGTGCTGTTCGAAAAATTGGAATCGAAATGCTTTTATCCGAAAACGAAACTGGTTTTGATTTAACCGTTATCGATGAAGATGGTTTCAAAAGTAAAACTAAACTGGATCACAACAAAGAAAAGGCCAATAGTGATGGCGTCGCAAATAAGATAGAAACCAACTTGGCAAAAACAGGAAACACGCCATTTATTGCAGATAAAGTTGCAATTAAATTCTCCGAAAATTGGTTTCTACCCATTTCAAAAGTTAACGAGTTGAGAAGAACTGCACTTGATCAATTGATTAAAATCAGAATAGATGGTTACAATTTAGAGGAGTTTCAAATCGAAAAAACAGTTCATCCTTACCCCGAAAAAGAGTTGGATTTTATGTTTAACGTATCCAATAAATTATCTCGAAAATTCTATGAACGACACGGAGTTGAGCAGATAGAAAAAGCATTCGAACTCCAATGGGATCCAGGCAAATCTAGAGTAATGACTACAAAGTACTGTGTTAAGTACGAATTAGGAAAATGCTCTACGTACCAAAAAGACACCATGGGAACTAAAGTTATTGAGCCTCTAATCCTTAAGCAAGGCGAAATAGAATACAAACTAAAATTTAACTGCGGACCATGCGAAATGGAAATCTGGGAGAAAGATGCTGCTATAGAATATGATAAGTAGGTTAACTTTTTTTTGCAAAACTATAGTACCACTAAATTAAACATTGTCCTTCTAAATTTAAGGGTTAAATTTAGAAGGACAAAAAGATGAAATAAAGGCTTAACCTCTTTACATAATTTCAGAATTCTACAAAAAATTCTAATTCACTTAGCTTTACAACTTAATACACAAATACCACGCTCAATAATGCCTTTCTTGAGGATTAAAAAAAATTAGGAGGGCTATTCTTTTCACAATAGCTCTCCAATAAAATATGGAAAAGTGTCGTTGTATTCGGGTAACTCTTTTCTTTGGTTTCAGGCATGTTAAACAACTAAAAAAATTAATCTAAGTATTTATCCTAAATCCCTATCATCTTTTTGTGTATCAGATTCTGAAGTGTTAAAAAACTGATTATATCCAAAACATTAGAAGTTAAATAAAAAAAGAATCCTAAGAAAAACTTTTAGGTTTTCAAGGAAACCTTTTTAATATTTAGAAGTACTAAATTTTTTATTAAATTTTCAACGGAAATCAAATTAAAAATTGATTAATTATTTTACCAGATTTGATTTCTAGACCATTATTGATAGCATCATTCTCTTTGCAAGCTATTTCCCATCCTTTATTTGCTATTTGCAATATATGAGGAAGAGTTACATTGGTTAATGCAGTAGTAGACGTAACAGGCACAGCTCCTGGGATATTAGCTACACAGTAATGAAGAATATTATTTACTAAATAAGTTGGGTTTTCATGAGTTGTAGGTTTAGCCGTTTCAATACAACCACCTTGATCAATCGCTACATCAACAATTACAGCCCCTTTTTTCATTAATTTTAAATCGCTTTTTTTGATGAGTTTTGGCGCTTTTGCTCCCGGAATTAAAACTGCCCCAATGACTAAATCGGCAAGGCATAATTCACTTTGAATATTATATGAATTCGATGCTAGTGTTGTTACATTGGCTGGAAGAGTGTCGCTTAAATATCTTAATCGGTCCATATTTATATCCAAAATCGTTACTTTTGCACCTAAACCAGCAGCCATTTTTGCAGCTTCTGTTCCCACAACTCCTGCTCCAATTATACTTACATGAGCTGGAGCAACACCGGGAACACCACCTAAAAGTATCCCTCTTCCTTTCTGCGGTTTTTCTAAATATTTTGCTCCTTGTTGTATGGACATTCTTCCGGCTATTTCACTCATTGGAGTTAGTAAAGGAAGTCTATTTTGATTGTCTTTTACAGTTTCGTAAGCAATGCATATTGCTTTGGATTTAACCATTGCTTTTGTTAATTCTACATTAGAGGCAAAATGAAAATATGTAAATACAATTTGATTTGCTCTGATTAGTCTATACTCCTCTTTTAAAGGTTCTTTAACCTTAACAATCATATCAGATTTTTCGTACAATGATTGAGCTTGATTAACAATTTTAGCGCCCGAATTTTTATACTCTTCATTCATAAACCCGCTTCCTAAGCCAGCGTTTTTTTCGATTAATACAGTATGTCCATTTTTGACTAATTCTTTTACTCCGGCAGGAGTTAGGCCTACTCTATTTTCGTTGTTTTTTATTTCTTTTGGAGTTCCTATAATCATGACAAAAGTTTTATTATTAACGAATAAATATTAAAAATGGTTTTAATATTCACTAAATAAATTTTAAACAAAATGATTTTCAGAAGCAAAAAAGACATATCAATTAGTAAATAAAAATACAAGTCACTTTAAATTAGAGTTTTAATTAATAAACCAATTAAATACTTTAATTCAGCAAACATAGATTAACAAAAAATAAATTTTCAACAAAATTTGAGGAAGATTTAAAATCAGATGTATTTTAATAACTACTAATATCTATCTTTTTAGGAAAAATTTAATTTTGCAGTTGATATAAACAATCTTCACGCGATTTACAAAACAGGACGACAAAGAACGCTTGAACTACGTGAAGTAAACTTCATTAAGATCAGAAAACTTAAGTATTCTTAGGATTTCAGTTTTAGGATATCTGAACCTATTTTTTGATGACTTTTAAAAGAAGATAATAACCTAAACTTTATTTCACAAACAGTTGAATAGTTTCTTCCTTAACTTTTAAAAAGTATAGACCTGCTACTAAATTAGAAATATTTATTGCTTCACCTTTGTACTGAGTTTTTACAATCAATTTCCCTTTAGCGTCAGATATCGTAATGCGCTCCCCTATTTGAATATTATTAATAAAAAGTAACCCTTCAACTGGGTTTGGGTAAACTTGAATTCCGCTTTTAACTTGCCTAGTATTGACACCTGTAATCAGACTTATCCTATTTAATACTAAATGATAAACAGTTAATGGCTCCATTTCTCCCGTGATGCTTTGATTCATAATATTTACTGTATCAGCATCTATTGAAAAAATGCTTTCGCTTCCGTCCTTGAAGCAATAAAGCTCTTTAAAAGTGTAAGAAGAAGTCAAATCATTTGTATTTATATTAAAAACTAATTTATCATCTACATCTTTATTTAAGATGATTAAATGCAGTTCGTCTTCTGTACTATTTAAAGAAGCCCAAACAGAACCGTCCCCCTTATTGTCAAAAGTGGAATAAACTACCGAAGAACCGAAACTTGCATCCGAACCATCATAATTCCTAAATAATTTATAAGCTGTGTTGGTATAAGTAGATCCATTATTGTAATCTAAATCCCAACGCGTTGCTATAGAAAGGTTATTTTGACCTGCCATTCCTAGAAAATCAGCAATTGCTATTGCATGAGAGATATCATTATCAAACCCAAAATCGAACTCTCCGATCATAAGTTTAGTTGATGGGAAATAAGCATCAATTGATTTTTGTAAACGTGTGAGAATTTTATTGGGCTCTCCGTTTAGCTTACTATTTGTCAACCAACTTGGCTCCAAATAAGTATCATCCCACAAAGACCTTGAAAAGTCCATTCTAGTTTCTCTGATATAATCTTGTGTACTTTTTGAGTTCCGCACTACTGTTCCTCCTGAGCTAAAATCTCCATTGCCATCAACCTTATGTTGAGGATAAAAATGAAAAGAAAAATAGTCAATTAATGGTTGTCCAAAAATATCAGATTCCTTTTTTAAAGTGTCCAATAAAAATGATGGAAACCAATCATACCCATCCTTCAAATCTACCCAATCAACCGCATTACTGAAATCATAAATATTTATCCCTGCAAATTCTCCGAAAATAATTTTCACATTTGGGTCAAGGGTTTTTATAACCTTCGCGGCAGATATTAATTTTGATATGTATTCAGAAATTGTAGGAGGATTTGGCTGGATATACTCATGGGTATTATCCCAAAGCGCTGGCTCATTGCCTAATGCAATATACTTAACACCATTTTGAGTTGTAGATTCACCAAACTCTTGCAGTAGAAAGTTGAATGATTCGTCTAAATAAACTTTTCCATCGTTTAGGTCTGGACTGAGGTTTAATGTACTTCCCTTTTCAAACACTAATTCATCCCACCTAGCAGAGGGTGGAGATGTTAAATTTGAACCCAATTTATCAGACGCCACCCATCCTTGAATTGGAAAAGTAATTATCGAGCCAATACCTGCATCTAAATTTTCTTGATGAAAAAAACGATAAACCTCTCCTGCATTATCTTTATTATTCCAAGGAATTGCTAATAATGATGGGATTCTGTTGTCGTTTGTAAATGTTATGTTATCATGGCCTGAGTTAGACGCTCCATTTTCCCAGTTAAAAACAGAGAGTCTATTCCCTCCTAATCTTCTAATCGTCCAATTCTCAGGATCATTAACATGTTGTTGGTCCTGATTATATCCATAAATATTAGGGTTAATTAATTTAGTTTTAGAAAAATCAAGATTAGAATTTATAACATTCTGAGAAACAACAAAATAACTTGTCAAACAAAATGTAATGTTAAAAATTAATTTCATGTGATAAAATTAGTTAATAGATATGTGAAATATATCAAATTATTTTAACTGCAGTCATATTATAATCCAACTATAAGTGCATTTATTTAAAAAGCTCATCACTAGCTATTAGAATTATGTGATGTTAATTTCTGTATGTAATTTTGACTTGTGTGCCTTGTTATGGGTTGTTTTTATTATTCCCAAATCAAAAGGATATTTCCCATACTCATTTTCTAAGTCAGCAATATAAGTAGGGTATGCAATACCACTTAAAGTATCTCTTAGTTTGCGCATTATTTCTTTTTCAAGCTCAATATCTCCCACATATTGCTCTATACCTTTTACACTATCACAGTGATAAATATAGTAAGGCGTAACTCCTGCAAAATACAATGTTTTGAAGAGAGAATTTAAAGTGTTAAAATCAATATTTACGCCATTTAAAAAGACTGTTTGTGATAGTAATGTAGCACTCGATTTTTGTTTTATTTTTTTGATTGCAGCAATTGATTCGTTTGTTAATTCATCAGGGTGATTTACATGAATTAAAACATAGAAGGGTTTTACACTACTTATTTCTTTAATTTTATTCAGCAGATTATCAATCGCTAAGCTCTTAAAGGATTTAGGAGATTGTAAAGGTAAACGAGTCCCTATTCGCAATACCTTAATACTTTCAATTTCACTTAGTTTAGAGAGCATTTCCCCAGTGATATTTGGAGTTAAAAAAGGATCACCGCCCGAAAGGATTACATCTTCGATTTCACTATGTCTTTTTAAATAAGATATAATGTTTTTAATCTCATCATCCGCAAGGTTTCCTGAAGGGTCTCCAATTTGTCGTATTCTTGTACAAAACCTGCAGTGAGCTGCGCATTGATAACTCACCTTTATTAATGCACGGTTTTTGTACTTATGAATTAAACCTTTAACAACTTCGTGACTGTCTTCCATTAAAGGATCATTGTAACCTCCAATACTATCATTTGGATCTTTAACATACTGTTTAGAAATCCCGGGGCTATTAATTATCCCCCTTAGGTGCGGAGTGAGTTTTTCTCTCATCTATATTTCATTTTTTTTCAAAAAACTGTGAATTTTTAGCTTCTCTATATTTTTATAAAAGTTCTCTTTTTTAATCAAATAAATATCCGAATTCACTTGATTAAAACCTGGGTAGTTTTCATTGATGTTTCCTACAAGTTTGCCTCCTGCTGCTCTTATTAAAGGGATTGCAGCTAAATTTAGAATTGGTTTTCTAACTGTTGTAGTTAAAACATAATCAACACCATTTACGAAGGCTTTATTTATTAAGTTGTATGCTAGTATTAAAGCTAATTTTTTATTTCCTTCAATAAAGGCTAATTGTTCGATATAAGCAATATTCTTGCTTTCGATTAACTGAATATCAATTGTCCAATTTACTTCCTTTCTTTTCTTCCAAAGTTCTCCGTTTCGGATAATTTCATCAGGAAGCAAAATTCCAAAACCAACTATATTGTCATCACTTTTGGCTGTAAGACAAATTCCTACTTCAATATAAAACTGATAGGTTGATTCATTCGTTCCGAGAATAAAACCTCCTTTCGTAACTGAATTTCCTAATGTAGGGAGAGGAAGTTTATTTTTTAATTTAACAAAGTCCTTCGCTTCTTTAGGAATAGAGGTTTTTATGTTATTTTTTATCTTTTTCAATTATTCTTGGTCCTTTTAGCTGTTGCATTATTGCTATGAAAAAATTCCATGTATTTTGGTTTTTCTTAGCATATTCTGAGGGAAGTTCAATTCTATTTACAGGAAGATCATACCATGGAATATTGGGATATTGATGGTGTGTAGCGTGCTCATTAAAATTCATAAGAACCCAAGAAAAAAAGGGAAGTTTGTTTACAGACCTTACATTGAACCTAACATCTTTACCTACCGTAGTTTTGTAGTGAAAAATATATACCAATATCGAAAGAATCCAAGCAAAAGATAATAAAGGGTACCCTAAAACCCATAAATAAACATCAATTCCAAATTGATAAAAAATCAAATAATGAAAGCCTATTCCCATTCCAAATAAAGCAATTGCCTTAAATTGATCATACCAAGTCCAGCCATTAAAAGCTGGAGATATTTTTTTTGATATACTAGGAGGGATAAAAAGGAAAAGAATTACCGATGCAAGAGAATGAATAAATAAACCTCCAAAGAAAACACTTACATACCAAACGGTATAAAAATAAACTTTCTTTAAAAGAGTTATTTTATTTGTAGTAAAAGTATCTAAGGCTGAAGTGTCGTCATCTTTTCGATTAAATCCATGATGAAACATATGGATTTTTCGGTAAATATTAATAGGTGTTACAAGAGGCATTAAGAAAACACTACCTAAAACATCATTAGTTAAAGTACTTTTTTTGAATAGCTTTTTATGACTTGCTTCATGTCCGATTATATACAATCGATAGAACCATAAACCTTGAAACAGTAGTAATACAGTATAAAAAAACCATTTTAAAAACTTGTTTTCAAATTGAAACTGATGAATATAAACAGAAAGAAAACTCATTCCTGTAAAAACAAGGGTTGTTTCAATTATTAGTTGAATATTTTTTGATGATTTGTATATTTTTGTATTCATATTTTCTGAATTCGATAACTTAAAATTTAAGTCTAGTTTTCTGATTTTCAGCTTTTCCTAACTCTAAATTACAGCATATTTTTTCAGTCTATTTCAGCGTTGTATTTTTTCAAAAGCATAATATTATTCTGAATAAAAAAGTAAATTAATAAACAGCATTAAAATAGATACTGGAACGATTCCAGCTAAAAAAATAAACGCTAAAAAAGAATAGGTTTCTTTTACTCTTAAAACACTTTTACTAAAAGAGCTAATATAATTTACAGTAAGGTCACTCTTTAACTCTGCAAAAGTTCTAGCTTGAGCAAATTTCACAGCAAGATCGTTTGATATAATTAAACCCTCATTGGAATATTCATCGATATAATTATTGGCTATTTCATCCAAAATAGAGTCTTTGTTTAAAACATAATCATCACAAAGACTAAGCGTTTCCTTTGTGACTTCAATTCCTCGATATTTCATGCTAGAATCTAAAATGAACTCATTGATATAACTTTGCATTGACTTATCTAATATATAAAGACAATTTGTGTCCGATATATGAACTGAGATATCAATCTTATGATGCTTGTTGGAACAATCTCCATTTTTCTTTGTAATTTCTGTTTTAAAACTTTGAATTACTGAAAAGTCATATTTTGTTTTTAAAAAACTTTTCGCTTGAGCAAAATTATCATTTTCAATCAAGTCCTCTAATATATCTAACTTTATGCCCAAATCAGCTGACGTTTGAAAATAAGGAGCGAATATAAACTTTGCACTAAAATTATCTGCTCTAAATTGTCTGTATAATATCGCAGATACAATCGAAATTATAAATACACTCATGAACAATATTCTATTTGTTCTAAAAATCAATAAATATTGTTTGAATTGTTTAAGCATAAAAAGTGGCGCTCAAATAGCTATAATTTACTTTGATTTTATTTTTATTTATTTCGCCATTAACTTTTGATTAATTTCTTCAACTTTAGCGTCATCTCCTTTCTCTGAATAAATTTTCTTTAAAGCATTTATGGTTGCTTTATCATTAGGCTCTTGCTCTAAATATAAATTGAAAAAATGGATTGCTTTATCAAAGTTCTTTTCTCTTTCTGAAACAGTAACAGATTTAGCCACATTATCAGATGGTGAAGTACCAACATCATTTAAACTATTTACGTATTCATTTGATTTATTGACATAGTAAGCTCCCATACCATATAAAGCATATAAACTCTTAGGATTAATAGACAATGCTTTTTTGTAAGCATTATAACTTTTATCAAAAAAACCTTTTTCGCTATAAATCCTTCCCATCATTAAATAGAATCTTTCGTTATTTTTAATTTTTTGAGTTAACAATTCTAAAAGTTCTAAGGATGCTTGATCGTCATTTATTGTATTATATACATTTAACTGAGCTTCTTGAATTTTAGTACTATTAGGAAATATTTTAATAGATGAATCTAAAACCGCAATAGCTTCTTGACTTCTTCCCATGGAATTTAAAATCTCAGATTTCTTAACCAAGTTTTCCTCCTGGTTATTCACCTTCTTATTAATTTTTAAATGAGGATTAGCAATTAAAATAGCGTTATATTTTAAAGCTTTTTCGAATTCATCTATTCTTAACGCTGTAATCAAGGCACTTTGATAGCTATGTAAATCTAAATAGTCTTCGCCTAATTTAGTTTTATTAACAATCGCCTTTTCAAGTAACATTAATGCCTGCTCAAAATCACCTTGATTAAAAAAATCAACAGCAATACTTTTTTGTTTATTGGCTATAGATTCCAGCTCAGTTACTGCTTTTGAATTGTATAATTTATCTTGATACTCTAAAGCAAAAAAATCTAAAATAAAAGATTCAGCTTTATTCAATAAAACAACTTTTGAAACAAGATCCTGTGCATCACTATTATTGTAAACTCTAAGAGCTGTTGAACCTGCACCATAATAATATTTAGCATAACATTTTGCTTCTAGAGGTTCATTTTTCTCTTCAGCTACTTTAATTTCTTTTTTAGCTTCATTAAATAAATTTTCAGCTTTTTCAATTTCGTCTAATGTTAACGCTCTTGTCGCTTTGTTAATTACTCCGCAGCCTTGAGATTGAGAAGAAAAAACTACAAATAGTAGCGCTATTGATACAATTATCTTTTTCATTTATTTTAATATTAATTTGTTTTACAACAACACAATTTACACGCAAATTGTTGATTTGGTTACATAATAATCCCCCCCATTGAAGCCTTCAGAGCTACTGCCAAAAGATAAAAGCACTAATAAATCATTATCTTTTGAACTAGTTCCTTTTTATTTGAAATCGTTTTTAAAATAAATACCCCAGTACTTAAAAAGGATACGTTGATTTTAAAAACTGTTGAATTCGGATAATTTTCATAAACCAATCGCCCTTCTAAATTGAATAGTTTGACAGCAGAAATATTATTTTTATTTATTAGCATCACACTATAACTTGTTGGATTGGGAAAAATAAGTTGTTCTGGTTCTTTTAAGTCACTCTGCTTATTTAAAATCCAATATGCTTTTTCAGCGTCAGGAACACCAAATCCAATTAACGAATCAGGAGTATTAAAATTAGAAGCGCTCTCTTCTAAAGCTTTCTTTAATTCCCAGTTATTTTTATTTGGAAAAGCTTGTTTTAAACAAGCAAATAGACCTGTTATTTGAGGAGCAGAAAAAGAAGTTCCATTTCCTAATTGTGTTTGTCCATTACCGTTAACAAAAGCAATACTTTCACCAATAGAGCATAAATTAGGTTTAATTAAACCATTATAAATTGGAATTCCATTACTACTAAACTCGGAATATTTATTTAATTCATTAACAGACCCTACAGTTACAACACTATCTGCATCAGCAGGAAAACTTATGTTTTTCCATGCTGATGCTCCATAATTTCCTGTAGAGGTTATAATTAACATTCCCTTTTTTGAAGCGAAATTACACGCTTTAGAAATATAAGCAGAATCACCAGTTAGCTCATCTTTAGCATGACTAAGTTCAAAAGTGTCAAAAGTTGAATAACCTAATGACGAATTAATAATATCGACACCAAAGCTATCTGCATACTCTAAGGCTTCAATAAAGTGGAACTCTTCGATTAAATTTTCTTGGTTAACGTCTTCACTTACTAGTAATATATAATTCGAATTTGGAGCAGAACCAATATAAGATTTATCAGAATTGGCTGCCATGGTTGAAAGAACACTTGTACCGTGTGAATGTCCATTATAATTAACTAACCGATTATTTACAAAATCATAATTACCCAAAATTCGATTTTCAATAAAAAGTGAATTAAAGAATAAAATTGTGTTAGCATTTTTAAATCCAGCATCAATTACAGCAATAGATACTCCATCACCAGTATAACCCAGATTATGAAGGAAATTTACATTCGTAAGTTTGTTTTGATTTTCAGAAACGCCGTACTTAAGTTTATTGTTTGTTTTTTTATTTAGACCTCGTTGACCTAAATATTCAACAGATCTAATAAAATCAAAACTTTCAATGCCTTTTAAATTTGAATCTAAATTACTAATTACTATAGCGTTAAACCATTTAGACTTGGCTTCTAAAACTTGGTTTTGTTCTTTAATTGCATTTATAAAGTTAGTATTGAGGGGAAGGTCAGATGAATCAATAGCAGCGTTTTGAATTGACTTTATAAGTATTGACTTTTCAGAAAGGAATTCATTAGGATTTGATAAATCTAAGGATGATTTTTTAAACCTGAAATGAACTAAGAAATGATATTCAGTTTGAGAATAAGAAATAAAACTAAAAGTAAATAAAAGACAAACTATAAGTCTAACTTTCATTCTTCAGGAATAAAGTAAGAATTTAATCTTTGAAAAAACTGAAACCCTCCCTCAGGTCTCTCTAAAACGGGTATGGTATTTCGGATTTCATCAGTATCACCTTGCGAATCTACATTAATTCGGGTTCTACTCACCAAACCTACTCCTTTAGCAAAAACTTCTTGATATTTTTGATACAAAAGTTTGTTTTCCAAATCTTCTTGCTTTTGTAGCACAGTAACCGTATTCTCATGACCACCAAAATCGTGGCCTATGTTAGTATACTCAAAATCCCATGATTCTATTAAATTAAAGGCGTTACCATCCCAAGTTATACCTTCCTTAACAGGATTTATTAAACTAACAAATAAAATATTTTCTTCTATTCGTTCAATATTTCCATTTTTATTTTTGACCCACCACACATCCGAAATGTTCCATTTAGCGTTTTCAATATCAACAGAGTCATTTCCCATTCTTTTAAAACGTTTAAGCTCAAAACTTAAACTTCCCTCCAAGTCATAAAAAGTGTCTGTAATTTCCTCCATTACTTGATAAGAGGCTGTATCAATGGTGACAGGTGTTGTAAAATTATCGTAAGAAATTGAATCAACATCATATATATGCCAACTTCCTATTTTTAGAGGATAGTATTCCGTTGAAATTACAGGTTTTACTATCGGATTATCTTTTGAACAACTTACAACCAGAAAAGTAATCACTAAAACTGAAAATAAATATTTCATAATTGTTTTACAATTTATCAAAGTCTTTCGTTTGGACAAGAATACCTTTTTCATCAAAGTACTTCCATATACCAGACTTGTTTCCTTTTAAATAGTTGCCCAGTGCTTTTGTCTTTTTATTTGGATAAAACTCAACATACTCCCCTTCTCTTCGATCTAAATACCAGGCTTCTTCTATTTTAACCTGACCATTCGGATATTTATAAGTCCAACTACCCTGTCTTTTACCATGATGGAACGTTCTTATTGTATCTAAATTGCCCGATGTAGTATAATAATTCCAAGTACTATCTTTTTTACCCTTCCAAAAATAACCTTCTCTGTGCAAATTTCCGTTCGGATAAAATGACTTAAACACACTGCTACCATCTTTACTGTAAGTTTCCTTTGTTCGTATATTCTTTATTGAATCATTCCAAAAAGAAATAATCTCCTCTGAAGTATAAACCATCTTTCCATTTTCATGTTCCTCTTCTTTTATTATTTTTGCTTTTCTTGAGTAATATTTCCAAGAACCATTCTTCAAACCGTTATTATAACGGCCCATAATTTTGTACACTCCATTACTGTGGTAAATTACAACTACACCATTAGGAATACCGTCAATATAAGTTTTTTTAGATCTTAGTTTACCATTAGGATAAAACTCTTGCGATAAGCCGACAACTTTTCCGTTCTCGAAAGTTTTTTGAAAGTGAATCGAACCATTTTTATAATACTCCTTAAACTCACCATGCTGTAGCCCCTCCTTAAACATAACCTCTGAAAAAACGTATCCAGCTTCATCAAAAAACTTCCAAAGAGAATCCTTCTTTTGACTAGAATACAATCCTGAAGCTAAAATCTTACCATTTTCACGGTATAAATGTGCAGCAGCAGTTTTTCCTTTATTCGTGTAAAGTAAAGTCGATTCTAATTTTCCTTTTTCAGAATATCTTCTAAATTCACCAGTTGGGATCCCTTCATTGAAGGTTCCTTCGTACTGAATTTTTCCATTTTGATATTTTTTAATCCACTTTCCAACTTTAAGTCCTTTAGGATTGGATTGGTTAATTTCATTACCTGTTTGGGAAAAAGAAAAAAGAGTTATAACGCTTAGAAGAAAACTAAATAATAATTTCATAGAATTTGTTTTATTAAGGATAACGGAAAATTAAGTGTTCGTAACAAGTTTATGAAATACTGTGCCAATTTTTTATCAACAGCTTTTAGGTTGTTAAAAAATTAATCCAATAATTCTTTAACCAACTCGTTAAAATCAACACCGTCAAAATTACCACTACTCATTAACAACAAGTTTAAATTTTCCCAAGATCTACTTTTTAATTCCTTTAAAAACTCATCAGAGCTTGTAAATACTCTTAAGTCACTCCTATTGAAACAATTAAAAACTTGCTCTTTACTGATTTTTTTCAATTTTTTGTGTGCAATAGTTTGAGGATTAAAATATACAAAAGCCTCATCTGGAAGATCCATAGTGTTTGCATATTCTCTTAAAAACTCCTCATTTAAACTACTAAATGTGTGAAGTTCCATACAAGCAATTAATTTTCGGTTTGTGAATTGTTTTTTAACTGCACTTGAAGTTGCTTTTAATTTTGAAGGTGAATGTGCAAAATCTTTAAAAATAGAACAGCTTGAATTTTCATCTATTAATTCCAGTCGCCTAGAGGCTCCTTTAAATGTTTGAATTGATTGATAAAACTGTTCTTTAGTAAGTCCTAAACCTAAACAAATCTCCAATGATGCATTCAAATTCTGAAGATTATGATCCCCAAAAATTTCTAATGGGTATTCATTTCCATCATTTTGCAAGAACGTAATTCCATCAACACATTTGTTAGGATGAACATTATATGCTATTTTGGTGTACTTAAAGTCACCTCCAATTTTCGCAACCTCAGCATCCCCATCAAAGTAAATTAAAGTGCCATTAGGTTCAACTGTATCAGCAAAAATCTCAAACTGTTTTACATAATTATCAAATGTTGGAAAAACATTAATATGATCCCAAGCAATTCCACTAATAACAGCAATATGTGGATTATAAAGATGAAACTTAGGTCTTAAATCAATGGGCGAACTTAGATACTCGTCCCCTTCTAATATTACGATATCGGCATCATGACTTAATTTGACCATAACATCAAATCCTGCTAATTGAGCTCCAACCATATAATCTACATCTAAACCACAATCATTTAAAACATGAAGAGTCATTGCTGTCATACTAGTTTTACCGTGACTTCCTCCTATTACAACACGTTTTTTATCTTTAGTTTGTTCGAAAATATATTCAGGATAAGAATAGATTTTAAGGTTTAATTTTTGAGCTTTAAGCAATTCGGGGTTATCCTTTCGAGCATGCATTCCCAAAATAATACAATCTATTTCATTCGTAACTCTACCTTCATCCCAACCCATTTTATCAGGTAGTAAACCGTGTTTATTTAATCTTCCTTTTGAAGGTTCAAAAACTTCATCATCGGAACCTGTAACTTGATAACCTTTTTTATGTAAAGCAATTGCCATATTATGCATTGCACTTCCTCCTATTGCGATTAGATGAACCCTCATGTTTTAATAATTAGTGGTTATTCCGCAAATTTAATGGCAATCAGTTTCTATATTTAAAGAAAATATAAAAGTTTATGAACTTATACCCTGTTGAAACCGGAAATTTCAAATTAGATGGTGGTGCAATGTTTGGCGTTGTACCAAAGGTTATTTGGAATAAAACAAACCCTGCAGATAATAATAATATGTGCAACTGGGCAATGCGATCTTTACTTATTGAAGATGCAGATCGATTAATATTAATTGACACAGGAATTGGAGATAAACAATCTGAAAAATTCTTTAGTCACTTTCACCTAAATGGTAATGATACTTTACAATCATCTTTAAGAAAATTAGGATTTACCACAGATGACGTTACGGACGTTTTACTAACACATTTACATTTTGATCATGTTGGCGGTGCAGTTATTAGAAACGATGAAAAATATAAACTAACATTTCCAAATGCAAAATACTGGAGTAATCAACAACATTGGAATTGGGCAATTGAACCAAACTTAAGAGAGAAAGCTTCATTCTTAAAAGAAAATATGCTTCCAATTCAGGAATTAGGACATTTAAATTTCATTAAATCTGGAGATGAATTAGGAAAAGATATTAAACTATTAATGGTTAATGGACATACCGAAAGCCAAATGATTCCAATTCTTAATTATAAAGGTAGGGATATCGTTTTTTGCGCTGATCTTATTCCCTCGGTTGGACATCTAAAAGTTCCTTACATTCCTTCATTTGATACAAGACCACTTTTATCTATGAATGAAAAACATTCATTTTTAGAAGAAGCTGTTCAAAATGATTACATTCTGTTTTTCGAGCACGACGCATATCATGAATGTTGTACTTTAAAACAAGGAGAAAGAGGTGTTAAACTGGATAGAACTTTTAAGTTTTCTGACTTATAATTTATCTGGTTGAGATTACTTTTTGATGATATTTATTAATGGAACAAGTAGTATACTGATTTTCAGCAAGTGTTATACTCCCGTTGTATATAGACACAAGGCGTTTACTATTCGAATTATCAGAAGGGTTTAAATATAGTTTTGGTTTATAAATTTTTAGTTCGTGCTCCCCTTTTGAAAGGTTTTGAAGCTCAAATTTTGAACAAGGAGAATATGTTTTCCCATCGAAACAAACAATAATTTCAGAAGCATTAATCATATGCAACTCTAAACTTGCAGAGTATTGAGAAAATCCAATAATTGGCAAATACAAAAAGAAGGTACTTAAGGTTTTCATCGAAATAATTTAAAATATATTTTCAAGCTCCGTGCCAAAAAGGTGATTTTGTATTTTCAATTATTTTTTAAACTAATTAGACAGCTTTCATAATCAAGATGGTTTCACTTCCTCTTAAATGAACGTTCCTTCGGTAAAGTCATAAAAAGATATTAACTATTGAGACGTTCAATAGATTATTTACAATGTAAAAACTATGAATATAAATTTATTGTATAACTCTTTCATCTGAATTATTTTAATCTAAATTTATTTGACTTTTGCCTTACTGAATGAAAAAAAACTTCTCTTTAGATTCTATCAAAACCAGAAACCCATCATGAATTCACCTCACTAATTTTAGAGATATTAAAAAACATACCTCCATGAATAACTTTTGCCCATACTGCCTGAGCATATAAATATTGTAAACTTGAAAGATAATCTAGTTCCCAACAACAGGTGAATATTTTTATTTTAAGATTAAACTCTTCGCAAAACTCCTTTTTAATTAAAGAGGATACTTTTTTGTACAAACTAGGTTAGAATCTTAACACCTCATTTTTTCTATATACTCCTTTAGCCTTCACTTATTTGTTATTTAAGTAAATAAAAAAATTCAAAGCAGAGTCTTGATTCATAGTTTATTAACGTTTCGGAAAAAATTATATGAATTGTTAAACATTTCCAGTTGCAATGCTCTTAAAAAAATATGATTTTATCGGTTTCCACTATATTTGCACAAAATTTAAGCATGGCCAATAAAAATATTCTCAAAGCATTAGGACCAGGAATTTTGTTTGCGTCTACCTGTATAGGTGTTTCTCACCTTGTTCAAAGTACAAGAGCTGGTGCTGTTTATGGTTTTGATTTAATTTGGATTATACTTTTAGCGAATTTGTTTAAATACCCTTTTTTCGAATACGCTTCAAGGTATGCTAATGCTACAGGAACAAGTATTATTGATGGGTATAACCGTTTAGGGAAGTGGGTTTTATTGTTATATGGTTTAATAACTATCGGCACAATGTTCTTTGTCACCTCCGCCGTTGGTGTAGTTACAAGTGGGTTTATGGATAATCTACTTGGAATCAGTGTCTATTTTAAAAATAAAGGATTTGAACATCCTGAAATAATAACTCCCATTCTACTCTTTGGAGTTTGTTTTGGAATTTTAGTTTCAGGTAAATACAAAGTGTTGGATATTTTAATAAAAGTGGTTGGATCAATTCTATTAATTTCTACTTTAATAGCTTTCACTAAAAGCTTAATTGCTGGAGGAATTCAACCATATGAAGGATTTGTCCCTCCTGATTTATCTGATTTAACAACTCCTGAGGGAATTGGACACTTAGGTTTTATAATTGCCTTAATGGGCTGGATGCCTACTGCCTTAGACTTGTCCGCGTGGAATAGTTTATGGACAGTAGCTAGAATGAAACAAACGGGATACAGACCTAAATTAAAAGAGACATTATTTGACTTCAACTTTGGCTATATTATTTCAGCGCTTCTTGCTATTTGTTTTGTAACACTAGGAGCTAATTTACTTTATGGATCTCCTGAAGAACTTTCGGGATCGTCAGCTGGTTTTGCTGCTCAAGTAGTTGAAATGTTTACAAGTGCAATGGGTGACTGGAGTAAATGGATTATCGGAATAGCTGCTTTCTGTATTATGTTTGGTACTGCTATAGCTGTTATGGATGGTTATGCTAGATCGTCTGAACGTATTTTAGAAATTCTTTTCCTAGAAGGAAAGAAACAAAACTTGGATAATCGAAAAAGAGAGTACGTAATTTCAATTTTAATACTTTCCGTTGTTTCTTTCGTGTTAATGTATTTCTTATATTTCGACCCAAGTTTAGAGTCTAAATCAGGTTTCAAATCAATTGTAGATTTAGCAACGTCAACCTCTTTTGTGGTAGCGCCAGTAATCGCAATTTTAAATTTCATACTTGTACAAAAGAAGTATATTGGTGAGGGGTTTACCCCTCCATTGTGGAAGAAAGTTATAAGCTATTTTGGAATTTTATTCCTTACAGGGTTTTCAATATTTTACTTTGTAAACTAAAGGACTTATCCTTTAAGGACAAGAAGTGGCTGTTTAGTATGTAAACTAGTATCAGCTGATACATTCGAATGGAATAACGATTGAAGCAAATTTCTATGTCTTGCCTTTACTACAATAACATGAGGATCGAATGTTTGAACTCCTTTTTCAATAGGATCAACAGTATTGGAATCAAACTTTAAATCAATACTAATAGCATCCCCTGCAAAATAGTTTTTAAAGTCATCTACTAATTGTTGTTCTTCCTTTACAGATATTTCGAGAGCATCACGGTAATTGTGAAATAAATGAATGTTTTTATTTTCAATACACATGTTATTAATTAAATCTACTTCAATTCGCTTTAAGGACTCTTTTAAATCCAATGCAAAAAATAATTTTGAATTACTAATAAAAGTTGATTCTTCGGGGATTACTAAAGTTGGAATACTTGTTTTTCCAATTACTCTAGCAGTACCACTTCCAATTAAAATTTCTTTTAATCCGTTTATACCTTTAGCCCCTATAATAACTAAATCGTAGTCGTCTTTAATATCTTCAATTACATCATCAAGTTTTCCAAAACCCTGTTTAACAAATATTTGATTATTACTTAAGGCTGGATATTCGGATTTAAGTGATGCTTCTTTATTTTTTAGGTTTTGTAAAGAAGCTTTTTTTCGCGAATCATCAAAATCAATAAACAAACCAACATCTGTATATTTAAGTTGATAGGTATTTAACAAACAGATTTCTGCATTCATCTTCAATGCGAATTCTACAGCATACTTTACTGCATTATCGGCACATTTAGAAAAATCTGTTGAAACTAAAAACTTCATAGTTGGAGGATGTTCAGTAAAGTTAATGCTTTTTAACAGTTGATGAAATAATATTAATCAATTATCAATGTGAGAAAATCACTTTATTAGTTTTTTATAAAAATGATAAGATAAAAGTTAATGAATTCTAACTATGCTTAAGCTATGATTGTAATGTCCAACAGATCAAAAAAAATAGTTTTGTAAAACCTAATTAAACAAAAAGTTGATTCTACTATTCAACATTGAAGATATTAAAAAGGTTAAA
>JAQXEE010000053.1 GCA_029251005.1 Flavobacteriales bacterium | reverse complement strand
GAACCAAACAAAGAATATATCGAAAATGAAAAAGGAGAATTAAAGGAACTAATTACAGGCTATAGTAACCAAATACAAGTCAGCTACTTTATCGACACCATCTCTTCAGACTCATTGTTATCAATTCTTGACAAACCTTTTCTTCTAGACTCTAACATATGTAAAACCAATTTTAAAATAAGTATTTCAAATCCAAAAAGCTTTAAGGAAGTGAGCAACAAAGAAATATCAAAAGGAACAATAAAACACCACTTTAAAAAGAACAGTAAAATAATTATCTCGGACCTTCAACTCAAAGGTGTTTATCAAAACATTCATCAATATTTTAGACCTTTTTACTGGGTTATAAAATAACGGTTGGTAACACAGGTGTAATTTCAAAAGCTTTGGGTAGGTTCTTCTCTTTTATTTATCTTCGGTGCGTAAGCAATTTTCCTACGCAATAGACAAGTTCCGCTGAGCGTCACCTTGTCTAAAGCTTCAGAAAATTACACTAACCGTTACCGTACATTAAATGAAACTTATTACGCTAATTTCACTTCTTTTATTCGGTAATATATGTATCGCTAAAAAGCATATTATATTTCTTCATAATAAATTCCTTGAAACCCACAATGTAAATGAATCTCATCCAAAATATGGCAAAGTTCAACTAAATGAAATCAAACAAAAATTTAAAAACGCAGGCTTTTCCACTATAATAAATAAAAGGAATAGCGCGACTAAATCTGACTCTGCGATAAATCAAGTAATTCATCAAATTGACAGTATCCATAAAATAAATTCAAAAGACACAATAACAGTTATTGGAACATCAAAAGGAGGCTATTTAGCTCAAATGGTTTCAAGTAAACTTAAAAACCCAAAAATCAATTTCATTTTTATTGGTTGCTTTCAGGAATCAGACATTAAGGAATACCCAAACATAAATTTCTGTGGGAATATTCTAACAATCTTTGAAAAAACTGATCCATTTGGAGTTTCAGCAATTAAAAGAAAACAAACATCAAAACTCTCCATTCCCAACTTTAAAGAAATTGAACTAAATACAGGCTTAAACCATGGTTTCCTTTTTCAAGCTTTAGATACTTGGATAAAACCTTGCATTAAATGGGCTAATAATGACTACAAATAAAAAACGTACGGTAACACATAGGTAATTGCAAAAGCTTTTGGGACTTCTTTTGCAATAAACAAACTTCTGTGCTAACTTGCCATTGTCTTACGTTATAGACAAGTTCCGCTCCGCGTCACATGTCTAAAAGCTTCAGACAATTACCCTAAACGTTATAGGTAATTACGAAAAAACATGGTTACTCTTGATAAGTTCACAAATACAGATTTTGCATCACTAAAACAATGGATAAAAAGTGAAGAAGAACTTATACAATTTGCTGGAACAATTTTCAACTATCCATTAACCGACAGTCAACTAGAAAACTACTTAAAACAAAAAGACTTAGAACCGTTCAAAATAAAACTCAATACTACAGGTGAAATAATCGGGCATTGTGAATTAAATTTCTCAAATGGTAATTCAAGACTCTCTAGAATTTTAATCGGAAAATCAGACCTTCGTGGGAAAGGAATTGGAAAAATTATAATTACAGAAATGCTTAAACTAATTGAAAAACAAAAACCTAATTCAATTGTAGACCTTAACGTTTTCGCTTGGAATAATAATGCAATTAGTTGTTATAAAAACCTCGGATTCAAAGAAAATAAATCTAAAAATTCCACTTATAATTTCAAAGGAAATAATTGGGAAGTGATCAATATGGAAATAAAACTACCTATAACACACGTGTAATTTCAAAAGCTTTGGGTAGGTTCTTCTCTTTTATTTATCTTCGGTGCGTAAGCAATTTTCCTACGCCATAGACAAGTTCCGCTGCGC
>JAQXEE010000038.1 GCA_029251005.1 Flavobacteriales bacterium | reverse complement strand
ATCTAATTTACTTACCAAAATAAATATTTAGAGTTTTCATGATTTTTAAGATCAAATGCTATTCAATAAAAGTGACATTTTCTTTGAGTTACATGCATAAATCAAATAATAAGAATGTACTGCACAAGTGGAGATGCAAGATTTGAAAGATTATTTTATCGTTTAGATATCATTAACCTGAAGTAGATTGTTTCCTATGACTTTGTCCAAACTCACTCGTCCTCTGTAACTTAGTCTTTTTAAGTTTCTACTAGTATTTTGGTGGTTATCATAAATTGTTTTAATTCCAGTAGCCTCTAAGTGCACTTGATTGTTTATTTCAATAAGTAAATTAGATAACGTATAATCCATTAATCCCCCGGTAAGGTAAAGATCCATTTTTCCATTTTTATATTTGAACGTAATATTGTTTAATTCGGGACTGTGTATAATCGTTCTTGTTAAATTATTTTTTATCGAATTGTATAAGACTTTATTTCCGTGTGTAATTAGGGTTTTATGTTGTTTTACAATACCTGATGCTGTTTCTTGTGTATTTGAAAAGTAAGATACAATTATTGGTTCTTTTAATGTAATTAGTTCAGAGGTTTCATATTGAGTTAATTTCTCTAAATTATTTATCTGATGAGTAGCTGTTTTTTTGAATAATGCTGTATCAGATATGAAGTGAACTTTTATTCTAAGAAATTCCTTTAAAGCATAGGTTTTAGTTGTAGATATTTGAACGTAATCATCTGCTAAAAATTCAAATTCAGAGTAATGTTTTATTCCTTGAATAATAGCAGCTAATAATTTACTTTCTTTTGAATTTGATATCCCATAGGTAAGATTAGGCGTAACCTTAAAAAGATACTTCTCTTTAGTTATATTACTCTTAATAAATTGCGTGGTTTGAGGAACTTTCTTCTTTGAATAAAACGAAGGATTAAAAGTATTTCTAATATATTGATTACGTTCAAAATCGATTAGTTTAAGATTCTTTTGAGTTTGTGCGTTAAGTTGGATAGAAATAAGAAATAGAATGGTTAAAATAACTCTCATCAAATAAGTAACGAAATAATTATGCCAGTTTTATGCAATCAATAAAGCTGCAGTTGACTTTTATTTACTTTTTGTAAGTCCTTTCTAAAAACTAAAAATAGTTGTGTAAGGGTTTTGTCTTAATTTAACTTGTTCGTGTTGAGGCTCTAATAACTTATTTTATATACAACTTTTGGATTTGTTTTATGAGCAACATCAAAATAGGGAAACGATTTTAAAATTCCTTGAAATCAATATGGTAATGTTCGTCGTGCAAGCTATTAATGTTTGGTGTTAAGGAATTAACAACATAAATACCACTTTCTTTTAGAATTCCCCCGTATTTCCCCGCAAATAGTTCATCTTTTAATTCAATTTTAATAATCACTTTAGCAATTTTTAATTTGTGTTTTTTAGCTTCTTTTTGTAATGTTAGGATATGCTGAGCAATTAATTCAAAGTCGATTGAAATTGAGGTGTCGGAATTATACTGTCCATTGTTATTAAAGGTTAACCAGTAATGCTTGCTTCCTAATGTGTCAAGTCCGTAGTACGGTAAACTGTCCTTTAACTTAGGCATCATAAAATCAACACTTAATCCATTTTGGTGAGTTCTGTGTGGCCATAACTTCCCTCCATGCTTATGAGCACATTCCATTATTTTAAATTTCCTTTTCGGTTGTAAGGTTTCAAATAACGCATAACTATTAAGTATCGTTTTTAAGACCTTCGAATTTAAAAACGCCCTACCATTTAAATAACTTGTTTCATCAAAGTAATCAAAGTTGTTTCCTGAAAATGGAATTAGTTTACCGTGTTTTAAGTTTCCATTTGATACAGATCCCATAGAGATGCTTTGATTTGAATCGTTTGGATGTCTATTCACATAGTGAGAAAGTTTAGTGTTTTGTATGAGTGGCTTTTTCTTTGGCGGTGTTTCTTTTTGGGCACAGCCTACAAGAGTAATCAATGAAAGTATAATGATGAGTCGCATATTTTTTTAACGCTGATCTGGGTATTATATTATCGCTTTAAAACAGAAAAGACGTTAAATAAAGAGAAAAGATTAACATCGGTGAATTTATAAGCTACGAATTCAATTTCTAGAGAATCACCACCAATGGGGGCGTATTTAAAATTGAATGTTGTACTCTTAAAATATTATATTTTTTGTACCTATGGCCAAAAAAAAGTTGGTTATTAGTGCTTTTTATTTGGGTGCAAATAAGGTATTTCATTTTAGAAATCTAATTATTTTTTCTGAGTATAATTTTTCATGTTAAATATTCCAATGGATTAAATCATTTAATAAATGTTAAAATACCCATATGTTTTATTCTTCTGCTTTGTCAACGCAAGCAAAAGAATACTATTTTTCTTTTTTCAGTTTAAATAAGCTTTAGGGGTAGTTCCCATAAAAACGAATATGACCCGATTTTTGCCTCAGTGTAACTAATTTGTGCTAAGGTTGTTTTACAATTAATCAGTTAAATAATGCCTTAATTAGCTGGTTATGCCAGAAGAGGTTGTTGACGAACAGCCTTTTTTTATTTACAAGGTTTCTAATTTCAAGGAATTTAATACTTCAAATGGTTTATCGTTTTCAAGGTTGTAAACGATTGCTAAAACACCTAGGTTTGATCTGTTTTCGTTTGAGAAATGGAATGTTCCTACTTTCCTAAAGGTTGCTCCTTTATTATTTCTGTTTAAAGTAGAACCAACTGTTGGAGTCGTAGCTGAAATTATTTTGTTTTTAAATTTTATTGATTCTGTTCCTGAGGGGGTTTCTTGGTTTGCCCATTCAGATTTACGATAAATGTAAATTGCAATTGAATGACTACTTGTAACATTATCTTGATACTCACCTTTTACATAAATATTTAAATCTTTCTTATCAATTACTGTTTTAATTCCTAGTTTTATTTTGGGTGAACTGTTAATTTGAGTCCTAATTGATTCGAAAAAAGAAGCTGTGTCCGTATTAAAACAAGTTAAGTTGTTTACAAAGGCGGGGTAGTTTGTAAAAGTATTATTTCCATTTAAATCAAAAAGAAACTTTAATTCTTCTGCAATGTTAGAATACTGAGGGTCTGAGATGGACGAAAACATCATTGAAGCATTTATATTAGCATTATCAATTCCTTCAAATTCTGCATTTAACATACTTGTTAAAGTAGGCTGAGAAATAGATGCACATGTTTCAATTTGACTAGAAGTTAACGCAAAAGTAAAAGGTTGATACTTGTCTTTTGTATTTATGCCGTCCCAAAACGCATCTGTTTCAGACTCGGGTTTACAAGCGAGCATTACGATGCTTAAAACTAGAATTAAACTTAGATTTTTTGCCATTGGGTATTTATGATATAATATTACATGAACAAAGATACAATCTTGTTTCAAATAACGATTCAAATGGCTAAACGTTGCCTATTCTTAATAATTATTCTCAATGCTTTTATTTTAAAAGGGCAGTTGTACTCATTGGGGCAAAATCCAGCTGGTGTTAAGTGGAGCCAAATTAAAACCGAAAATTTTCAATTAATTTTCCCAGTTGACTTTGAAAGCAAGGCTCAGGAGCTTGCTAATATTCTTGTTTATGCCAATACTGTTACAAGGAAGACTTTAAAAACAAAGCCTAAGAAGATTTCAATTATTTTACAAAACAACACAACTGTAGACAATGGCTTTGTTACGTTAGCTCCTAAACGATCTGAATTTTATGCAACAATGTCTCAAGAAAACGAAGGTGTTGATTGGTTAACGAAATTAGCGGTTCATGAATATAGGCATGTAATTCAATTTGAAAAGTATAATCAAGGTATTGGTAAGCTTTTTAATGTTTTATTTGGTGAACAAGGTATTGGGGCTATTATTGTGGCAACAACTCCGCTATGGTTTATTGAAGGAGATGCGGTTTATTCGGAATCTGAAAATTTAACAAGAGGTCGTGCTAATTATGGGAAGTTTCTTCGAGAGTTTAAAGCTCAGATTTCTGAATTAGATTCAATCAGTTACGAAAAGGCGTCTTTTGGCAGCTTTAAGAATTGTATTTCAGACCACTACAAACTTGGCTATTTTTTAAGAGCATCTTTATCAGATTCAGTTTGGGATGAGCTTTTAACACGTTTAGTGAGAAATCCTTTTCCACTTTATCCCTTTAGTTATCACTTAAAAAAAATAACAGGTAAATCAATCAATCAATTGTATGGTGATTTAATTTGTTCTTCTCAAAAAAAAATAAGAAGTCTAAAAGGGTTTGAGGAGATTACAAATGTTGAAATTATCACTAAAAAAAGTAATGATTACGTTAGTTACGAAAATCCTGTTTTAGTAGATACTATTACTTTAATTGCTGTGAAAAAGTCTTTTGATAAACCTTTGCGATTCGTAACCTTAAAAAGTGGATTAGAACAATTATTGCATGTACCGGGTAATTATGATGAGAATAGTTTAAGATACTCTAATGGCTACTTAATTTGGTCTGAAAAAAGAGTGAATCCAAGGTGGAGTTATTTGGATTACAGTGAAGTTGTTCTTTTAAATATTCAAACGAAGAAACGAAGAAGAATCAAGCGAAAAACAAGGTGGTTTGCTCCATGTTTAAACCCTACTGCTGATAAAATAGCTTTGGTTGAGGTTGATAAAGCTAATAATAGTTTTTTGTTAATTGTTGATTTAGAAGGAGTGGAGTTGCAGAGGATTGGTTTTGGTAATCGGGAAATGATTTATCATCCGAATTGGTTTGGAGCGAATGAAATTGTGCTGTCAAGTTTAAAAGGCAAAAGTAATTTCTTACTTGAAGTTGATTTAATTAATGATGCAATAAAATATAGCAGACCTTTTAGTACACCGTTTAGTAATCCAACTCCTTATAAGGGTGGATATCTTGTTGAGACAATTCATGCAAATAAAGATGTGATTGCTTGGTGGAATGAAAATAAATTAAAGAAGGTTGTTAATCCAGAGTTTGGACTGGATTTTATAGCGCTAGATAGTCTGAATTCTGAAGTGATTTATGCAGACTATCATAATAATGGATCAAGGTTAGTCCGATCTGAAATTACTATGGGGTATGATTTCACACAAGATGAAATTTGGACTGGAGATAATACTCAGTTTATAATTCAAACGGATACGTTTAAAGTAACCAAATACAAGCCTCTTTTAAATTTGTTTAATTTCCATAGTTGGGCTCCATTTTCTATTAATCCAAGTGAACAAAATGCGAATTTAGGAGCATCTGTTTTTTCTCAAAACTTATTAAGTTCATCTATATTAAGTTTAAATTATGATTATTTTTCCGATTCGAAAAGTAAACAATGGACTGCCGACTATATGTTTGAACATTTTTATCCTCAATTTTTTGGTAGAGTTTCTAATTTGTTTGAACCGAATGTATCAATTCAAGATGTAAAGACGAATTTAAAAACACTGAGTTATCAAGCGGGTAGTAAAGTGAATTTGTATTATAATGGCTCAAAATTCAGGAAATCATTTTTTCTAGAAAGTGCCTATTTATATAGCGAGTCCGATTATGATTTTGAACCAGGTTATAAAGATACTGCTGTGATTCAAGAAAGCTCTCAGTTTATCCTTTCTTTCATCGTTGCTCATAAGCCAGCTGTTCGAGATTTGTATTCTCCATTAAGCCTTAGGTTCTCTTCGGCATATTATTTTAATTTAAACTCATCTCAAAATGCACAAGTTTTAAATGTTTCGTCAACAATTCGTGGGTTTTTTAAAAATGATGGTTTAAAGTTCTCAGTAGGAAAGCAATGGGGAAGTGATTTTTATGTCCCCAATTATTTAATAGAACCTAGAGGTGTATCAAATCAGGGTTTCAAAAATGGCGAAAAGTTAAGTGTCGAATATATTACGCCTTTGCTTTATCCTGATTGGAAAGTTGGACGACTAGTTTATTTACAAAGAATTTATGTAAACATGTTTTATGACTTTATGCAAATTAACGACGGCCAAATAAATCGAACACTAAGTTCACAAGGTGGAACGGCTTATTTTGATTTTAATCCGCTTAGATATTCCTTTCTTTCCACTTTTGGGATTCAATTATCTACAGATAGGGAAGGGGCTCTTTTTATAGCCCCAAGTTTTTCGGTAAGTTATTAGCCGCCCTGGTTAAACAAGGTAAACAGCTTCGTTTTCATCATTCATTTCAACATGAATATGATCTTTAATAGTTGTAGATATAGTTGTTCCTACAAAACTAGGCTTCACAGGGTAACGACTATGGTTTCGGTCAACTAAAACTAGTGGTCTGATTGCTTTAACATGTGATTCCATAAAATACTTCACGGCGTACATTAAAGTCTTACCACTGTTGCTTACATCATCAACAATTATTATCGATTTGTTTGCGTATTCTTCAGAACGGAGGGCGCACTCAATCTTGCTTGATAATGGATTTTCCTTATCAATTTTAATCTTAGATCTTGTAATTTTCAGAGAGGATATTATTTCTAATTGATTCGCTATTCGATTCGCTATCTTATCTCCATTACCTTCAATAATACCACAAATGATAATTTCTTTTTCGCTGTAGCATAGCTCATGAATTTCATGAACCATACGATTTATTTTAGCGTGAATTTGTTCTTTATTTAAAACAATAGTTTTACTATCCATGTTGAAATTATCTAGCGGTTACTTAAAGTTACTTTTTTCTTTTTAAAAGAACTACATTCTCTACATGGTGGGTGTGAGGGAACATATCTACCGGTTGAACTTTTTCTACAGCATAATCTCCATCTAGCAAATGAATATCTCTAGCTTGGGTAGCAGGATTACAACTTACGTAAACAATCTTTTCGGGTGCTGAATTTAATAACACATCAATAACATCTTCATGCATTCCTGCTCTTGGTGGATCAGTAATAATAACATCTGGCTTACCATTTTTATTTACAAAGTCATTTGTTAAGATGTCTTTCATATCACCTGCAAAAAAAGTGGTATTATTAATGTTGTTTGTTTCAGAGTTTATTTTTGCATCCTTAATTGCCTCAGGAACGTATTCAACTCCAATTACTTTTCTTGCTTGCTTAGCGACGAAATTTGCAATTGTTCCTGTTCCTGTATATAAGTCATAAACTATATCGGAGTCTTTAATTCCTGCAAAATCACGAGTCACTTTGTACAATTCATAAGCTTGTAATGAATTAGTTTGATAGAAAGATTTAGGGTCTATTTTAAATCTCAAGCCTTCCATTTCTTCGTATATATGATCTTTTCCAGAATAAAGAATTACTTCTTGATCTCCAAAGCTGTCATTTTTCTTTTCATTTACAATATACATTAGTGATGTAATTGAGGGGAATTCATTTTTTAAGAATTCCATCACATCTTTAATTATTTCTTGATTGTTTTCGAAGAAGATTACAATAACCATATCTTCTCCAGTTGATGCGGTTCGGATGACGAGGTTCCTTAAAATTCCTTCTTGAGCGCGCATATTAAAGAATGGGATTTCTTTTTCAAGCGCAAAGGTTCTAAGTTTATTTCTAACATCATTTGAAATAGATCCTTGTAAAAAGCATTTATCGATATTAATAATGCCGTCAAATCTACCAGGTACATGTAAACCAACTGCAGGTTTCTTTTCAATATCTGTGTTCAGTTTTTCAAATGTTAACCATTCAGCGTGGGAAAATGTGTACTCCATTTTATTACGATAGAATTCTGTTTTTTCAGAACCTAGAATAGGCATTACTTCAGGGAATTCAAACTTACCTAATCTTTGGAAATTATCGTTTACTTGCTTCTGCTTGTAAAATAACTGTTTGTTGTACGGTAATTCTTGCCATTTACAACCTCCACAAACACCAAAATGCTCGCACAAAGCTTCTGTTCTGTCTTTAGAGTATTCGTGAAATTTAATTGGCTTTGCTTCGTAAAATCTTCTTCGCTTTTTGGTTACTTGCAAATCAACAATATCTCCAGGCACTACACCTGTTACAAACACTACTGCTTCGTCAACTTTTGCTACTGCTTTTCCTTCTGCTCCAGCATCAATAATTGTTACGTTTTCAAAAACAGGCAATTGTTTTCTTTTTCTTCCCATAATTGTAAAGTTAAGATTGATTTCGGACTTCAGAACACATCAGAATTTTTTTATCGTTTGTTTTCTTTGTATCTGTGGCTGAAAATATAAGGAACTTTCCTGCTGATTAAAAGGGCTTAATGTTTTTTTTAATGCTGCTGTAGAATGTTTAAGTTACACATTTAGGAAATTAAACAGTCTGCAGAATTTTTTGATGCAATCCTAAAAGTTAATTTAAATAGAAAATAAATTAGATTTTTCAGGAAGCTTGCCGTCTGATGTTTTTTTTGTTAAAAAGTTGAACAGCTAATTCTTTAAACTCTACTTTATCTTCATTATTTTTGTGCAAAATATTTAGATTTATGAATACTTTAACAACTTCAAAATTTCAATTTTCAGGACAAACTTCTTATTACAAAGGGAAAGTAAGAGAGGTGTTTGGAATTAGTGATGATGTATTGGTAATGGTTGCATCCGATCGATTATCTGCGTTTGATGTTGTTTTACCAAAAGGTATTCCTTTTAAAGGTCAAGTATTAAACCAAATCGCGTATAAGTTTTTAAAAGCGACCGAAGACATTGTGCCTAATTGGTTAATGGATTCTCCAGACCCTGTCGTCTCGATTGGTAAAAAAGCAGATCCTTTTAAAGTAGAGATGGTAATCAGAGGTTACTTAACAGGACACGCTGCTAGAACTTATAAATCTGGATTAAGAGTTTTGTGTGGGGTAGACCTTCCTGATGGTATGGTTGAGGATGAAAAATTCCCTGAACCAATTATTACGCCTACTACCAAAGCAGATCAAGGGCATGATGAAGATATTTCTCGAGAGGAGATATTGAAACAGGGAATTGTGAGTGAAGAAGATTATATTCAATTAGAAAATTACACTAAAAAAGTTTTTCAAAGAGGAACTGAAATGGCTGCTGAGAAAGGGTTGATTTTGGTAGATACTAAATATGAATTTGGAAAAGATAAAGATGGTAATATTCTTTTAATTGATGAAATTCACACTCCTGATTCATCAAGGTACTTTTATCAAGAAGGATATGAAGAGCGCTTAAAAGCAGGAGAGGGACAAAAACAATTGTCAAAAGAGTTTGTTCGTCAATGGTTGATTGAAAACGGTTTTCAGGGACAGGATGGTCAAGCTATTCCTGATATGACAGAGGAATATATAGCTTCAGTTAGTGACAGATACATCGAGTTGTACGAGAAAATTATAGGGGAGAAGTTTGTAAAGGCAGATAATTCAAACATTGATGTTAGGGTGAAAAAAAATGTGGAAGATTATTTAGCAAAACTGTAAACCTAATTCAAGTATATAAATTGGCGAACTGAACGAATAACCTAAGTTATTTGGAAATAAATTTCATGAATATTCTTTAATTGCTTTGGAGTATGTTCGGTTAAACTTGTTGAGAATTAATTCTAATTTATCCTAAAAACACTTTCTCAAAATACTAAAAAGTTTTTTTAAAAATGTACAGTCAATTCAAATCAGTTAAT
>JAQXEE010000036.1 GCA_029251005.1 Flavobacteriales bacterium | reverse complement strand
TAGCCATTGCCAACAAATTACTTAAACAAGCATTTGCTATTGGTAAATCTCAAATGAATTATTCAGAAAATCATGGAGATAATATTTGTTTTTAAGCACAGTTCATCCAGAGCGTAGCGCAGGATCTTTAAGTAATTACTTAAAGTTTCCTCAGTCTTACCTTTTAATAGCCTCTTTTAAATAAAATATTCAAAACAAAAAAAGCCCTAATTAAAGAGCTTTTTTTCTTTATCTGTTTATAACCATTAAGCCTTCTTTTGAGCTTCAACAGCCAACAAACTACTTTGGATTTGTGTTTGTAAATCTCCAACAGAATTCGGCGAATAAGGAACAAAAATAGTGTTTACGCCAGTTTCACCTAAACGACCGATTGTGTCATAATGTTGAGTCATAAATAACATATTCATGACATCACGACCAGTAACACCTTCCTCCATTGCACCTTTGACTTCTTCAACAGATTGTTTTAATCCATTTGCGATAGCAATTCTTTGATCAGCTATTCCTTCACCTTGCAACTTTTTACTCTCGGCTTCAGCTTCTGCAGCGGCGACAACTTTAATTTTTTCTGCTTGTGCATATTCTTTAGCGGCTTCCTTTAAGCGTTTAGCGGCATTTATTTCATTCATCGATTCCTTAACCTTAGCATCAGGATCAATATCAGTAATTAATGTTTTCAAGATATTAAAACCAAAATCTTTGATTGTTTCATGTAATTCATGCTTTACAGCTACTGCAATTTTATCTTTTTCAGAGAAAACATCATCCAAACTTAACTTTGGAACTTCAGAACGAATAGAGTCAAATACATAAGATTGGATTTGGCGATGCGGGTTGTCAAACTTATAGAATGATTTTTGAATTTGCTCAGGACTTTCAACTACAAAGTATTGTACCGAAACGACCATTCTAACGAATACATCGTCTAAGGTTTTAGTTTCTACCTCAACTGGCAGTTCCATTACTTTTAAGTTTACAGCTCCAGCTTTTTTATCAATTAGTGGAATTTTAAATTTTAATCCTGACATGGACACAGTATTAAATTTACCAAGTCTTTCAATGATTACGGCAGTTTTTTGTTTTACGGTATATACAGATCCGATAAGAAGTAAAAATATTCCGACAAGGGAAATAATAAGTGGTAAGTATCCTGATTCCATGATTAGTTTTTTTATCTGTGAAAGGTAATAAAATAGTTCCCTTGTTTTGGTTTTAAATACTTGGAATATTTACGAAATCAACTCTTTCGCAAAAAAAAAAATGTTAAATGGATTTTTCGACTTTTAATAATTGGAATTTTGCTCAAATTTAGTTTTTACAAGTGTTCTAAACTTATTTTTTTTTTGATGCTTTTCGAAAGCATTATGGGTAAAGAGGAAATTTTTAAAAAAAATGAGTCTTAGAATGTTTTTTAAAGCAGCTTTTGAATAGTATTCAATCTATTTTCGGATTCTTCTTAATTGAATTTCTCGCAAATTTCTTAATGATGTTTTCTTTTTAGCAGCCTTAAACTTAAGCTAGAGATAATTTAAATTTTAAGTAAATAATTGCTTTTATTTAAGATGTTTATTTATCTCCTTATTATAGGTGTTGACTATAACTTCTAACGATTTGTAAAATAGCTTTTCATAGGCTAACAAGGATTCCGTGTAGTTTTCCGCAAATCTATTTACAAGTTGATATACATTTTGTGTTATTACCAATAGTATTAACAAGTAATACTATTAAGCTCAAAACCTTTATATTCAGAGGGATTTTCATAAGTTTGTTTTTCAACAATAAATAAATACTAATTGTAGACGGTTTTTTTTAGTCTATTTTTTAAAAGAGTATTCGATGATTGGAGCTAAAATATTTAGAAATATAAAGGGTATAGGAATTTTAATTGCGATTCTTTACGGAATTCTAATCATTGATTTAATTATTCCATTTAAGATTAACGCTTACGGAATTATCCCTAGGACTCAATCTGGATTAATTGGGATTTTCACATCTCCTTTTTTACATGGTGGTTTTTACCACTTAATTTCTAACTCAATTCCTTTATTTGTGTTGCTTTTAACACTATCGGTTTTTTATAAAAAAAGATGGATTCCAGTTGTTGCTATTATCATTTTAGTAGGAGGTGGGCTTACATGGTTATTTGCTGGTTATGGAAATCATATTGGAGCCAGTGGAGTCATTTATGGTTTGGCAGGGTTTTTAATCTCAAATGGAATTATTGAGAAAAATATAAAGTCGATATTGATCGCTATTGTTGTAGCTATTCTTTACGGAGGATTAATATTTGGTGTTTTACCAACCAACCGATTAATATCCTGGGAAGGCCACCTATTTGGAGCTTTTGGTGGCGTTTTAGCTGCATTTAGTTTGCGTAAAAAAGTTGTTAATTAAAGGGGTTTACAACTTCAACAAATATTATATGTCATTAATTGGTTGTTGAATGTAGTATAAGTTGTTATTAAAGTGAATTTATTTAAGACAGATAAGTTTTCTGTTTTGCCAACTTTACCAAGATTTAAGATTCTACTTTCGAAGAGTATCACGTTTAAAGTTTAAACTGTGTATTTGCCTTCTAATAACATAATTCATGAATTATTAATTTGTTATTTCTGAGTTAGTGATAATAACTTTAGAAGTCTAATTTTAAATATCTATCAGTGCACTGGACCCTTTGATTTTTTTTTGATTCAAATTCTTTTATGAGGAATTCGCTTTTTTGATGATCAGAAATGGTTTTAAACTTCAATTTTTAATTGAAGTTTAAAACAAAAAAAAGCAACTAAATTACTTTAGTCACTTCTCGAAAACTTGGATGTTAGTTTAGTTTTTCATTGCAGAAACAAATTTACGTTTTGTTCTTTCGGTTCCGAGCATGAATGAATAAGGACCTTGTGATTTAATTTCAGCTTTCATTTCTCGCTTGTCTGCCTTTAAATCAGTAATCATAGCATTAAATTCGGGTTGAGATGAAACACAACGCATAACACCGTTTGAATATTCAAAGAAATACCAAAGCTCATCTTCTAATTCTAAATAAATCGATAGCTTTTCTGTTCCTTTCTTACGTGTTAATTGAATGTGACCTTTAACGTACTTATTAACTTGTTTTTTATCCATTACACCAATTCCTAATAATCCGTTTGACTTGTAAGATTTTGTGTATTTATCCCAATACATTTTAACGTCTGAGAACATTATGTTATGACGAACTTCTTTAGGTACTTTTTTAAAGGCACCGTATAAATTTAACTGAGATACTAATTTATCCCCAAGTTCTTTTCCTGCCATTTCACGAATGGCTTTTCCGTAAATTGGGCGTGTGTTGTCTACTGGTTCTAATTTTGGATTACCCAAAACGTTATTTAAAATGTTCGTCCACATTTTTTCGTCAATGAAAAAATCAGTTGCAAGTGCTCCTTGAATTATAATAGAATCGTTTTTAGGATTTTGTTTAACCTCTCCGTAATTGGTGAAGTTTACCTGTCCCAATTTATCACTTCCTAATGTGATTTTCCCCTCACCACGAACTGCACAAGTTTTTGTATTTAATCCAACGAAGTTACCAGGGAAATTAGACTCCATTAATTTATCCTTATTGGATAATTGATATTCGTTTAATTGATCATTATAATTCATAAAACCATATGCGGAAATTAGACTATTGTCACTGTGGTATTTTTGTGGGGATAAAAAGGCAGAGTAGAGGTGAGTGGAGTCTATTTTGAGTAAAACTCCTGCTCCTAATTTAGCCCCTTTCTTTTGACCTGGCATCCAAGCTTGAATTCCTTCTTCGATAGGAATCATAACATTAGCAGGGTCTATGTCACTAGCAAATCCAATCCATGATTTCTTTAGGTTTTTACAGTCATGTTGTAAGAATGTGGCACCTCTGAAATACATTCCTTTTTTATTGGCTTCAATTTTTGTTATTCCTTTATAATGAAAGTGACTACTTAACATAAATTTATCTAATTCAGCTATATTACCACTTGCAACAGTTTGGAATGAGGAATCAACACGGATATTATTAAAGTGGATTAATTGCTTAGAGCCATCACCGCCCACGTATTCATAATCACCTTCAGCAGTATAATCTTTTCTTGCTCTTAGCTTAACTTTTGCACTTGTAATTGTGTGATACTGAGTTGTAATGTTGGCAACAATTTTAGCGTTTAGTAATGGATCCATGTTGGCATTTTTATTAACGATTATTTCCCCATCACTTGTATAAATTCTAGCATCTGCAATATTTATATATTTAACTTCGTGCGCCTTGATGATGTATTTTTGTAAATCATAATTCGCTTTTGGAGATATGAAACGTAACGAATCCTGTGAAGGTAGAGTTGATATAAATTCTGATCCTGATAGAGCTAACTCTTGTCCTTCTACAGCTGAATCATCGTTTGTTTTTGCAGCTTTATCAGAAGAAGATAATTCCAGTTCGTAATCATCCATAAACCATTTAAATTGATCCATGAAACAGATGTATTTATTCATAGGGAAATCTACAAATGATGCTCCACCATTAGCTAGAAATTCACCTTCACGTTTATTAAAATCAATTTTTGAATTTACATCATTTGTACTAAAGGCTATCCCACCAGAAGCGTCAACACCACTTTCTGCAGCGGCGGTACTATCCGCTTTTAATTTAAAATCAGATGTATCGGCGTTAAACGTCATATTGTTAAATTCGAAAATATTTGATTTTAAATCTGCATTTTCAAAATCAATAATCCCATCACCAGTCATTCCTTTATGATTATACACCAAAGTACCATTCATTTTTGCTCCTTTTGAATACATACTAATAGGTGTTTTGACTTTATCTAATTGTAAATAATCATCGGTTGCATAAAAGGCTACTTTTACTTCGCTACCTTCTACATCAGGATATTCTACTGGAGAGATTTGAGGCTTTATAATAGAATTTTGGGCATGAGCTTTCATTGAATCAATGTAGAATACAAAAGCTTTTGATGTTGTAATACTTGTGATATATTCAAAGTCTCCGTCTCCCATTAATCCATTATTGCTTAGTATGATATCGTTCTTAAAGTTTGCCTTTCCTCCATAAATTGGAAAACCTGCAGGTGGTGCTTTTCGCTTAAATCCTAAAGAGTGATCCGGCATTAATTTAAGTTCTTCATCAAAATCGGGGAAGATTCCACCAGAATGAAATTTACCACTAAACCTTAAACCTGCATTTGCAAAAGTTCCCATACTATCAACTGTGAAGGTATCGAGTTGAAAGTATACTTTATTCGGATCGTATGCTTTTCCCCTCGTGTTTCTTTTATTGTATCTAACATATGATTTTTTTTCAGAAAAAAACCGTGGAAATTCCGGGAATGAGTCGGATAAAATTCCAGATTTGTTTGAAGGCCAATCAATTTCTAATCGGCCACTTACATCTTCAATAACACTTTGGACCATAATTATTGGCATCATAGTTTTCCCGCCTGGAGTAATCTTTTTTCCTTCTTCGAAACCTGCTTTTAGTCGTACTGAATCAACTTCACTTAATCCGATGCTGAAATCATCGTAGTTAAATTCGAATTTCTTTCCCCAAAACTCGTAACGCTCTGAACGTATTATACCTCCAAACGACATTGCTCGATTACGGTGTAATTTAAATGTTCCATTTTGAGGCATAAATCCTGTGCTTCTTGCTCTACTTAATGCAACTCCAGCAACTCCTTTTAGAGTAATGTCGAAGTTAATTAAGTTCATTGACCCATTTGATTCTCCTTTTATATCAGAGATTATTTGAATAGCATCATAATCGCCTTTTTTTGATTTTGCATTCATGAAATCAAATAATCGATCTTGGACTGTAATTAAACCTTCTTCTATATTATAGATTAGAAAACCTTGACTTGCTAATCTTACACATGATCGTTGAACAGATTCGAATGATTTATGAATGTAATCGGCTAGTTGGGTGTCTTTAAATGTTCTTTCTTCAAAGTTTTCATCCATCACAAATTTCTTGATATTATATAATGGATGTATTTCTTGCAGTCCTTGGATAGACATGAATTTCTCTTCGGAATAAAAGCTATTTGATTCCAATTTCATAACCCCAGAACTGGAGCCAGGAATTGTTAAGAAGTCCATATAATCTTTATCAATTCCCCATTTTAACCATTCAATTTCCATATCTACTTTATGAAAGGTATTGTAGTAAGGTGAGGCTCCAATTCCTTTTCCTTCTCGATATAAGGTTAATTCTCTCTTTTTATTAATGAATTTAAGTTGCAAAGCAGGGTGGAAGATTGAGTCTGTATCCAGTACCATCGTAATCGTGGCATAACGTGTTGCAATTCGTTTATTGTTAATTGTGAAACTTTGAGATTTTGCAATTAGAAAAGGAACTCCTCGTCGCTTGATTATGATTTTTGCTAGTGTTTTATCTACAGTTTTTCCAATAAATTTACTTCCCTTAATCATAAATCCACCTTCGTAATCGATACTGTCTTCGATTTCTTCAATTTTAACTTGACCAGAATAGGAAATGAAACGAGGGTATGTAGCATTTTCTTCGTTTGTATTTGCTAGGATTTTTTCTTCTAATCCTCCAACAATCATTTCTTCAAAGTACTTCTTGTTTTTGTAACTCACCGAGTCCGCTTTGTATTTTGATGATTTTAATTGAATACTATATTTATTTAAATCAGCGTAGGTATCTGCCGTATCCATACCAGCTCGCGTCCATAAAACTCTGCCGCCTTTTCCTTTCCAAACACCAATAGTTGGGTAGTATGCTCCACGAGTATTATAAATCTTAGATGTATCACCCTTAGCTAAACAGTACAAATCCATTTTTGGAAAAACTACTTTTGGTAAGCTATCATAATCAAAAGAAAACGTTGTAGAGGTTCCTTTCCAGTTAACATTTTGGGAAATATAAATTGAATTATACAAAAAGATGTTGTTACAGTTATTCATAAATACAGTAAAGTATCTTTTCTTTTCATCAATTAATTTATTGGCAGTAATGTTCCAAGCATCAAATGAATCTTCGGTTTGATGCGTTACTAAGAAACTAATAACGGAATAAATGTAGGTTTTGAAATCAGGAATAGCTTTCAATCTATTCTTTAACATTTTATTACACATTTGAATAATCATACTAATTTGATAATTATTCAGCTTTTGACTGTAGAATGAATAGGTAAATGTACTCGACGCTTTGAGCCTTTTCATTCTTTCTGAGAATACTTTGTTGGCCTCTTTGTAAATTTTTTCTTCTTTTTTGGGAGCGATTAATTCCATGGGCCAAATTGCCCGAAATTCAGCCATAATGATGTCGGCTTCATCTTCACTTGTATTTTCGAAGAATTGTTGAAGCTCTTTAATAAATTTCTCTTTTTTACTAGAAAATTTTGTAATTGTTGCAGCTGACACTTCTGAACTGAACAAGGATAATAAAAAAACAATGATTACTTTTTGGTAAAAGTTAAGCATAGCCAGTTTTCTTTGTTTAATTTTTTAGTTAACTCTAAGGATTGTGCATTTGCACAATCTGTAATCGTATTTTCATCGTCAGTCAAAAATCCACTTAACAATAATTTACCACCTGTTTTTAATCGGGTGGCATAAATACTCATTTGATCAATTAAGATATTTCTGTTAATATTGGCTAAAATAACATCAAACGGTTGATCACTAATTTGTTCTTTACCGCCTAATTTGATGATGAATTCAGTGTTGTTTTTGTACGCGTTTTCTAAACAATTCTCAACTGCCCATTCCTCAATATCTATTGCTTCAGTATAATTGGATTCCATCTTTTTGGCTAAAATGGCTAAAACTCCGGTACCAGATCCCATGTCTAGAACGTCTTTATCTTTTAACACTAATTCCTTCATGGCTAAAACCATCATAAAAGTGGTTTCATGGTGCCCTGTTCCAAAGGACATTTTGGGCTCAATCACTACACTGTGTTTTGTGTTAAACGTGTTTTGGTGGAAAGGGGCGAGTATGGCACACCAGTTTTCTACCAAAATAGGTTCAAAAGAGGATTCCCAAACTTCGTTCCAATTTTTTGTAGGGATTTTTTCTATGGAATATTCAAAGCTACAATAATCAATTTGAGAGGCTTTTTTTATTTTCTCTTCTGTTTTAGAATTGAAATCAGAAGAGGGAATATAGGCGTTAAAACCTATCTTAGTTTCTTCAAAACTATCACAACCTAACTCCCCAAATTGATTAATAAAAATATCAACCCAGGGATCCCTGGGTTGAATATTACATGTTATTTTATGGTAATCCATTAATTAAATGCAGTAATAATACCAACAAAGTCAGTAGCATTTAGAGCTGCACCACCAATTAATCCTCCATCAACATCAGGCTTGCTGAAAATTTCAGCTGCATTAGTTGGTTTACAAGACCCTCCGTATAAAATAGAAGTCTCTTTAGCAATTACTTTTCCGAATTTATCAGCAACAAATCCTCTAATGAAAGCGTGCATATCTTGAGCTTGATCAGCAGAAGCTGTTAATCCAGTTCCAATTGCCCAAACAGGTTCATAAGCGATGACTACCTTTTCAAAGTCAGCATCAGAAAGGTGAAATAATTCATCTTTGATTTGACCACCCACGATAGCATTCTGATTTCCACTTTCTCTTTCTTCCTTCACTTCACCACAACAGTAAATAGGTGTTAATCCTTGAGCGATAACCGCATCAATTTTTTTAGCAATGTCAACAGCATTTTCAGCAAAGTATTCTCTTCTTTCGGAGTGTCCAATGATTACATACCCAACACCAGCGCTTTTTAACATATCGGCAGAAACCTCTGCAGTATATGCACCGCTTGCCTCTTGATGAACGTTTTGAGCTGAAACCTCAACCTGTGATCCAGCAGCAGTTTTCACAACTTCTGTTAAACTTACATAGGGTGGAGAAACAACAACAGTAACGTCACTTGCGTTAGCTTTTGCTAATTCATTTTTTAATTCTTCTACCAACTGTACACCTTCGCTAACAGTTTTGTTCATTTTCCAGTTTCCTGCAACAATTTTACGAGCCATAATTAATCTTTAATTTAAAAATTCTTCTTTGATATCATTAGTGGAAGGGAAGTCGAAATGATGCCATTTCCCTAAAACTAAATCTTTTTTCCATAAAAATAATCCAGGACTTGCCCTGATCATTGTCTTTAATTCTTTGTCATCACAATTGTAAAATTTTACTTTTGTGTTCATCTCGTGTTTAAATGCTTGTATTTTTTGATTATCATATTCCGATGTTAAAACTGAGAAATAGAAAGTTTGTGTTTTATTTAGTTTGTATAACTCTTGAAATTTTTTATAAATTTCTTCGCCCTTAGTGGTCTTCATAAAGGTCAAACCATCGATTGTTTGAATGAATTCGCCAAAGAAACTTAAATCTCTAATGATCATTACAAATCGAAAGTTCGAATCCGTTAGCATAGTTTCAATTTTGTCTTCTTCGTTGTCGAATGAATAAGCTGTTAAATCTTGTATTTTCGGATCGATATCAGATACAAATGTAATTGTAGTATCCTTTAATAATTCCCAGTCATTTTTTAATTCTAATGGTATCTCTAGTACTCTGTTTTTTTGTCCGGTACTTTTTATTTTTATGTATTTAATATTTAAGTCTCCTTCAACATTTTTAAAATATGGAGCTACTGAATCATTTGGATTAATGTAAGGCTTCCAATTTTGATAATCGTCTGGATAAATTGCCATTTCTGCTATAGCACCATTCGTTTTATGCTCTAATTTATACAATGTTAACGGATTTCCTTTTTCAATGCTCATTTTTTCTAACAAAGAGTTTCCAATGGCATAAGCTCTATGGTCTGCAAATGGCAAATGATTGTATGCGTAGAACGTGAATAAGAAAAAAATAATGCCTGATGATGTGATAGCTAATTTATCGCCAGTTGATGTTAAGATTGAATGCGTAGTATTTCGGGTAAAAAATAGGATTAAAATACCCACTAGTAAATAAATGTCTTTCAAGAAACTTTCTAATGGAGTTAACACCCAGAAGTCTCCAAAGCAACCACATGTTTTAACTAAATCCCAATTCCAACTTACAAAAGTTAAAATTGTAAAAAACACAATGAGCAACAAAAGCCAAGTTGCAACTTGCCTCATTTTAACACCAAGGATAGTTAAAATCCCAAGAACAATTTCTAAGACAACTATGAACATTGACATAGGAATAGCTATATATGCCATCCATTCCATTGTAATTGCCAAGAAGGAAAGTCCATGTTCTACAAAAATTTCCGAAAAAGTTTCAAAGTATTCCTCTAATTTATATGAGAAACCCAAAGGATCATTCGCTTTAATTAATCCAGAGAAAATAAATAAACCTCCAACGGCTAATCTGCATGTCCAAACTATTAATTGTAATACTTGCCTCATAACGTGCTGTTTCTCTTAATTTACCATTGAATTTACGGATAAACCACTCAATTAACATTTTTAACTATACATTAACGTTTTCAGTTTCTCCCATTCGGATCAACGCAAAAATAGAGTAGTTGATCATATCTAAATAATTTGCATCCAATCCCTCGCTAACAATTGTTTTTCCTTCGTTGTCCTCTATAGATTTGACGCGTAACAGCTTCATTAATATTAAATCAGTTAATGAACTAACACGCATTTCTCTCCAAGCTTCACCGTAATCGTGATTTTTATTAGCCATTAAATCTTTTGCAGTTTGCAAATGTTTTGCGTGTAAATCAGCAATTATAATACTTGAAGTATCATCATTCATAGCAGAACCCAATTCTAACTGAATAATTGCCATAACGCAATAATTGATTATTCCAATGTATTCAGGTATAATGCCTTCTCCAACTTTGGATTCCCCATTTTGCTCTAACGTTCTAATTCTTTGCGCTTTAATGAAGATCTGATCAGTGAGAGAGGTTGTCCTTAAAATTCTCCAAGCTGTACCATAATCCTTCATTTTATTTGAAAAAAGAGAAGAACATTTTTCGATTATTACATCAAATTCTGCTGCAGTATTATTCATTGTTTATTTTTGCTGAATATGAAAGCGAAAGATAGCCTTTTTTCAAAAAAATATTCCTTTAATTTAAGGGGTAAAATACTTGATTTATCAACACCCAAAATTATGGGGGTTTTAAATGTTACGCCAGATTCTTTTTTTGATGGCGGTGAAAATAATTCACTGGAAAACGCTAAGCGTCAGGGAGAGAAGATGATAAATGAAGGTGTTTCGATCTTAGATATAGGTGGCTATTCTTCTAAACCAGGAGCAAAGGAGGTTAGTGTTGAGGAAGAAATTAACAGGACTGTTCCAATAATTGAGGCATTAAGGTTGGAATTTCCGGATGTTTTTTTATCAGTTGATACATTTAGAAGTAAAGTTGGAAAAGCGAATGTGGAAGTTGGAGCGGATATGATTAATGATATTTCGGCTGGTAATTTAGACGAAGAAATGATTCCTTGGATAAAAGCAAAGAAAATTCCTTATGTTGCAATGCATATGAGGGGAAACCCCAGTAATATGCAAGAGAAAACAAATTATATTAATTTGACAAATCAGGTTTTATCAGAATTAATATTTTCTGTTCGGGATTTAAGCGCTGATCATCCTTTAATTTTAGATCCTGGTTTTGGTTTTTCGAAAACAATTAAACAAAATTATGAATTGATGAACAACCTTGATGTATTCAATCAATTGGATCAACCTTTTTTAATTGGGGTAAGTAGAAAATCGATGATTTATAAATTGTTGAACAGTAATCCCAAAGGTGCGCTAAATGGAACCAGTGTTTTAAATACAATTGGAATAATGAAAGGAGCCAGTATTTTGCGTGTTCATGATGTAAAAGAAGCAGTTGAAGTTGTTAAATTAGTTAAAGCAACGCTACAATCTTAACATTTTGTGTTTACCGTTTTATGTTAAAATCATATCTTTAATATATGATTTTAGCAAACCTAGCAGCTTCACTAAGTAATTTTTTCCATTGGAAAGATGCTATTGATATTTTGTTAGTGTCTGTTCTATTGTATCAATTATACAAAATAATTAAAGGTACAGTTGCCGTAAATGTATTTATTGGTGTTTTGGCGATTTACCTCGTTAACTTAATGGTTAACTTTTTACAAATGAAACTGTTGGGGACTATTTTCCGACAGGTTTTAGGAGTAGGGGCAATTGCATTAATTATACTTTTTCAACAAGAAATCAGGAAGTTTTTAATTTTAATTGGAATTAAAAGTTACAACAGTAAACAAGCTGAGTGGTTGTTTCAATTGGTGCCTTCTTTTAGTAAAAAAGGAAAGATTGATACGAAATTCAAACCTATTATTAATGCCTGTTACAATATGAGTAAAACCAATACTGGAGCTCTTATTGTTTTAAGTAACGATAGTGATTTATCTTTTTATTCTTCAACTGGTGATATTATTGATGCCAATGTAAACACTCGGTTAATCGAAAATATTTTTTTTAAAAATTCTCCTTTGCATGATGGTGCTGTAATTATTCAAAAGGATAAGATTGTCGCTGCCCGTTGTGTTTTACCAGTAACGGAGAACGAAAGCTTCCCCCCTCATTTAGGAATGCGGCACAGGGCGGCTTCTGGGATTAGCGAGGTTTCTAGTTGTATTGTTCTTATTGTTTCTGAGGAAACTGGCAAGGTGAGTTATGCTAAAAACGGGAAATTAAGAACTCAAGTTTCGAAGGAGGAATTAACTAAGTTTCTAAGTAAGGACTACAAATTGGGAAACTAATTTTAGATTAGTTCAGGATTAGAATTTCGGACAACTCTTACAAGGATTTCCTTTTTTCTTATACTTTTTGCAGCATTTTTTCTTTTTATCACATGCATCGGAAGTTGCACACTGATAATCATCAAGTATAAAGATTTTTTTATTTTTTTTCAGTTCCAACAAAGCAAACTTACAAATCAGACTGAAAAATTACAATACACCTTTTAGGGTATTTACAAGTTTACTTGTAAATAAAAGACGCTAGCCTTAAACCTGTAAAGGTTTAACCTTTTTAATATCTTCAATGT
>JAQXEE010000030.1 GCA_029251005.1 Flavobacteriales bacterium | reverse complement strand
AAACCACTTTTGATTTAAAATAAGTACTAAAAGTGTATTTAGATCGTTTCATAAAACATCATTAGTTTATGAAAAAGTTTTTTTTAGCACGTAAAAAGCATTCAAACCTATCTTGTTTTTTAAAGATCTAACAAGCAGTATTTAATATAATTTGTCGTGATAAGAATCATTTTTATCTATTTTTAGATCTAAACATTTAATTTTGAATTTATAATATGAAAATTAAAAGATTAAGTATTAACGTATTAAGTTTAGTTACACTATTATTTTTTTCTTGTTCAAAAGAAAAAAATGAGGAAACACCGGTTTTTAAAGGTGGAACAGAATATATGGTAACTTTTAATATTGATTGGAACAGTATGGATTTTCCAACAAACTATCCATCGAACGCCCACTTTTCTAAACTAATTGGGTGGAGTCATGATTCTACTCAAAATTTATTTGAAGTTGGAGATATTGCTTCAGCTGGACTAAAAAATATGGCCGAAACCGGAGCCACATCTCCACTTGACGCCGAATTTGTAGAGCTAATTAACGAAGGAAAAGGTTTTAACTATTTTATTGGTGGGAATCTAAGTAAAGGAACTGGAGAAATTATTCTTAAAGTGGAGGTCACTAAAGAGTATCCTTCTGTAACGTTGGCGACAATGATCGCACCAAGTCCAGACTGGTTTATTGCTGTTAAAAATATAAACTTACTAGAAAACAATTCATTTGTTAATCAAAAAATTGTTGATGCTCAAGTATATGATGCAGGAACTGATAATGGGGAAACATATACATCTCCAAATGAAATCACCTCCCCTCAAAAACAAATAACTTTATTTTTTGATTCGCCACTTGGAAATGGTTTAAAATTAAACGCAACAATTGCGACTGTTACCTTCACAAAGCTTTGAAAGTAATAGTTACAAAAGCTTTTAAACTTCTTTAAATTAAACACTTACTTTAGGTACTCAGTTGTAAAAATTTATGTTTTCACAAACTTTAATATTTCGGCGCCTTCTTCTGCAAGAATAGGACATACAAAAACAAACTAATTTGAAATGGTACTTAAGTACTTTTCTGCATTTTCTAAATGGGTTTGTTTTTTTTCTTGCGGCATTTTATCATACATCCTTACCAACATACCTAATCTTGGATTGGACAAAAAGAAATCTCGTTGCTTATTCATAAACCTCCAGAATAATCCATCCCAAGTTGCCTGCCATTCTCCTTTTTTGTAATTACTCATTTTCATTAAATAGTTACTCCCACTGATGTAAGGCTTACTAGCCATTAGTCCACCATCAGCAAATTGGCTCATTCCATAAACATTTGGAACCATTACCCAATCATAAGAATCAATAAACAACTCCATAAACCATCTGTACACTTCGTCTGGATCAAATTCACACAATAACATAAAATTACCCAATATCATTAAGCGCTCAATATGGTTGCAATAACCTGTTTTTAATACCTTTTTAATGGTTAAATCTACGGGAACTATACCAGTTGTTCCATCGTAGAAAGAAGACGGTATTTTTTTTGTGAATTTCCAATAATTCGCTGTTCTCTCATCAGTTCCCCTAGCCTCATAAATACCTCTTGTAAACTCCCGCCAACCAATAATTTGGCGTACAAAACCTTCTGTTGAATTAATTGGAACATTATTTTCTGAAGCGTATATTAAACAACTGTTTATTATTTCCTCGGGTGAAATTAACCCAACATTCAACATTGGAGTCAATACACTGTGGTTTAAAATCGAATTTTCAGCAACAATAGCATCTTCGTAAGCTCCAAACTCCATAAATCGCTGTTCGAAAAACTGTTCCAACCATTCCTTTGTGCTTTTAAAAGTAGTGGGGTACAAAGGAGAACTAGTTAATGATCCTAAGTGATGAGAGAAATTAGTTTGTACATACAATTTAGCTTCCAGGAAGTAATCGTCTTTCTCAGGTAAATGTACTACAGGGGGCGTTTTTTTTGAAGGATACTTCTTCCTGTTTTCAGCATCAAAAGTCCACTTTCCTCCATGAGGTTTATGCAAATCATCTACCAATATTTTTCTCTTTTTTCGCTGTTCCGTATAGAAAGTAGTTTGAAAATATTTCTTTTTATTTTTGGTGAAAAAGTCACTAAGCTCCTCTTTAGTATTCATAAACAAAGGGGATTCGTGCACCATTGTCTTAATGCCCAAGCGCGAGCATGTACTCTCTATCCTTTTCTGGAGCCAATTATCTGTTGGATCAACGTAACCGACTTGCTCAACGCCCTCTTTTTTTAATAAAAGCAATAATTCCTTGACATCTGAAACCTTATTAATCGACTCAATATAGTTGACTTTGAATCTTTTTATGTTGGTTAAATAATCCGCATAAGCTTTCATCGTTGCTCTATGAAAAGCGATTTTTTGTTGATGAAATTTATACTGCTTAAAAAACAAGTATTCTTCAACAAGATAAATTGTTGAATCGGTTTCAAAAAGAGGTGACTCTTGAAACAATTGATGGGGAAATATTAGATTGACTGATTTCATTTTTGTTTTCGGCAGCGTTGGCTGCAATATTTAACTTCTTCCCAATTTTTTTTCCACTTCTTTCGCCAATTAAATGGCTTTTTACAAGTGACGCATATTTTTTGTGGAAGGTGTTGTTTTTTCATGTAGGGCTCTACAAGGAAATTAATGTATAAAAATTAAATTGCTACGACAAATCATTATCAAATCTATTTACATGAGTATTTAAAAGGCGTTGTTTCTCTTTTCGAACTGCAGAGTGCTTTTTGTGTCCCCAAATCTTATCGCGTGCAAGTGTTGAACTTTCGTGCAAATCAACTACTGGTTTTGGATAATCCAAACCAATTGTTACATTATAGAAAGCCATTTCCATAGGCGTCATTTTCCATGGTTCATGAATGTGTTCAACTGGCACATTCTCCAATTCCGGAACCCATTTTTTAATAAACACTCCCTCAGAATCATGCTCTTGAGAGTTTTTTACAGGGTTATAAAGCCTAACTGTATTTATACCTGTTGTTCCAGCTTGCATTTGAAATTGAGGAAAATGTATACCAGGCTCATAATCTAAAAATTGTCTTGCTAAATGATAGGTTCCGTCTCTCCAATCTTGGTCTAAATTAAACGCTAAAAACGAAACAACCATTGCACGCATCCTAAAATTTATCCACCCAGTAGATTCCACTGCACGCATACAAGCGTCGATCAATGGATAACCAGTCATTCCTGTTTTCCAAGATTTAATGAAGTGTTTGTTTTTTTGATGCGTTAACAATTCATACCCTTGGTTAATACAAGCTGTTTCATATCTACATTCCACCTCAAATTTTTGGATAAAATGACAATGCCAATGCAGCCTAGTTAACATTGAAGAAAAAGCTTTACTGTTACTGTTACCTTTAGGATGCGTACCAATAAACTGAAATGCTTGTTTTATACTTATGTTACCCCAAGCTAAATACGGAGACAACCTACTACACGATTTTCTGCTTTCATTTGGTTTTGAAATATGATTTTGGTAATTACCACCACGCTTATCCGCAAACGATCTAATATAACGCCAAGCATTTTCTTCGCCAGCAGGCTGAAATTGTTTTGGGTATTCTTTTAAAAGTGAAATAAAGTTTGGAGGCAAATTAAAAGAATGCTCAATCTTTTCATCAAATAATTGTTTACTTACAATTGAATATTGATTTAAAATCACCTTTTTATGCATTGCATTGGCCCAAGATTTATTCCAACTTTTTCTGTTTTTTATCCCTCTTATGATTCCATCTCTTTGAAATTCCTCCCATAAAATCGATTTCTGTCTACAAAAAGAAGCGACTTCTTTATCGCGATTCCACGTTACTTGTGTTCCACTTTCTTGGTAGCTGTAAATTTTATTTACTTTACACTCAGTAGATAGATACTGAAAAACATCTACAGCTTCTCCATAATACAATTCAACCTTCCTGTTAAATGGAAAAAGCGTTTTATTAAGCGATAAAATGGAGTGATAAACGAACTGCAAGTGCCTTGGACTAACATCAGGATAAGCAATTAAGCTAGGTTCAAAAAGGTATATAATTCTATAAGGAAGTCCAGACTGCTCAGCCTTATAGAGAGGTTGGTGATCTTGAGATCGTAAATCTCTTTTTAACCAAACGATATTTTGAGATTGATTATTCAATACACTAATTCCTTTTGACATTTTTTCCAAAAAGAGAAAAAAGAATTGTAATACCCCTTGACGTTAAACATCCAATCACGAGGTTCTTCAATTCCATTATAATGAATGCTAGTAGGGTGTTCTTTAAAATATATTTTTTTTATTTCGTGTGCTGAAACTAATTTATCAAACTCTCCAACAAAAATTTGAATCCCATTTATGTTTTCTTTTGCCAATTGAAGAGTGAATTGGATCGTTTTAGAAGAAACAGGAAATTTCTTAAAATGAGATGGTTCCAACAAAAGAATTCTGTTTACTTTATCCTGTTTTTTCCAAAGAGGATCGAGGTTATAAAAATTATAAATTATCGTAGGTAAACTATTGTCAATCTTTATGTCTTGAGAAGATGGTAAAGGAGTAGTTAATTCAATTTGAGGTGTGTTCTTTAACACTTCTGGCATTTTTAATTGTAAAATGTCTTCATACTCAACATCCAAAAACGTATTTTTTTGATTTGTAAAACAATACTTATTAATGTTTTCTTGGTTGGCTATATATTTTTTGTTTGCATTCGCTCCCGCTACCCATTGCCAGCTTAAAGCGTTACTAGCCCAGTCGGCATCCAATAAATAATAATACATCCATTGCGCAGGAAGCTTCCAGTGGCTTTTACCGATATTGCATGTTATGGAAGCAATGTACATTCGTACATGATTGTGTAAATAACCTGTTTCGTAAAACTCTGCAATGGCAGAATCAATAGCTTTTATTCCTGTTTTCCCATGAAAAATTGCTTCAGGAATAGCGGAATTATTTACAGGTGCTTGCTGGTGCTTTAAATCCTTATCAATAGCGTCTCCTTTCGATATCCAAACCTGCTGCCAATAATCTCGCCATGCTAATTCCTGAATAATTTTTTGAACTCTACCTGTTGGATGTCCTCTCTGGATAATCTCCTCAAACACTAATTTAGTAGATATAACTCCTCTTGAAATATAAGGAGACAAATAACTTACTGCTCCATTAATATAATTTCTACTAGATCCATACTTAATAGGATCAATTGATTTGATTCGTTTAAGTATCTCTTCATAAGAAGTTGGGAAACTTATACTCTCTTGCTCAAATAATTCCATTTATAGTTTTGTTGTTTAAAATCCAAATTGAAAAATAACAGCTTAAAAGTTGTTTGACATCTTTAACCATTTAAGTCGCCCTATTTTGAGCTAATAAACCTCAACCTATTATTTTTAGCATTTTTTATATAGTAAACCGAGAAATTTCCATTGTTTACTTTGCTTCATTTTATTTTGAAGGTCCAAATATTTCTACTCACTTAAATTTACAAAATGTTTAGCGTTTTGGGTAAATAGTTAAACAAAATATAAACCTCCTTTTTTTAAAGTGTAAGACGCTAAAAATGTTTTTTAAAAAGATCGAACCAAAAACCATAAAAATTTAGATATCTCTGCCACTTCGGTGGCTTTTTTTATGAATTACCTTTATCAAAAAATAGTTTAGCCAAGTAACTCAGTTAGTTTTTGAATAAACTCCTTTTGTATGGATGCCGTTTTATCCTTATTATACCAGTGCTGTATTTCTTGAACAAAATCATCATAACTAGATCGTTCACTTTCCGGTTTAGCCTTGTAATTCATTACCATTTGTTGGGCGACAATAGGTCTGGGGCCCCAATGGCCTAATACCACATCGGTTTGAGCATCAATTATCACAGTAATCGGGATAGATTTTCCACCATTTGTTAAATGCCTATTCATTAATTCCTCGTTTTCATCTCGCAAAACAATTTCTGTCTCAAAATTATCAGACAACTCAGCTAAACGAGCAATTGCTGGAACAACCTGAGCTGCATCACCGCACCAAGGCTCTGTTATTATTTTAAGCTTTATTTGTCGATTACAATTTTTCAAAAAAGCGCTTGTTTCTGCTAAAGGTTTAAACTTCTTATCTACCCTATTAGCACGACTCCAATTTAATTTAGTGTACTCGATTAAACTATCACTGTAATTTAATCCCGTTGTGATATTTTGGTTTACAAGCTCTTTAAAAAAGCTTTTATATTCTAAGTATGAAAAAGATTTTGGCATGACTAATAATTTTTGTGAAAATATAGAAAAATCTTATATGTTGTAACAAATTAAATCTAACAAGCATCAATTTTTCCTATATTGAGCCTTCCAAATTCACTTAACAATAGAACTAAGACGAAATTTAGGTATGAAAAATCATTTGATTAGATTTTTAACAGCAATCATATTGATTTTAAGTAATTACACCGGTTATACTCAGGGCCTTGTTATAAATGAAATAGTATCTAATAATAAAAATGGTTTTACTAGTCTAGATCAAAACCATTATGATTGGATCGAATTATTTAACAATAGTTCAAATAACATTAACCTATTAAATTATTCATTGTCTGATGATAATGAAAACTTTAAAAAATGGCTTTTTCCTGAGGTAATAGTTCCGCCCAATGGCTACATTTTAGTATATGCTTCTGGACAAAAAAACCTACTAAATTCTGAACTACATGCAAACTTCAAAATTAAAAAATCTGGAGAACCTTTATACCTAAGCGATGCTAATGGCGTGTTAATTTCATCTATGAGTGCCATTGAACTAGGCGCAGACCAATCATATAGTAGAGTTCCAGATGGCTCCAGCAGTACTTTTTCAATTTTAAACACTCCAACTCCACCGCTTAGCGCAATAAACAACAGTTCTATTACAGCTTCTTTAGGCTCTGGTTATTATGAAAAAGATACGATGTTAAATCTAACTTGCTCAGATAACTCGCATGAAATTTACTACACTTTAAATGGTGCTATACCCTCAACAGAGGGTTTAAAATACGAGGGTTTTATAAGTTTAGCAATAGATAACTTTGGCTCTAATGATATCAGTTTAATTCCAACCACTCCCTTAGAAGGTCCTTCGCCTCTTCCTAACCATGTATGGAAAACTCCAAAAAATGTAAACAAGGCTCATGTGGTTAGATTTGCGGCTTTTAAAGACGGCGTTATAAAAAGTCAAATTTACAATTCAACATTTTTTATTAATCCCCAAAAAAACGAAAGGTATACCCTCCCTGTTATTTCATTAATTACAGATAGTATTAATCTGTTCGATTATGAAAAAGGCAT
>JAQXEE010000022.1 GCA_029251005.1 Flavobacteriales bacterium | reverse complement strand
AGTTTGATGTTAAAAAAGGAAAGTATGCTTTTTACGATATTGAGTCTGGTGAGATTAAGGCATTTTATGAATTACCAAAGGAAACATCTTTTTACTATCCTCGAAGATTTTATATCATTGATACTAAAGTAGAAACTGCAAGTTTTACTTATGATGTTGTATTTGCAATGAGTAAGAGTCATCAAAAAGAAATTATTTCAAACGATTTGAAGAAAAGAGCTCTTCAGTCTTTGTTTAAATAATTAGGTTTTTGTGTGAAATTAAAGCACCGTAAACTGGTTACGGTTTGGTCTGGTATATTTGAAAATAATCAAATAAAGAAGCTATGACTTATTCAAACAGTAAACTCAAGAATTATATTAATGTTCGATCAATAAACGAATTTTTCAGTTTATTAGAGGATATTTCACCATCGTTTTTTGTTGCTCAATTTGCAAAGTCAAAAGCTTCGTATTTATCTGATATAACAAGGCTAGTTACTCAAATCGATAATGACTTTCATTATGTTTATTTTTTAAAGCAAGAAAAATACCTTTTTCAATTAAAGTGGAAAGAGTCTGTTTTTAAAGCTCATATCGAGTTGTTGCTCCCGCAGTTTCCAAAACAAGTTTTAATCAAAAAAGTTGGATGAAGATAAGTCGTTCGACTTTATTCAGTAAGGTAGAACGGTTTACTTGGTGAAGTTGACATAATGTTTTAGTCATCAAATTTGCCATCTTTCCAAGCCTTAATTAGCTTAGTCCAAGCAACAGGATTGAGCAAGTTGTTAGGGGGGAGCTGACCACTGTAATATAACCTAGCATTATAAGTGTCTTGCATGTATTTTTGATTCCCACCTGCACCAAGTGTCAAATTAATGGCCTGTTCTTTTAATATATCGCTATCAAGATTCCTCTTAGCTCTTGCTAATTCATCATCTTTAACTTCAGTGTTTAAGAAAGCTTGTTTAAACTGGTCATAACTAGGCCAGACGCTTATGCGAGTTTCAGGAAGTTCTATTGTATCCTGAAGTAAAATTTGAATTAGGGAGTACTGCTTGTTTTCTAAAGTGTCAGGAATGATATATTCTTCATTTTTAAAACCAATACTTGAAAATATTAATGTATCACCTGTTGTGGCTACAATACTATAAAAGCCAGAGTGATCTCCCATTGTTCCCGTGTAATTTCCTTTAACCATTATATTTGCAAAGGGCACCGGTTTTAGGCTATCACTACTTACTGTGATTCCGGTTATTTTAACAATTTTTCGAGTTGTGTCTTTTTGACTAAATGAAAGAAATGGTATTAAAGTAAGGAGGATTAATAGCTGTTTCATAATGCTTATCTTAAAACATAAAGTTATTACATCTTTAGGGAATCTGTACCTATAAATAGCATATTAAGGAAAATTAACTTCTTAGGAAGTCTTTATTCTGTCTTCTACTTTGTCCTGTTCCTGTCTGCATTGGGATTTAGTAGTATGTGCTATATTAACTTATGTTTGTTTCAATCCTTAACACAAAACTTATGAAACGAATTTTAGCTCTTTTAATTTTTACAGTTTTTATAAATCAAGCTCAGGCTTTTAAAGTAGTTGGATATTTACCAACTTATAGATTTGAAATGTTAAATAATATTGATTTCTCAAAAATCACACATGTTTGTGCCTCTTTTGCCAATCCAGGTTCAGAGGGAGAATTTATTTTTTCTCAAAATTTAGAGCCTTTAGTTGAAAAAGCACACTTAGCGAATTGTAAAGTGTTTATTTCAATTGGAGGTGGTGGATTATCAACTGTTGCTGAAGATACTTACCGTAATAAAACGGATGAGGCCAATCGTCCTGCATTAATTCATTCCTTAATGAGTTTTGTTTTAGAGAATAATTTGGATGGAGTAGATGTTGATTTAGAAGGATCGATGGTACAAATGTCAACCTATGACGATTTTGTTCAAGATTTAATGGATTCGGCAAAAGTTCATAATATTGAAGTTAGTGCTGCTTTAGCTAAATGGACTGGAAGCTCTATTGAGAGAGAAACAGTTGAAGATTATGATCTTTTGAATTTAATGTCTTATGATAATACCGGACCCTGGACATTGTCAAATCCAGGACAACATTCTCCTATGTCGCAAACAACAGGTGATTTTAATTATTGGAGCGGTAGAGGTGCTTACAAAAAGAATATTATTATTGGTTTACCTTTTTACGGTTATGAATTTCAAGTTGCTGAAGTTCCTGCATGGACTTGGTGTGAAATTGTATCTGCATACCCAGATAGTTTATATCAAGATGAAATTATGACCGATGAAGGACTACTTTATTTTAACGGAATTTCAACGATTGAAGATAAAGTACAATACGCTATTGATAATGGAGCTGGAGGAGTGATGATTTGGGAATTAGGACAAGATTGTTTTGGCGAAAATTCTTTACTAAATGTTATTGACGCTAAATTAAAATCGAATAAAATTCATTTGAACCAAGATGAATTAGCCTTTAATTTGAGTGTCTATCCCAATCCTGTAACAAAGCATGTTCATATTGCAGGGATTTTGGAAGGTGTGTTTAGACTTTATAACCCAGCAGGAAGCGTAGTTAAAACAGGGGACATTAAGCAGGGCTCAATAGATATGTCTTCTGTAAAAAAGGGCTTTTATATATTACAAATTCAAAATGAGAAAACTAGTTTTACGCATAGGCTAGTAAAAATGTAAAAAAATGCTAAATTTGATACTATGATTTTAGGAATTGATATTGGCGGTACTACCGTTAAATTTGGAATAGTATCAGACAAAGGAGAGATTTTGGAGACAGAACGACACGATACGTTGGAGTATTCAAAATCACCAGAAGATTTTATTAAATTGTTAATTTCAGTTTGTACTAAATATACAAATAAGCATGATGGACTAAAAGGTATCGGGATTGGGATACCTGGTCAATTATCTTTAGATCGCCAAACTTTAGTTCAAGCAAATAATCTAGAATCACTAAATGGAACAGATGTTGTTCCCCAATTAAAAAAGGCATTTCCTTATTTAGTTGTTAGAATGGAGAATGATGCTAATTGTACTGCTTTAGGTGAAATGTATTTTGGTGGACATGATAAAGATGACTTTATTATGATTGCTTTAGGTACAGGCGTTGGAGGTGGTGTTATTGTTCACCGAAAGTTATTTATTGGATCAAAAGGGAATGCAGGAGAAGTTGGTTTCTTGGTTGTAGGTCCGAAGCGTCAGGTGTTGGAAAATTATTTAGGGCAAAGACATTTGGCTAACTATGTTAAAGGCGAATTATTAAAGCCTGAAAATGCAAGCAGTTCATTAAAGCTTGAAGCAGAGTTAACCGTTGAAAAAGTATTCTTAGCTGCAAAGGCAGGAGATATATTTGCACAAGGTGTATGGGATTATGTAGGGACTTTAATTGGAGAAACTGTTGTTGGATTAGCACATGCTTATGATATCACTAAATTTGTAATTGGTGGAGGAGTAGGTAAAGCTTATGAGCTATTTAAAGGAGCTGCCGTTGAAACTGCAAATTCATACTTCTCACCTTATTATAAAGCTGATTTTGAAATATTACCTGCAGGATGTGAAGCTGATACCGGACTAATAGGAGCGGCTTCCTTAGTATTAAACGAATTAGAAACATATTAAAAGTGTATTTTAAAAGATTAAGAAGGGTTGGCGTTTGTCAGCCCTTTTTTAGTGCTTGTTTTAAATGAAAATTAATAAAGAAATCTAATGCCCCAGGGTTTCTCATAGCATCTTTACTTACTGCTTCTTCAATTGGAATTCCTGAAAGGATTTTCTTAACAGGAGCTTCCATCTTTTTGCCGCTTATTGTATAAGGAATATCTAATACTTGAATAATTTGATCAGGTATATGCCTTGGTGAAAATTGAATTTTAATTGCTTTTTTTATTTCTCTTTTTAGTTTCATGTCTAGTTGAATCTCATCATGCAGTTTAATGAACATCGGCATGGATTGCGTTCCGTCAGAATGATCTATGCAAACAACTAAAGAATCCTTAACTTCCTTAACACTTTCTGTAGCGCTATAAATTTCGCTTGTGCCAATACGTACACCACCACGGTTTAGGGTTGCGTCAGATCTGCCGTAAATAATAACCGTTTTTCTATTGGTAATTTTAATCCAATCTCCATGTCTCCATTTACCATGGTACATTTCGAAATAGCTCGATTTATATCGTTTGTTCCCATGGTCGTTCCAGAAATAAATCGGCATAGACGGCAGAGCGTTTTCAATTATCATCTCTCCTAATTTGTCCTCTACAGAACTACCTTCTTCAGAATAAGCCTGAAGGTTTACACCAAGCATTCTGCACTGTATTTCACCTTCATAAACCGATTCAAATGGATTTCCTCCCACAAAACCACTGCAAATGTCGGTGCCTCCACTTAATGAAATAACCCAAGCGTTTCTGTTTACACTTTTATAAAACCAATCGAAAGTTTCGGGCGGTAGAGGTGAGCCTGTTGAACCAAACGATTGTATGTTTTGTATTGCCTTCGAATTAGTAAAGTTCATTCCTTCTTTCATGCAATAAATATAGTAGCTAGCTCCGGCTCCAAAATGTGTGATTTCAGCTTCTTCTGCAAATTCCCATAAAATATCAGCTTTAGGATATGCTGGTGACCCGTCGTACATCGCGATTGTTCCTCCTGCCAATAAAGCGGAAGTTGCATAGTTCCACATCATCCAGCCTGTAGTCGAATACCAAAAGAATTTATCTCCTGGCTTAACGTTTTGATGAAGACTTAATGCTTTAAAGTGCTCTATGGTAATTCCACCGACAGAATGGGTTATAGCTTTTGGTTTCCCCGTTGTTCCGCTTGAGTATAGAATCCAAATAGGGTCAGAAAAATCAACTCTTGTAAATGTTAATTCTTGTTCTGGTTGCTTCATTATATCTGACCAGAGATCAGTTTTATATGAAGGTTCAATTTCGGAAATGTATTCTAAAACAAGAGTAGATTTTATTGATGAAATTGTTTCTGTAATTTTATTTATTTCTTCGGTTTTATCAAAAGTTCGTCCGTTATATTGATAGCCGTTTGTAGCGATAAAAGCTTTAGGTTTAATTTGTTGAAAACGATCAATTATACTCTTAGTTCCAAAGTCGGGTGAGCAACTCGACCAAATAGCACCTATTGAATTAACTGCTAAAAAAGAAAAAATGGCCTCAGGACAGTTAGGGAGCATGCTGCAAACTCTATCGCCTTTTTTAATGTTATTGTTTTTAAGGTATTGAGCTACCTTGGCTGTTTTTTGTTTTAGTTCATTCCAAGATATATTAATTAATTTACCACTTTCTTTTTTAAAAGTAATCGCTTGTAATTTATCGGAATAGTTTCTGAAAATATGTTCAGTGTAGTTTAACTGTATTCCTTCAAACCATCTAGTCTCAAACATTTTATTAGCTTGAGATTTTACTTTATTATAACTTCCTGAATATTCAATTTTGTAAAATTTTAGAATTGATTCCCAAAATTGTTCTTCTTTATTTACAGACCAATTCCATAAATCTTGATAGTTTTTAAAGTTGTAATCAAAAGATTCGTTTACCCAAACCATAAAATTATTCATGTTGGATTCATTCTTTAGTTTGTTAGAAGGGCTCCAAAGGATTTTAGGTGACGCCATAAAGGTTTGGTTTTTATTCATTACGAATGAAATCTTTAACTTGTTTCGGGTGAGTAGATCTTGTTTATACTTCAAGTTGAAAATGTTCATAAGTGCTTACTAATAGTATGAAATAAATCAACTGAGATGGCTATTTTTGGTGAAACACAATTCAACCCACTATGAAGTTTTTTATCGATACAGCAAATCTTGAGCAAATTAAAGAAGCGGAAGATTTAGGAGTTTTAGACGGAGTAACTACGAATCCATCATTAATGGCCAAAGAAGGTATTAGCGGTGATGAAAAAGTAAAACAACATTATTTAGATATTTGTAATATCGTTGATGGTGATGTTAGTGCTGAAGTTATTTCTACGAATTTCGAAGAAATGATAAAAGAAGGAAAAATACTAGCTGATCTACATCCTAATATCGTTGTTAAAGTTCCTATGATTAAAGATGGAATTAAGGCGATTAAGTGGTTTACTGATAATGGAATTAGAACAAACTGTACTTTAGTTTTTTCAGCTGGTCAAGCACTTTTAGCAGCAAAAGCTGGCGCTTCATACGTTTCTCCTTTCTTAGGAAGATTAGATGATATTTCACATAGTGGAGTAGGTTTGATTGATGAGATCAGACTAATTTATGATAATTACAACTTTAAAACTGAAATTTTAGCAGCGTCTGTCCGTCATTCATCTCATTTATTAGATTGTGCAAAAATTGGAGCAGACGTTATGACTGGTCCTTTAAGTGTGATTTTAAGCTTGTTAAAACACCCGTTGACGGAGAGTGGTTTAGCAACATTCCTAGCAGATCATGCTAAGGTTAACGCTTAAAAAATATTATTTTAATTGGTCCATGAACTTTTTGATTCATGGGCTTTTTTTCTTTTTACACCATGCTTTTAGACGTTCACCCAGATAACCCCAACCCAAGAAATATTGCGAAGGCAATTGAAGTTTTAAAGAAAGGAGGCGTAATTATTTACCCTACGGATACTGTTTATGCTTTTGGATGTGACATCAACTCTAAAAATGCAGTTGAGAAAATTTGTCAATTAAGAGGGATTAAGCCTGATAAAGCCAATTTTTCTTTCATTTGTAATGATCTTTCTCAATTGTCAGAATATGCAAAACAGGTTAGTACACCTACGTTTAGGGTTATGAAAAGCGTTTTGCCTGGACCGTTTACATTTATTTTAAATGCAAGTGCATTGGTGCCTAAATTATTCAAATCGAAAAAGAAATCTGTAGGTATTAGAGTTCCTGATAATGCTATTGCTCAGTCTTTAGTTGAGCAATTAGGGAATCCTATCATGAGTGCTTCTTTGAAGGATGAAGATGAAGTTATTGAATATACTACTGACCCCGTAAGTATTTATGAGCGCTATGAAGGGATTGTAGAGTTAGTTTTAGCTGGAGGTTACGGAAATAACGCGCCTTCCACTGTTGTTGATTGTACTTCAGGTGATCCAGTTGTTATTAGAGAAGGTTTAGGAGACTTAAAAGGAGTGATTTGAAGCAACAATTGATTTAGTTGTAAATATTATATTCTTGATTATCATCCAGTTCTATTTGCTTTGTTGAAAAGCTTATATTTCCCTTCGATTTTAGCTTTTTTATATCATTATTCTTCGTGTTCAAGCTGTTTGTTATTAAGTTAATAAATACTGATTTGAGATATACTGGTTTCGTTAATACAACTATATCTTGGGTTGTGGTTCAGGGATGTTTTCCGTCACACCTTTAATTATTTAATTTGTTTACCCAATATTTGGATGATTATATGGATAGATATTGATACTTTATTTGTTTTTTTTTAAAATCGATGTGGACAATAAATTTCGGAAGTGCCCTATTTTAAGAGAATTTTTAGATTTGAATTAAATGAAGTTTTCAACTGAGGTTCAGTAAGATGGGGGTGAATTATAATGCAATAGTAGGTGAGAAAACTAGAGTGGGCAGTGTTGCAGGAAATCGTTAACGAAATTTATCCATTCAATTGAATATTTTATTTCTATTATCTAGTTAAAACTCTTAATTTCGTAAAAAAATTAACGATGACAAAAATCAAATTTGGAACAGATGGATGGAGAGCAATTATTGCTAAAGAATATACTGTTGAGAATGTTGCACGTGTTGCTCTAGCTACAGCTGAGTGGACAAAAGCAAAATTTGAAAATCCAAGTGTTGTTCTTGGTTTTGATTGTAGATTTGGAGGTAAGATGTTTGCCGAAACTACTGCGAAAGTTCTTGCTTCAAAAGGAGTTAAGGTTTATTTTTCTCCTGCATTTGCGTCAACTCCAATGGTTTCATTGGGAGTAGTTAACAAGAAGGCCTCGGTAGGAGTTGTTATCACAGCCTCTCATAATCCACCAGAATATAACGGATATAAGCTGAAAGGTAGTTATGGTGGTCCAATGTTGACAAGTGATGTAGAAGAAATAGAAAATATAATTCCAGATGTTTCGGGGTTTGATATCAATTCATCTTTCGAACAATATTTAGAAAGTGGCTTAGTAGAATACCTTGATTTGGAAGATATGTATATAAAGCATGCTGAATCTGCTTTTGATTTGGAGGCTATTCGTAATTCAAATATGAACTTTGCATATGATGCAATGTACGGAGCAGGGAGAGATGTAATGAGAAAGCTATTGCCTGATATAACATTCATGCATACCGACGATAATCCAGGTTTTGAAGGAGTTGCTCCAGAGCCAATTTTAAGAAACCTTGGCGAAATGGCCGAAGTTATTAAGTTGAGTGAGAATATAGATTGCTCTGTAGCTACAGATGGAGATGCGGATAGAATTGGTTTATTTGATTCAAAAGGAAATTTTGTAGATGCGCATCATATTATTCTTCTACTAATTAAATATTTAAAAGAAGAGAAAAACTATTCAGGTGACGTAATTACTGCCTTTAGTTGTTCAGAAAAAGTGAGTAAGCTTTGTAAACATTATGATTTGAATCAAATTACAACTAAGATTGGATTTAAATATGTTTGTGAATTTTTGTTAGAAGGTAACTTCTTACTAGGAGGAGAGGAGTCTGGAGGGATGGCAATTCAAGGTCATATTCCTGAAAGAGACGGAGTTTGGATTGGATTAACAATTTGGGAGTATATGGTGAAAAGCGGTAAGACTTTAGAAGACTTAATCGCTGAGGTTTATGATATTGTAGGTCCATTTGCTTTTGAAAGAATTGATTTACATCTAACAGAGGCGCAAAAACAAGAGGTGCTAAAAGATTGTGCTTCTGGTACAATTTCAGAATTGGCAGGAAAAGCTATTGTTCGTGTTGATGAAACTGATGGATTTAAATTCTTTTTTAATGACGATGAATGGTTGATGATTAGGCCATCTGGAACTGAGCCTGTTTTAAGAACGTATTGTGAGTCTTTTTCTAGTGATGAAGCTGTTAAAATACTTAAAGCGACTCATAAGCAATTGTTAAATTAATTGAATAATATTTTTATAAATAAAACATTTAAGAGTCCGATTTTTTTAATAATCGGACTTTTTTGTTTTTGTCTCCCGTTACAGGCGAGTAAATTGTTTGAGCCTTCAGATTCGTTAAAAAAAAACAGGGTGTGGGGAATGTCATCTGTTGCCTTTTCAGGCAGTAGCCTAACAATTTACTTGTTAAGTCAACAATGGTATTCCAAGGATAAACCTGTTCCTTTTCATTGGTTTAATGATGAAGGTGATTGGCTTTATATGGATAAGTTGGGACATGGATTGACTTCATATTATGGGGGTTTGTATGGTTATACGGCTTTACGTTGGACAGGTATTCGAAAGAATAAGGCTTTATTACTAGGGGGAGTTTATGGATTTTCTTTTTTGCTTACGACTGAAATTATGGACGGCTATTCCTCTGGTTGGGGTGCTTCTCCGTCGGATTTAGTTGCAAATGGATTAGGGAGTCTGCTCTTTATGGGGCAAGAGTTTTTGTTGGGCAAACAGGCTATAGTTCCCAAATTCTCGTACTGGCCTACAAATTTCGCTAAGTATAGGCCTGATATACTAGGATCAACACACTGGAATAGATGGTTGAAAGATTATAATGGACAAACTTATTGGTTTTCAATTAATCCTAGCGCATTAGGTTTAGAGAGCTTTCTTTTTCCAAAATGGTTAAGTGTTTCTTTGGGATATGGTGCAGATGGTATGCTTGGTGGAAAGTTTAATCCAAGAGAAAATGAAGAAGGAGATTTCTTACCTTATTTTGATAGGAAGTCCGAGTTTTTCTTATCGTTAGACATTAATTGGAGTTCAATAAGAACAAAGTCGTATTTTTTGAATACCGTAATTAGAGGTTTGTCATTTGTTAAGATGCCTTTTCCTGCACTAAGACTTTACAACAAGAAATTAAATGGTGTTTTAATTCAGTACTAATTACTTAATTAAAACAAGCTTTTGAAGTTCCTCTTCAAATTCTCCGTTTTCAAGTTGGACTTTTACTTTATAGATATAAACACCTCTTCCAATATTGTCTCCAAAATCATCTTTTCCATTCCATTTTATAGGACCAACCCTTTTGTTCTCAGCAGATACATCAGTATTAATCGTTTTCACCAATTTCCCTGAAACGGAATAAATTTGAATCATAACTTTAAGTTGATTTCCGGATTGATTATGTTCAAAATAAAACCCAGTACTTGAAGAGAAGGGGTTAGGGTAATTTAAAATGTGGTTTAAAGCAAGTTCAGGTGATTCAACTATAATAAATTCAGTATATGCCTCAGATGGGTTGTTTTGATTGTCATAAGCCTTAAGAATCATAGAATGTCTACCGTCTTTTAGTTTGTCCAACGGGAAAATTATTTTTCCTTCCTTAAAAGTGTTATTTGATGGTATATAAAATTCATTTAAATTGTAGTTTAATTCAGGGTTCCCATCAATAATTAATGTGATGTCTCGACCAATATCTGTGGGAATTAAATTAATACCTGAAGAGTCTTTTAAATCTGCAAAAAGAATTGGAGTATTAGTAACATTGTCTCCGAAAACAAATGTAGAGTCATCCAAAAATATTTGGATACTAGGTCCTTTAGTGTCTTCTTGAGCAAGTGAATAGGTACCACCAATTATTATGTCGTCAAATACACCTGAAGCGTCACCCAACGCAGAGTCATTTGCATAAATACTAATCCTTCCAAAATCATAATCTTGCCTCACGTCCTTTGGTAAATAAAATTTAGCATTAAATAATCCATCAATAACTTCTGCTCTTCCTCTAAATAGAATATCCTCTTGTGTACTAAATGAAAATGGATTTCCTGAATTGTTATTATCTAATGTTTCTAAGGCTTTTACTTTGTCAAAAATTAAAATCTCGGCCCAACCATTGAAGTTCTCTACAAGATCATTGTTAATATTTGAAATATGCCCTCTAATAACACCTTCGTTGAGCGATTTTATAGTGTCTGATTGTTGATTGTTAATTATTATGTCATCCACAACACTATTGTTTAAAGGAAATGTAAGTTTCAAAGCAGGATCACCTAAAAGTGTAAAGTTCCTGTCATTTGTACCTCCATTGTTGGTTACTTTTGTTCGTTTGAAGACGTCCCCAAGTCTTATTTCTGAATTGTTTATTGAGGATGCTAATACTTTATAAAATGTTTCGTTAAGTTTGAAGTTAGGAATAGAAAAGACAAGACGAACAGTAGTAAATAGGCCTATTGCCCCACCTTGAGCTTGTGTTAGCAGATATTCTCCAGCACTTTTATGCTCAGGATTGTCAAATCGGCTAAATTCGCAAGTAGCAGTCATAAATAATGGAAGACGATTCCTATTCGTCATTTTCTTTATGTCATTAATTGTAAAAACCTGTTCCTCTGTCCAACCTAACTCTCCGCCATGGCCAGTGTAATTGATTAATAATACTCCGTCTTCTAATTTTTCTTTTAATGCTGTATTTGCGTCTGAATTAGTAAATCCACTACTCGTTCTTTTTTCTTCATAGGAATCAATAAATAACTTTTTAATATTTAGTTTTTTAATAGAAGTATCTACTAGTTTAGTTAGAGAATTAGATTGTCTCATATGTTCATTAGAGTCTTCATCGTCCGCCATGAATAGTATATTGTTCTTCCAGGAACCTTTTGAAGTTAGCAGTTTTGCTTCGTACCCATTAACTGAGCTTATATCGTATTCATCGTAATATTCAAAAATTTTATCAACAACATTTTTTGCCTCATAGCCTGATGAGACTGGAATCCGACCAATAGATAAATCTAATAAATCTCCATTTTTGTATTCACCTTCACCAGTATCCATTAAACCATAGATATCATCAGTAACATAAGAACTAGTTAATTTAGTGGAGTTGTCTGATTGAAATGTAGGAATAAAGTTTTTCTGACTTGATACTCTGTTTTTTGAGTCGTAACTACCATCTCCTAGAAGTAAAACATATTTTAAAGAGTCAGATGTATTTAAACCTTTTTGATAAATTAGCTTTATAAAATTTCTAATTGCTGTGGCTTCAGGTCTCCCTGAGGAGAATTCATTATATATATCTTCTGCAAATACAAGTTGTCCAGTTAGGTTATCTTTTCTTTTATGTAAGTCTATTAACCTCCTCGCTTGAGGTTCAAACTCAGGCGTTGATATAATTAAATAATTTGATGAATTTTTAGCATGTAGGTTTTGATTAGGAATTATGCTTTCAAAAATAGGCGTCAATGAATGTGATGAATTGAAATTAACGAAGCTTCTGATTGTATCAGAAAAGTAATTAAAAGCAAAACCAGTATCATTTGGCTCAATAGCAAGTTCTTTAACTTCACCAATATAAGTTACATCCCATATTGCTTGGATGTCAAGGTTACATTTAACGTTTACACTTTCAATTTTAAATACCGGTTCCGTAAGCTTAAATTGGAATTGTTTTTCTTCAGCTACAATTCTTTCATTAGAGTTAATGCTGAAGTAGTCTAGCCAAGCAAGTTGATTATTTAATTGATGATAATGGAAGTTAAGTGTAATACTATCGTTTTGGATAGTAGATTCGTAGGCTATTTTGTTATTAGAAAACTTCACATAATCATTGTAATAAACACTACTTACTTTACTTATTTGAGAAGTTTTAATAGTGTCCTTATTAAGTATTAATGATATTTTGTTTGTTGCATAGTTAAAACTTCGTGCGCACACTGAATAATGTATATTTACTTTTTCAGGTTTTGAAATCGGATGATGGTACGTGAAAGGAAAGGTTAGGTTGTTTTCTAAAAATTGCTCTCCAACCCAATTTTTTCCACTCTTTATAAAATTCAACCATTCATTTTCATGGTGTTGATAGTTAATATAATCATATCTTATGGTTGTGGGTAGAGTTAAGTTTGTACCAACTATTTCTTTTGATCCTGAGCTGCTAAGATTAAGAAAAACAAAATTTGTATCAGAATAAAGGTTAGTTTCATTTTGAAATTCTTGATTAGATTCGTTGTATGTCTTTTTTGCTCCAGCTTCCGCGTAAAAATGAAATCTACTATTTTCCGAAAATAAATTATCGTTTATGTTTTCAAATTTAAGCGGTAGTTGAACTAAATCATCCATGGCCTGTTCGCCAACTTGAAAGGGAAGCATATCAGATTTGTTACTCCAAACACTAATTTTTGTAAGGTTGATTTCGTTTTGAAGAATCCCTAAATTATTTAATTCTGCAAATGAAATTGAGTAAATCCCTGATTTAGGAATTTTAAACTTGTACCAGTTTCCAGAGGATAAAACTGAACTCGTTACTGTAGTGAATTCCCGAAAAGATATGTTGGAAGATTCAGTGATTGGAATGCGAACAGAAATCGATGTTATTTTTTTGTAGTTACCCGATTGTATAAAAAACGGAAAAACACTTACATGACTATTGAATTTCCCTCTAGTAATACCACTAGTAATTGTTACTTTTGGAATTGTGTCTTGTAGTTCTTTTAATAATTCCCGCTCTTCAAACGAGCAGTTTTCTGTTGTTAAAGATATAATAGAGTAGGTTTTGGTTAAATTCTCGTGCAAGATTTTCTGAAGAAATGGTATGTAGTCTTCAGTATATTGCGCTTGACTGAAGTGTAACACCATTTTTTCAGGGTTCAATTCAGATATGTTGTAGTTATTAAAATTAAATGAGACGGTTGTATTACCTCCAATTAAAGTAAATTCAAATAAAATCAGTAAATATGTTAGGAAACGACGCATTAAAAAAATAAATTAGTCTCTTAAATTTAAGTGATTTAGTTGAACTATAGGTATTCAATGTTACTTTTTTAACATTAAATAGTTATTAGAATTATGATGTATGATAGCAGTGAATTGTATATTTAAGCAAATATTCATTAATATTGTAACTTGAAAAGTTTTAAGTATGGCTAATAGAATCTTGCTTTTAACATGTGTAGCAGTATTTGGAACCGTTTTTTTTAACGGTGGAGTGCAAGCTCAGGATCCTGAATTTACGCAGTTTTACGCTAATCCTTTGTATTTAAATCCTGCATTTGCCGGAAGTTCTAGGTGTCCACGGATGGTAATGAATTACAGGAATCAATGGCCTGGTATAAATAGAACATACATAACCTACAGCGCATCTTATGACCAGCATGTAGACGCAATGTCAGGGGGTTTAGGTATTTTAGTTACAAATGATCAAGCAGGTAACGGGACTATCAATACAACAAATGCAGCTGTGATGTATTCGTATTATTTACCCGTTACAAATAGTTTCTCTGTTAAAGCAGGTGTTCAAGCGGCATTTGCTCAAAAAAGTGTTGATTGGACCAAGTTGACTTTTGGAGATATGATTGACAACAAACTAGGGTTTATTAGTCAAACAAGTGAACGAAATCCAAACAGGACAGTTACTAATGTTGATTTTTCAGCGGGTATTTTAGGATATAGCTCATCCTTCTTCATTGGAGGTGCTGCTCATCATTTACTTGAACCAGATGAAGCTTTTATAAGTTCAGGTTCAAGTCCTTTACCTATGAAAATAACCGCTCATACTGGAGCAATAATTCCAATTGGTTCAGCAAGTACCAGGCATAAAAGAAGAAGAAGAAGAAATCCAAATACTTTACCAGAAAGTTCAATTTCTCCAAATATTTTATATCAAAAACAACAAGATTTTCAACAATTAAATCTTGGTGTATACGTTACAAAAGGTCCAATAGTAGGAGGTCTTTGGTATAGAAATGAAGATGCATTCATTGTTTTAGTAGGATTACAAACTACAAATTTTAGATTTGGTTACAGTTATGATGTTACAGTTTCTAAACTTAGTAATGCTAGTGCAGGTTCTCATGAATTGTCGATGACTTTTCAGTTTAACTGTAGACCAAAAAAGAAGAAGTTTACTCCTGTTAGTTGTCCTTCTTTTTAACGTGTGTGAAATAAAAAGCTGTGTTTAAATGTTACGTTTTTGAAAAAAATCGTTATTAATTGTAAGTAAACTGGTTACTATTATGAAAAAGTTAATTGCAAAGTGCTTCAAAGTTGCTGTTCTAATATTTATTGGGACAGTATTCCTAAGTTCATGTCGAAAAGAAGTTTCGGGTACAACTGGATGGGGGGTTAATACTCCTAAAAATGGTGGATTTGAAGTTGTTCCATTTTACGAGCAAGAGACTGGTCCCGGTTTAATCTTAGTTGAAGGTGGTCGTTTTACAATGGGCGCGATCGAACAAGATGTTGTTCACCAATGGAACAATGTTCCTAGGACTCAATCAGTTTCTTCCTTTTATCTTGATGAAACTGAAATTAGAAATGTTGATTGGAGGGAGTATGTTCATTGGTTAAGAAGAGTATATGGAGCTGATTATCCACAAGTATTTGTAAATGCTTTACCTGATACATTAGCGTGGAGAGACGAATTATCTTTCACTAAACCCTATGTTGAATTATATTATAGACACCCTGCTTATTCTGAGTATCCAGTAGTTGGAGTAACTTGGTTACAAGCAACTGATTATGCTGTTTGGCGAACTGATAGAGTTAATGAGTGGATTTTAATTAGAGAAGGAATTCTTAAAATAAATCCTAATCAGGCAAATGAAGATAACTTTAACTTGGACACTTATTTGAAAGGGCAATATGAAGGTTTGGTTAAAGATGAAATGATTGACCTTAACCCTAATAATGAATTTAGAAAAGTTAGAGTTGAAGATGGTATTCTTTTACCTCGTTATCGTTTACCAACTGAGTCAGAGTGGGAGTTTGCTGCATTGGGATTAATTGGAAATACAATTGACGAAAGAATATTAGACAGAAGGATTTATCCTTGGAATGGACATTGGGTTCGTAATAAAGATGATAATTGGCAAGGAGAAATGATGGCCAATATTACACGAGCTAAAGGAGATTATATGGGGGTTGCTTCTCGTTTGAATGATGCCGCTGATATAACCGCTCCAGTTAGATCTTATTGGCCAAATGATTATGGTTTATACCAAATGGCAGGGAATGTTTCTGAATGGGTAATGGATGTTTACAGACCTCTTTCACTCGAGGATAACAATGAATTTAGATCTTTTAGAGGTAATGTTTTTGAAACCTATGAAAAAGATGTGGATGGTTATTATTTAGAAAAAGATTCATTAGGGAAAATGGTTATGAGAGGCGTTGATATTAAGAATCCAGAAGATGAATTAGAGAAAAGAAGAAACTATAAGAAATCTCAAAATATTGATTTCTTGGATGGTGAATTTTCTTCTTCTGTTTTCTACAATGACGGTGCTAAAGCTACAGCTCCAGCAGGAAAACTGATGTATGAAACAGCAACACATTCTTTACAATCAAACAGAACTAGAGTTTACAAAGGTGGAAATTGGAAAGATAGAGTTTATTGGATGGCTCCAGGAACAAGAAGATTCCTCGATGAGGATCAAGATCAAGATAATTTAGGTTTCCGTTGTGCAATGCACAGAGTTGGTAGTCCAACTGCTTGGGAATAAAATAATGAAAACTTATTTTAAAAGCCCTCTGATTTTTCAGAGGGCTTTTTTATTTTTATAATATGGATATTCAGCAACTCTATTCGGCTTTTAATCAATGTGGTCAAAATATTTGTACAGATACGAGATCAATAGAAAGGAATTCTTTGTTTTTTGCCTTAAGTGGAGATAATTTTGACGGTAACAAATTTATTAATACGGCAATTGAAAATGGTTGTAAAATTGCTATTTCAGACAATCCAGAGAACAAAAAGAAAGAGAATGTTATTTATGTAGAGAATACTTTAATCGCTCTGCAAGAATTAGCAAATTATCACAGGAGTCAATTTAAGATTCCTGTTTTAGCGATAACAGGTACAAATGGGAAGACAACAACAAAAGAATTGCTAGCCTGTGCATTATCAACGAAGTTTAATTTACTTTATACTCTTGGTAATTTAAATAATCATATTGGTGTTCCTTTAACATTATTGAAGCTAAGGAAAGAACATGATTTTGCAATAATAGAGATGGGAGCAAATAAGCCGGGAGATATATTGGAGCTTTGTGAAATAGCTGAACCTGATTACGGTTTAATTACAAATATTGGTACTGCACATATTGAAGGCTTTGGCAGTGCACAAGGAGTTATTAAAACAAAGACTGAATTATATGACTATATAATTAATAAACAAGGTATTTTATTTGTTAATAAAAGTGAGGAGTATTTGATTGCTCTAACGCGTAGTTATTCTCATGTAATTGAATATGGAAAGGGTACTGGTTTTGATTTTGATGTAATTGAAAAGTCATATCAATTAGAGATGATAATAAATAAGGATTCCCTCAAAACGAATCTTTTTGGTAAATACAACGGTAGTAATGTTTTAACAGCTCTTGCTGTAGGTAAAGAATTTCAAGTCCCATACGAGGATTCCAAGAAATCAATAGAAAACTATAAACCAAGAAATAATAGAAGTCAATTAAAAATTACAGAAAGGGGCAATCATTTAATATTAGATGCTTATAATGCTAATCCTTCAAGCTTAAATTTAGCAATTGATGAATTATTATCTATGTCTGGTGGCAAGCTTTTTATCATTGGTAGTATGAAAGAACTTGGAAATATCTCGAAGAAAGAACATGAGCTTATTTTAGCAAAATTAAGTGATGAAAATTCAGTTTTTGTAGGCGATGAGTTTATGTCAATAAAGAGTGAAAAGGTAAACGTTTTTGAGTCTGTTAATGATTTAATTAAAGATGGATTTTTAAAAAATATTTCAAAAACTCAAATTTTAATCAAAGGTTCTCGAAGTATTGAACTTGAAAAAGTAGTTGATTTCTTGTGATTTTTAGTTAAAATATGAGGATAAATAAATTTCCTGAAAAATCCTTTGAATAGTGTATATTTTTTAGTTGTATTTAAGAACTCTCTATAATCTCCGTTGTCTTCCTATCTTATTCATTATTAGTTTTTTATATTTTTTTTTGATGCTGTAAATTCCATTTATCTTACTTTGTACGCTGAATTGTTAATTTTTAATTCTACGAAAAAACTATTTATGTATCGTATATTAAAGCGGACTTTATTACTTTTGTAAGTAGAATAAAATAATTCATTTTATGTCAAAAGATCTTAAGTCTAAAAAGTACTCGAAAGAACAGTACTTAAAATGGTATGAAGAAATGCTTTTATACCGTAAGTTTGAGGAAAAGGCCTCTGCTTCTTATATTCAGCAAAAGATTCGTGGTTTCTGTCATTTATACATTGGTCAAGAAGCAATTGTTGCTGGGTACGAAACTGTTTTAGGTAAAGGAGATAGTGTTATTACGACTTATCGTGATCATTGTCAACCAATCGGAAGAGGAACTGACCCTAAGATTATTATGGCTGAGCTTTTTGGTAAAACGTCTGGTATTTCCAAAGGAAGAGGTGGGTCTATGCACATGTTTGATAAAGAAAAAGGTTTCTTTGGAGGGCATGGAATAGTTGGAGGACATATTCCTTTAGGCGCGGGTATTGCTTTTGCTGAAAAATATAAAGGAACAAAGAATGTTAATATTTGTTTAATGGGTGACGGTGCTGTTCGTCAAGGGGCATTCCATGAAGCGTTAAATATGGCAATGACTTGGAAGTTACCTTCTATTTTTGTCATAGAAAATAATATGTACGCTATGGGAACTTCTGTAGAAAGAACTTCCAACGTTACTGAATTATTTAAATTAGGTCATGCATACGAAATGCCTTCTTTTGCAGTTAACGGTATGAGTGTTGAAGATTGTGCTGATGCATTTGAAGAAGCTGTTGAAAGAGCAAGAAATGGTGACGGACCAACTTTGTTGGAAATTAGAACTTATAGATACAAGGGGCATTCGATGTCTGACCCAGCAAAGTATAGAACTAAAGAAGAATTAAATTCTTACAAGGATAGAGATCCGATTGCATCCGTACTTTCTACAATCAATGAGAACAATTACGCTTCTGAAGATGAATTGAAAGCAATTGAGTCAAAAATCAAACAAACTATTGAAGAGTGTGTTGAATTTGCTGAAGCTGGAGATTTTCCTCAAGCAGGCGATATTTATGACGGTATCTACGCTCAAAAAGATTACCCATTCATTAAAGAAATTTAGAAAACTAAATAAAAGAATAAGCAATTATGGCTGAAATAGTTTTAATGCCTAAATTAAGTGATACGATGACTGAAGGAGTCGTAGCTGAATGGCATAAGAAGGTTGGAGATAAAGTTGAAAGCGGAGATTTACTGGCTGAAATAGAGTCTGATAAGGCTACTATGGAGTTTGAATCCTTTCAAGAAGGCGTTTTACTTCATATTGGAATAGAAGCAGGAGCGACTGCTCCAGTCGACTCTATTCTTGCCATTTTAGGCGATGAGGGTGAAGATGTTACTGCCATCTTAGAAGAGGCTAAGAAGAAACCTGCTGAAAGCGACAAGATAGAAGCGACTCCGAAAGCTGATGCACCTGTTGCTCCCAAAACACCTGTTGCTCCAACACCTATTCCTGCGCCAGTTGAAAGCTCAGCTCCAAAGACTGCTTCATCAGCTCCTGCTGTTTTGAACGACGGTAAAATAGTTGCTTCGCCATTAGCTAGAAAATTAGCAGAAGAAAAAAATATTCCATTATCTCAAGTTCCTGGGTCAGGGGATGGAGGAAGAATAGTAAAAAGAGATATAGAGAACTTTATTCCTGGAGGAGTTGTTAACACATCAGAGAGCTTTTACGAGGAGGGCTTAAACTCTATGAGAAAGGTGATAGGGCAGCGCTTATCAGAATCTAAATTTAGCGCACCACATTTTTACTTGACTCAGTCTATTGATATGGATAACGCAATGGTTGCGCGTAAGGCGATTATAGAAGCTAAAGGAACTAAGGTTTCCTTTAACGATATGGTACTTAAGGCAACAGCTAAAGCTTTAAAGAAACATCCTGGAGTGAACTGCTCATTCTTAGGAGATAGAGTAAGGTATAATGATCATGTTCATATCGGAGTTGCTATGGCTGTTGAAAACGGCTTATTGGTTCCCGTAGTTCGTTTTGCTGATCAGAAGTCTCTACAAGATATTTCTGCAGAAGTTAAAGACTATTCAGTTAGAGCAAAAGATAATAAATTAACTCCAGATGATTGGGCTGGATCAACTTTTACAGTATCTAATTTAGGGATGTTTGGAATTGAATCCTTCACTTCAATTATCAATTCACCAGATGCTGCTATTATGGCAATAGGTGGTATTAAGCAAGTTCCTGTTGTTAAAAACAATGAAATTGTTCCTGGGAACATAATGAAAGTCACTTTGTCTTGTGATCATAGAGCTGTTGATGGAGCTGTAGGAGCTGCATTCCTTTTAACATTTAAGCAGATTCTTGAGAATCCTGTTTTAATGTATGAGTTGTAAAAATGATTTTTTTATTTAAAAGGCTACCAATGGGTAGCCTTTTTTTTGTGTTTAAAAATCTTCTTAGTTATGCCATTATATTAATTTTATCCCATGCAAAGCAATCATTCCGAATTTATATGTGAAAAACATGCGTTAGATATTGTTATTTTATGTGACGGATTATCTTCTCCAGCCAATATAGGAGGTGTTTTAAGATTGGCTGATGCTTATGGTGTGTTAAAAGTAGTTTTCTTAGGTAGTGATAAAAAAATTACACCTAGAGCTAAATCTGTAGCTAGGGGGACACAGAATTATGTAAACTATGAATTTAAAGCTAAGTTGGAAGGTATGGACTTGGAGGATAGAGAGTGGATTTGCATTGAGCTAACTAAAAATAGTATTCCGTTGTCTGATTTAAAACTTAGCTCTTCAAAAGTAGGAGTGATAATTGGTAATGAGAATACAGGTGTTAGCGAAATTTGGCTCCAAAAATTTCCTAGCTTTTATATTAAAATGTTTGGGAATAACAGTTCTATGAATGTCACTAATGCCTTGTCTGCTGGGCTTTATCAGATTACAAATCACTTTTCATAAGTAGGTTCTTTAATGAAGAAGGTCGCTCTTCGGGACGCCAATTGAATCCTTTTAAAATAGATTCTGATTCAGGGAAGTCAAAAAGGGGATAGAAGGTTGCTTCAGGCATTGAAAGGAACTTTATTCTGTCAATTTTACCATTATTAAATTTTATTTTAATATTGCTACAAATAGCTTTGTTTACCCCTGTAAATTTACCGTCGTCTTCTTTTGCAAAATAAATAGTTTGTCCATTTCCTAAAACATCAATCATATTTAATTTTCCCTTTTTAAAATGACCAATTAAATCTCTTCCTTTAATTTGATCAAATCGATTTGGAGTAGAATCGGTAATAGAAACAATAAACCCGTTATTTTTGATAAACAGTTTTTGAATTTTATTATCATAATTAAGTATGTCGATTGAGTCACCAGTTAATTGACTTTCTCCATTCCAAATTATAGGATCATCAAAGAGTTTAATTAATGAATCCGAAAAATTATATGCAAGAGAATCACATTTCCCCTGCATTTCTGCTTGAAATAATTTAACATTTCGATAAGCAAAAAAGCTTTTTTTATTTTGCTCATCCTCTCTTAAAAGTAAAGTGTCACAAACTAAATAGAGAGTATCATCTTCAGATCCTTGAGCAAATAACACATTTTCAGTAATATATGAGAAATTATTTTCGCGATCAAAATAACTTTTTTCTCCACTAACTTTTAAATGTTCTTTATAATCCACAAGAACAACATTGTAAAAAGCTTCAGAAATGTTCTTTGATTTGTTAAAATAGATACTATCAGCGCTCAGGGATTGTTGGTCTTTCTGAAGAATGGCATTTTGTTCAAATTGCCCGATTTCTAATGTCTGATTATAGAATCCAGCTTCGCAGTATACTTTTTCCTCTTTTAATTGAATATTTGTAGGTCCTAAAAAGTAAGATGTTTTTGAGTTTGTTGAATATTCGAGTGTGTCTGATTTAATAGTGTATTCTGGGTTTTTAATTCTAACGGAATCACTAAGTTTTAGGTATTTGGTTTTAGTATTGTAAAACCCTTTTTTAGAAAATATTTGAGATTCATCTTGTTTAGTGTTTGCACCATTGATGTAGTACACGATGTTATTTTCTTTGTCAAAAAATAATGTATTTGTTTTTAAAAGTGATTTTTCACTTTTCATTTTAACGTCCCCTATTAATTTCCCAATTTTTTTTAAACCGTCATAAATAAGAGAATCACCCCAAGCTTTAGTGGTATTGTTTTGATTTATAAAAACCTGTCCCCAAGCATTGAAATCATGTGTTTTTCCATTTACTTCAGCACTGTCACAGAATAGCTTCGTGTCGTCAAATTTTAAAATTACGTTACCTACAAGTTTTTGATGATCATTAGTGCGTCCCGGTCTTAATTCATTTGCCCCTAAAATCTCAACAACCTCTTTTTGAGCTAAAAGGAGGTTGTTAAGTAATATTAAGAAGAGTAAAAGTTTACTACGCATTTATTTTTAAACCACGCATTAAAGTTTGAGTTCTGTCTGGACCTACGGAAACAACAGTGATAGGAACTTCTAATTCTCCTTCTAAGTATTCGATGTAATCATTTAATTCATGAGGTAATTCAGCTATGTCAGATAGCTCTGTTAAATCTTTATCCCAGCCTGGTAATGATTTGAAGTTCGCGGAAATATTTTCTTCATCAATGTTATAAGGGAAATGTTCAACCTTTTCACCTTTGTATTGGTAAGAAGTACAAACTTTTAATTCTCCAAAAGCAGATAAAACATCAGCTTTAGTCATGATCAAATCAGTAACTCCATTTAACATGATAGAATACTTAAGAGCAGGTAAATCTAACCAACCACATCTTCTTGGTCTACCGGTAGTAGCTCCAAATTCGTGACCAGCTTTTCTTAAATCTTCACCAAATTGATCATGTAATTCGGTAGGGAATGGTCCACTACCAACACGAGTACAGTAAGCTTTGAAAATTCCATAAACTTTACCAATTTTGTTTGGAGCAACTCCTAAACCAGTACAAGCACCTGCACAAACAGTATTTGATGAAGTAACAAATGGATAAGAACCAAAGTCGATATCTAAGAGTGAACCTTGAGCTCCCTCAGCTAGAATTGTTTTTCCGGCTTTCATTGCTTCACTAATATAATGCTCGCTATCGATGAAATTTAATTCTCTGAGTGTGCTTAAAGAAGCCATCCATTTTTCTTCTTCTTCTTTGAAATCATATTCGAAATCAAATTGCTTTAACATTTCAACATGTTTAGCAACTAAAGCATCATAACGCTGTTGGAAATCAGCTAACTCTAAGTCGCCAACTCTTAACCCGTTTCTGCCAGTTTTATCCATATAAGTTGGTCCAATTCCTTTTAGAGTTGAACCAATCTTATTTTTTCCTTTGGCAGCTTCAGATGCAGCATCTAAAACTCTATGAGTAGGGAGAATTAAGTGTGCTTTTCTTGAAATAACTAATTTATTACTAACGTCTACATTTAATGTTTTAAGTTCGTTTATTTCCCTTTCGAAAATAATAGGGTCCATTACAACACCATTTCCAATAATGTTTATTGTGTCCTCATGAAAAATTCCAGAAGGAATAGTATGTAAAACATGTTTAATACCATCAAATTCTAAAGTATGACCAGCATTTGGTCCACCTTGAAAACGTGCGATGATATCATACTTAGGGGTGAAAACGTCAACAATTTTACCTTTTCCTTCGTCTCCCCATTGTAATCCTAATAATACGTCTACTTTCATTTTATGTGTTGTATAGCTTTTTTGTAAAGCAATTATGATTTAATACATTTTTCGTTATTGCAAACTCCGTAAACTATTAAGGAGTGGCTTTTAATTTCAAACTCGGTAAATTTTTTTAAATTTTCCATTACTTGTCCTAATCGTGGGTCACAAAATTCAATAACTTTCCCACAATTCTGACAAATTAAATGATCGTGATTGGCATTTCCAAACGCTTTTTCAAACTGAGCGTGATTCGAACCGAACTGATGTTTTACTACCAAATTACAATCCATTAGTAGATCTAAAGTATTGTAAAGTGTTGCCCTACTAACTCGATAGTTTTTTGCCTTCATGTTTTCATAAAGTGTTTCAATATCGAAATGATTTTTGTAGGAATAGATTTCATCAAGTATGGCGTAGCGTTCAGGAGTTTTCCTGTGACTATTTTTTTCTAGAAACTCGGTAAATATTGCAGTTACCTTGTCTTGAATCTCAACACTCACTTTAACCAAATGATATTAGGCTACGAAAATAGCAAAAAAGAAAAGTACAACCAATAATATCAATTGGTATTGCATAATACTTATTAACAGTTGTGTGTAAGCTAAATTTTTAGGCGTTTTTTTTATCTCTGTATAAATATTTCACAGTGAAAGTTGAAATCCTTATTTTTGCATCATGTTTAGAAAGTTATGCTTTTACTTTTTTTTATTCTTGGTAACATCTATTTCTAGTTGTACTAAATCACAGTCTTTAAAGGACGTTTATTGTTTTCTATCAGATTTGGATATAGATTTTAAGTATAAAATTCACCTTTGTGTGCAAAATTCAATTGATTTTTCTGACTTTGATTATTCTATGGAATTTATGAAGGAAAGCGAGTTCGCGTTAGGTAAGGTGAAAGCTGGTGAATTTCTACTTTTTTCCAAATCAATATTGTTGAGATTGAGAGATGAGTCAAAACTAAAGGCTATCGATGTAGCATACATTGCTGAAAATAAGCACTTTTTTCTTTACCAAAAAAGGGATCGATTTCTATCGCGTAATTATGGAGAAATCGGGAAAATAAGTACTTATAGTTTATTAAATGGGCTTATTAAGTTTAACGGGAAGAGAAGTGGCAAAAATTCTTTTTATCAAATTAACCCAGATATAATTTTTCCTTTTACTCTTGGGGAAAATTTAAATTCAATTGTTGGTAAAACTAATCTAGCTGAATGTCGATTTAAGATTAAAGGAGATATTTCTGGAACTTCAGCAAGTTTGATTAATAACTTTATGTCTGAAGAAAGCATTTCCTTATATTTTAAAAAAAATGTGATTAATTTTAGAGATACCTCTTTATGGACTGACTATTCTTTTGATTTGAAGAAAATGGATAATTATGTTAAATCCGATAAACAAAAAATCTTTTTTTCCAATAGTAAAAGAACCCCTTATAAAATCAAACATTTTGAGATTAATGTCATAGATCCATATCGTGGAGAATCAAGATTTAACGGGGAGCTTATTTGGAGTAATTCACATAGTATTAACTTAAAAAATCAAAAATGGCAGAAATCATCTTTATGGAGCACTAAGGATGGATTTAAATGTAGAGAAATTAAACCAAAACATACTGGAGTACATTTTTCAAGTAGCATAGCTTTAAATTCGTTAGAGGTTGAGGATGAGTTTGTATTTGATTTTCAATATCAAAATGAAATAGAATCTGATTCTATTTTCCTAGTTCTAAAAATTTTCAATGAAAACTCTGATTTAAAGGATGAAACAATAAAGAAAATTGGCGAATCAAGATCATGGAAGAAGGAAAGCCTATCTATAAAAATATCTAAAAATGTAAATGTCCATGATAGGGTTATGTTTTATTTTAAAAATGATTCAGATCATAAAATTTATCTAAAAGATATGTGTGCAGGGTTAATTAGGAAAAATATAATTTGTAACTAATGGTATTTAGCTCGGTAGTATTTCTGTTTTTGTTTTTACCGCTTGTTCTAGCAGGAAATGCTTTTTTACCGAAATACTTAAGGAATTGTTTCCTATTGTTCGCTAGTCTGTTTTTTTATTTCTGGGGAGAAATTGAATTGATTTTTGTGATCATTATTTCGATTTTAATTAATTATATAATAGGAATAGGGGTTGATAAAGTACGATCAAAAGCAAAGCTGATCTTAATTATTGGAATTTTAGCTAACTTCTTAATGTTGTTTTACTATAAATATTTTCAATTTTTTTTGGATAATATCAACGGTATATTTGGGTACCAAGGTAATGAAATGCTTGTTCTTCAAGGAGTGCGTTTACCGATGGGGATATCTTTTTTCACATTTCAAGGAGTTTCTTATGTCATAGATGTTTACCGAAAAGAGGCCAAGGCAGAAATAAACCCAATTAATATTGGTTTATATGTAGCTTTATTTCCCCAGTTGATAGCTGGTCCTATCGTCCGATATAATACTATAATGGATCAAATAAAAGATCGAACTACTTCTTTCGAAAAAGTCTATGAGGGAGTATTACGTTTTGCTATAGGGTTTTCTAAAAAAATAATAATTGCGAATTCTTTAGCTCAAGTTGCAGATTCAATTTTTGTTACCGAAATAGATGAGATTTCTTCACCTTTGGCTTGGCTAGGTATAATATGCTATGCTCTGCAAATATTTTTTGATTTTTCAGGGTATTCCGACATGGCGATTGGTTTGGGTAAAATATTAGGATTCGATTTTGAAGAGAATTTTAATTTTCCCTATGTATCTAAGTCAATAAAAGAATTTTGGAGACGATGGCACATATCTTTATCTACTTGGTTTAGAGATTACTTGTATATTCCATTAGGAGGAAGTAGAAAAGGAAATTTAAGAACTTATTTTAATCTTTTTATTGTATTTCTAGTAACAGGAATTTGGCACGGAGCAAGTTGGAGCTTTATTTTTTGGGGATTATTTCATGGTGGATTTTTGGTTCTTGAAAAGCTAGGTTTAGATAACTTCCTAAAAAAGCTGTATGCTCCTTTTCAGCACTTGTACGTTTTAATCTTGGTATTAATAGGTTGGGTTTATTTTAGAGTAGAGGACTTTTCAGATGCCTCATCTTACGTTTTTAGTATGTTTAGTTTCAGGGGGATGGAGTCATTTATTTGGCATGATTATATGAATAACTACACAACTTTTACTTTGTTAATAGGGCTGTTGTTTTCGATAAATTTGAATGAGAAAGTTTTAATAATTGAAAATAAGCTGAACTTAATTAAAAGTAAACTATACAAAAAGACCAAAATAAAGTTGTTTTTATTTGTTGTTTTTATTGCGTTCTATTTTAGTGTATCCGAAATAGCGAACAACACTTACAATCCTTTTATTTATTTTAGATTTTAATGGATAAAGTTAATTCAATACTAGTCCTCGTACTTGCGTTTTTAGCTTCTTTAGGACTATACTTCCTTTTAGATAAGTCACCTTTGTTTTACTGTGCTAATATTGGCTTAATTCTTTTTATTTCTCTTCCTTTAATTTTTTGGAGAATTTTAAAATTGAAGTTGAGAGAGTTGAAAAAGGACCAGATAGGAAAACTTGTTTTTGTTTTTGTTTTTTTCGTCATTATTTGTTTCCCATTAATTGATCAACTAACAAGCATGTCGAAAGATTCGAAATTCGAGTTTAAAATGAATGAGAAAAGAATATTATCAAGATATGAGTCGTTAGAATTTGATGAGATAGATTCATTTCCGAACATGTTTACCAATTTTTTCAATGACCATTTTGGTTTAAGAAGTATGTTTATTTCTACCAATAATTATGTGAAAACAGTAAATTTTGGAATTTCCTCTACAAAGAAGGTTATTTTAGGTGGCAATGATTGGTTATTTTACAATGATTGTAATAGCTTACAAGATCACTTAGGCAATATTAGCCTATCTGATGGTCAATTGAATAAAATTAGCTTGAATCTATTAAAACGTAAGGCGTATTTAAAAGCAAGAGGGATTGAGTATTTTGTCGCATTTCTACCCGATAAAATGGGGGTTTACTCTTCCGATTTACCTGCTAAATACAATACGGTTGATACTACTAGGATAGATCAATTAATAGATTTTATAGCCGATAAGGGCATCAAAATAATAGATGTAAGATCTCAGTTCTTAAAAGCAGCTAAATCTGGAAAACAACTTTATCAAAAAAACGACTCTCATTGGAATAAAAACGGTGGGTTAATCGCTTCTCAAGTTATAATAGATAATATCAAAAAAAAGATGAAGACTATTAGAAAGCCATACTCGTCTGAAGATTACGAGATAACTGAAAAGGAAAAAAGAGGTGGTGATTTATCCAATCTGTTAGGTTTGTACGATTTCTTGCCAGGAAAGAGATTTGATTATAAATTAAAAGATAAAAGTAATCCAAAGAAAAACATAGTAGAACCTAAGTACGGAATTTATAAAATAGAATATAAGCATACCTTTATTCATGAAAGAGACATTAATGCTCCTAAACTATTGGTGTTTAATGATTCGTTCATAAGTTATATACATGGGTTTCTAGGAGATTATTTTAGTCGAAGTGTATATGTTTGGTCTCATGATTTTCGTAAGGATTTTATACAGATAGAAAAACCAGACATAGTATTGCATATGTTTGTTGAGCGATCCATAATGGAACTTGGAAAGAACAAAAAGTACTATCCTTTAAAATAGTTTTTACTAGAGGCAACAATAAACGCCTTCAATTTACTTGTACGCTATTTTTTATGCTGTTTTTAAAAAGCAGAAGTATTGTCTTCATTATCAATTAAATATAATTGATTAATCGTGTTTAGTATGTTTTTCAAAACATTTCCCTCTTTTTCTTGAAAGTTAAAGTCTAAAGTAACATCAAAAGTATTTTTAGTTTGTATCTCAATATTTTCCATAACTTTTTCAATAATTGCAAATCTTTTAGCCTTTTTTCCAAAACGATCATTTTCAAGTACTTTTTCCTTAAGGATAGAAGGATAGTTTTTGAGGTTTGCATCAATGAAAACGTAATTATTAGAAGCTACTATTTTAGAGTTTTTTGAAGTGTTAGCTAAAGACTTAGAGGCATATAGTCCTTGAGAAAGGTTTGATGCTAGGGATTTTTCAGATGTAATTACCCCAATCTTATCGTTGAAGTATAAGTACATTGGAATACCAATTGCTCTTTGGCTTTGAATTACAAAATATTCGTTTTCTTTTTTTAAGAACGGAGAACCTGAAAATTGTGCAAGAATAGTTTTTAATGATTCAAAGTCTTTTAAATCAAAACCCAAAGTCATTTTAGGAACCATCTTTTTGTAGGGAACAGAAACAAATCCGGAATCGGAATAAACCATTTTTTGTTCAGTTTTACTTCCTAAATCTGAAAAATTGACGCAAAAACTTCCTCCAAAACAAGATAATACCGGTTTTGCAGAAGCAAGTATCATTTGAGCTTGTATAGGCACATTCTGTAAAGAATCTAACAGATGTTCCATATTGAAGGAAAACGTAGTTAATCCTAAATGTTTAGCAGGAATAACTTTATTTATTTCCGTGTTGTATTTTTGAACGATTTTGTTATTTCGATCTTTGTAATCATTAAAAGCTTCATTTTTAAAGTTTTCAATCTTAACCTTAATTTGGTCATTATTAAAAGTAATATGACCAATTGAATAAAGTCCTTCTAATTGATCGATTAATTCGCTTGTAGGAAGTGTAGATATTGAATTACTAGCTAAAATAGCATTTTGGGAAAGCATGAAGCTGACATCTTCGCTACTTTGATCAAAAACTTTAAAATATTCTGTGTTTACCAGTTGATTTTCTTGAGATAAATTAAATAATTCAATCAACTTCTCCTTTACTTCATTTCGTTTGTTTAGATTTTCTGAGTTTAAAGCAATTACAAATTCGCTATTCCAAGCGAACATAAAACCTTCAAAACCATCCATGAAATTCAAACCACTCTCTTCGTATTTTGTTTTTCCTGATATTTTAGTGATAAAATTTTCAAATGAATTCGCATCTGATAATTTAATACATCCACCCGAAATACCAGATGTTAAGTCTTCGGTAGTTGTAAAAATGTAAACATCATCGGTCAAGCTAATTCCTGTTGCAAATGGGTTAGAAGCGACTTCTTCCCAATATTTAGAAATAGAATCGTTATTGTTGTCTTTCAAGTCTTTGATGAATTGATATTCAGATAATTGATCAACCCTTGCTTTGACCGCTAAATTAAATGGATTTAGTTGTAGAACTAAACCACTTTCTTTAGGGATTGCTTTAAGGTGGGCTGGAGTATTAGAGCATGATGCAAAAAAGACTGCCGAGTAAACTACACTTGTAATTAAAAAATATTTTTTAAACATGATTTTTACTTTAGGAAGGTCAAATGTAAAGCTTAAATTTCCAAAAATGAGTTGAAATTAAAAGAAATAACAGGATTTTCGCATAGGTTTTTAAGTGATTTTCAAAAAGATTAATAAGTATCAAAAAGCCTTTGTGTATTTAGTTTAACGTAACTTTAAAGTATGAATTATTTATCAGTGTCAGATTTATCAAAATCATTTGGAGAGTTTAAACTTTTTAAAGGTGTTTCTTTTGGATTAGAAAAAGGGCAAAAAGTTGGACTTGTAGCCAAAAATGGTGCTGGAAAATCAACTCTTTTAAATATTTTATTGGGTAAAGATATTCAAGATGAAGGTCAGGTTGTTTTTAAAGATGAATTAAGTGTTTGCTTATTGGAGCAAGAACCTTCTTTTGGAGATGCAACAACAATCGAAGATTATATTAATGATTCACAAAATCCCGCCATTCGATTAATCCATAGATACGAGCAATTATTGGAAAGTGGTGACACTGAGAGTAATGAATTTACAGAAGTAATTGAAAAAATAGACGAGCAAAACGCATGGGGAGTAGATGTTAAAATAAACGAAGTCTTAACAAGTTTAAAATTTCCAGATAAAAAGATGTCTGTTGTTAAATTAAGTGGAGGTCAAGCTAGGAGACTAGCATTAGCTAAAGCTTTAATTGATGAGCCGGATGTTTTGTTTTTAGATGAGCCAACCAACCACCTTGATTTTGATATGGTGGAGTGGCTTGAAAAATATATAGCAGATAGTAATTTAACATTATTACTAATTACGCATGATAGATACTTTTTAGATAATGTATGTAGTGAGATAATCGAGTTAAGCCCTGAAGGTATTTATAATTACAAAGGTGATTATGAATACTATTTAACCAAAAAGGCTGAACGAGAACATAATGAAGTTGTTGTTGCGAATAAGGCTAAAAACTTATTTAAAACAGAGTTGGATTGGTTAAGAAAACAGCCAAAGGCTAGGGGGACAAAAAGTAAAAGTAGGATTGATGCTGCTTATGAGTTAGAGAAAAAATCAAAAAATGTTAGGGTTAACTCTAACCTTGAGATTTCTTCAGTAATGACCAGAATGGGAAGTAAGATTATTGAAATTGAGGAACTGAATAAAGAATACGGAGATTTAAAAATATTAAAAGATTTTACTTATTTCTTTAAAAGAGGAGAGAAGGTTGGAATAATTGGAAAAAACGGTACTGGGAAATCAACTTTTTTAAATCTTATTACAGGTAAGGATCCAGAATACAAAGGTTCTATTGAAGTTGGAAGCACAGTAAAGTTTGGTTATTACAATCAAAAAGGATTGACGTTTCGAGACGACATGAAGGTAATTGATGTTGTTAAGGATATTGCTGAAATTGTTCAAACAAAAGATGGTTCGAAAATTACGGCTAGTCAAATGTTAACGCATTTTCAATTTGAGCCTAAAAAACAACACACGCATGTTGAATTATTATCTGGAGGAGAAAAGAAAAGATTGTATTTGGTCACCGTATTGATGGAGAATCCAAACTTTTTAATTTTGGATGAGCCTACTAACGATCTTGATTTAGGCACGTTAACAGCATTAGAAAATTATTTATTAGATTTTAACGGATGTGTAATAATCGTATCACATGATAGATACTTCTTAGATCGTATATGTGAACACTTATTTGTTTTTGAAGGACAAGGTAAAGTAAGAGATTTCCCAGGGAATTATACCGAGTATAGAGAGTATGAGAGGTTAAATCCTGTTAATGAGACAGCTAAGGCTAAAAAGGAACATAAGGCCACTAGTCAAGAAATAAAGACTAAAGTGAGTAGGTTAACTTATAAGGAGAAGATTGAGATGGAAAAGGCGGCTGAAGAATTAGAAAAATTAGAAACCGATAAATCTAAATTGGAATTCAAACTGTCATCTGGTGATTTATCAGGACAAGAGATAAATGATGTTTCTGTTGATTTGGGGAAATTGATGGAAAAGATCGATGAGGTGACGATGATTTGGATGGAACTTGCTGAGAAACAAGAGGTATAGTGAAAGTGTATTATGCCATATTACCTGATGGTTTTGATTCTATTAATCAAAAGGAGCTATTAGATGGTTTACCTGAAAATATTACTTCAAGGTTAAGCGATAACAATTCAATTAAAAGAATGCTGAGTTTAATAGGTTGGCACTTACTTAAAAATGTTACTTCATTTAACTTTTTGAAAACCATAGATTTTGAAGAAAAAGGAAAGCCTTTTTCTCAAAATTCAGATTTGTACTTCAATATTTCAAATACAAAAAACATTGTTACATTGGCTATCGGTAGCGAAAGAGTAGGAGTGGATGTCGAAAAGTTGCGAGAACCTCGCGAAATTATCTATCAAAGAGTATTTACTGAGAGTGAAATCCAATCTATTGAAGACGCAAATGATAAAGTAAGTCAATTCACTCAATTATGGACAAGGAAAGAATCAGTTGTTAAACTTTTTGGCGGGGGAATTTCTATGGGATTAACAACGTTTTCTGCCCTTGAAGATTGCATAAAAGCTTTTAACAGTAAAGTTATTATTCAAAAAGTACCAATACCAAATTACATTTGCCATTTAAGCACTTATCGGAACGTAAAGTTAGATATTGAAGCCATTGATATACCTGATTTATTTAGTTCATAAAAGAGCCTCTCTCTTATATGAGGAAATGGACTTAGTGCTGCCTTTGTTAAATACTTATTTTGGTTACGATTTCAAACCATTTAGTTAAATTCTAATATCTAAATAATAACTGTGTTGGCGTAATTTTTTTACTTTACAGTGATTAAATAGTGCAGTACTATTTGTTTAATTAAATATGTGATAACATGACTAATTTCGTTGAAAAGCTAAATAATTGTCAACAACATGATTGAAAGTATTTATTACATTGTCGCTTGGTATTTTGGCAGCAGAGTTTAATTCGTGGTGATTTAGTTTAAATTGTTGTGATTGGATTATGTAGGGCATAAAAACATCAATATGTTTCATCACTTTTAATGGAATAGCACTTGTTTGATCTGAAGAAATAAATTGTGGTGGTGGAACCTTCAAAAGTTTGGATGCGTGAATAAGTAAATCCTTGAAATTGGTGTTTTCTTGATGTGTTATTTGGTATGTTTTACCAACAGAACTTTGCTCACCTCCAATTGCTAGCATTTTATCTACGAAATTATTTACTGGTATAATGTTTATGGAAAAGGAATTATCAACTGGTAAAGCACTTAAAATTTGTCTCGAAAGTAAAATAATGAACTTGTAAATAACACTACTAGAGGAAATTTCACCAGTTTCAGAGCTTCCTGATATTATTGAAGGTCTGTAAATTGTGTATTTAATATCCTTAAACAGTAATTCAGCTTCAAATTTAGTTTGTTCATAGGTATTGTTGAAACCTCTTTCCTCACCTTCCATAACCCTACTAACATAGGCTGTACTAATATGATGAAAGCGCTCAAAATGTTCACCTGCTTTTTTCGCCAAAAGCATACATGTTTTGGTTCCTTCAACGTTAATAGAATGTGCTGTTTTGTAAGGTAGGTTAAACTTTATAGTTGCAGCAGTATGGTAAATCGTATTTATTTTAGTTGCTAACTCTTCAAAATCATGCTGATTTAAGTTAAACATTGGTTTCGTTAATTCTCCCTCTATTGGAACAATACGATCCAGTATTAAATCAGAATTTTCAACAAAAAGTTTCTTACACCTATCAACTGCAGATAAGTTTTTTTTGCTCCGAATTAGTAAGAAAACCCTATTATTTGGGTTCTCTATCAATTTGGATACTAAATATTTTCCTACAAAGCCGGTAGCTCCAGTTACAAAAATGTTTTTCATTCTATTTGGTTATGTTTTGAAAAAAAAATTATTTAACCTTTCTACACTTTTTTTTGCTCTAGTTATATTCGTGTGTTTTCGTGAAAGTTTAAACCCTTTTACTATCCCTTGGATTATGTTTTCTGTGGGATTTTCAGGATTTCTTTTAATGATGAATGGCTTCTTAATTTTTAAGTTTAATTTCTGACTTTCAAAAGTGGCAATATACTTCCTCATGCTACCGTCTTCGATTATAAAAGGTGCTACAGGAGCTTTGATTTTTCTTTTGCCGTTACCCCAATTTTCTCCAGTTTTTATTCTATTTATTTGCATTTCAGAAACACTGAAAAGCGAACTTATTTTTCTTAAAGAATCTCCTTTCTTTATTAGCTTTTTTATTAATTTGATTTGATTAGGTTTTAACTTACTATTGGGGTAAGTTTTATCAACAAGTGTTAAATTAGATACATGAAGGTTATGTCTATTGCCATCTTTGTAGCTTATATCTTTTTTGGTGATTTTTGAATTAGTATCAAAAAGTTTAAAAGTTAAAGCAACCAATAGACCTGCGCATAAATTTTGAAGTTTCCCTTTATCATCTACCAAACTTACCCTTCCATGAGATGAAATATTATCTTTTTTAAAATGTAATTTTATTTCCTTTAGGTAATTCTCGTTTTTTTTTGGTTTAATTTTTCTCTTTGGCGAACTTGTTTTGTAAACACGTCCTGATTCACTAATATGGTAGGAACTAAATCTAGGTATTAATTTAGCTTCCTCTTGGTTGATGATTATTTTTGACATTGTTATTAGAGTTTTGCTTGGCTAACCTAAAAGTTTAGCATTCAAAAGCTATTTTGTAAAGATATAACGACTTAGTAATACAAGCAATAGGAAATGGTTGTATTATTTAAGTTCTGTTATTAGTTAAATCTATTATGTATTTCGTTAAACTATCAAATAACATTAAATCTTGGTGAATTATAAAGTAAATCGAATACAAACTCCCTCCTATTAACTCCTTTTTTGTCATTGATATTAACGTTTTGAGTAAAAAGGAACTAAAAAAAAATATTCATTAATTTCCCAATACTGTTTGTAAATAATAGCTTTTATTCTCTAGTTTTTCTCTTTGCATGTTCACTTCTATTTCCCACAAGTATTATCGCATTTATTAATGAGATAATATTGGTCATGTTTGAATTCCCTCAAGGAAAAGTATTTTTTTGCTGCCAATAATAATTTTGATTGTTCTCACTCTTTTCATTAAAATAATTACCGGATTAAAAAGTATTACTTGTGAAAAGTTTTTCGTGTTGATCAACGTTTAAGGAGTATTTGGAATGCATTGACAAATTATTAGAAACACTAAAGCCCCGATTTCTCGAGGCTTTATAATCATTTTGTTATATCAGATTGTTTAGGAGTCTTTTCTAACAGGTGTAAAGATAAACTAGTTGAGGTCTTTATTATTTTAGTAGTTGCTAAAACGATTTATTTAACTGTTAAAATGTGCGAAAATAAAACTGAAGCGTAAATAATCATGACAAAAAGACCCTATATTTATGTTAAATCAAAGTTGTTGAAGATCAAATGGTTAAAAATATAGTTGTAGTTGGTTCAGGTGCATTAGCAACATTGTACGCAATAAGGTTTTCTGATTACTTTAATGTCACAATGTTGGGAAGTTGGCAAGAAGGTATAAATGCGCTTAACGAGAAAGCTGTTTTAGTTGAAAGCGATAATGAGGTTATCGTTGAAAACATATTTGCAACCACTAATTGGCTTGATTCTAAAAAACCCGATTTGGTGGTTTGGTTAACAAAAGGCTATAAAAACACAAATGCTCTTAAAGAGTATTTAAAGTTGAACTGGCAAAGTCCAATTTTGATTCTTCAAAACGGATCAGGGCAAAAAGAACTTTTTAAGTCGGTTTTAAACGCAGAGCAAAAAATTTATTTAGGAACAACTACACAAGGAGCTAAATTGAAAGGTCCTGGAAATGTTGAAAATACAGGTGAGGGAAACCTAATTTTGGAGTCTAATGAATTTTTACAATCGTTTTTTGAGAATACACTTCCTACAATTCAATTTGAAGAGAAAATAGGAAAGAGTATTTTAAAGAAATTAGCAATTAATGCTGCTATAAATCCAACGGCCGCAATTTTTAAAGTCAAAAATGGAGAGGTTGTTAATGGTGAAGCTGGAATGTATTTAAAAAAAATAGCGAGAGAGGTCTTTCCTTATTTTTTAACACGAGGTTTGTTTAGTGAATTTTCGGAATACGAAGATTTATTAAATAAAATAGCGAAAGCTACAAGTGAAAACAAAAATAGTATGTGGGCAGATTTGGATTCGGGGAGAGGCACTGAAATTGATTCAATTTTAGGTGTTATTAATAAAGAATTGAAAAGTGATTTCCTATCAGGGATAATTAGGCAATTAACCCTCTAGTTTACTGAATAAATAGGTAATGTATTTCAGGTGAATTTTTCAACTTCAATTAACAAAGCTTTTTTTACAATTTGCAAAAGTGTTTTCATTTTTCACTCCATTTAAATGAAATAGTTGTATATTTTTGGAATAGTAATTGAAGGGAATCTTTAAAAATTACAAAATGAAAAAAATATTAATAGGAGTAGTAATTTTCGCCTCAACTGGTGTAAATGCACAACTGAACTTAAATAAACTTAAAAATTCTGTTAAAACTCAAGTTGAAACACCAACAGCATCGAAATTAACGAACGATGAAGTGATAAGTGGATTAAAAGAAGCCTTAAGTGTTGGAGTAGATAACGCAGGTAAGTCAGCTAGTATGATGGATGGGTTTAATAAAAACGGTCTAATTCGAATTCCTTTTCCAGCAGAGGCTGATAAAATGCAAAAAAGTTTGCGTAAAGTAGGAATGGGAAAGCAGGTAGACGAATTTGAGCTTGTTTTAAACAGAGCTGCTGAAGAGGCCGCAAAGGAGGCTGCTCCATTGTTTTTATTAGCAATTAAATCAATGACTGTAAAAGATGGTTTGTCAATTCTCAAAGGTGAAGACAATGCGGCTACAAGTTATTTAGAGGCAAGTACAAAAGATTCTTTATACGCTACATTTAGACCGATTGTTGAGAAAGCGTTACAAACCGTTAACATTACAAAGTATTGGTCTCCATTAGCTTCTGGATATAATAAAATTCCATTAACTACAAAGGTTAATCTTGATTTGGAAGATTATACAACAGAGAAGGCTATGGAAGGTCTTTTCAAACTTTTAGAATTGGAAGAGAAAAAAATTAGAGAGGAGCCTTCGGCAAGAGTTTCTGATCTTTTGAAAAAGGTTTTTGGAGCATAATACAGTCCTCCTTAAAAAGGTAATTATTTCCTCGGATATTTCAGGAGATATAAGGGTTTACAAAGCTCAAAGTATTGGGGCGTTTTATTGTTAATGGCAGTTGTGTGCTCAAAATCAAAGCACTAAAGCAAACGAAAAATTTTATTATTATTTTTAATAAAAACAAAGGTGCTAAAATAAAAACAGTGTTAGAAAAAATTATTTCTGTTGAGTTATCCGAATAGCATTTTAAAATACAACTAAGTAACTACATAGTTGCATTTACTGTTTTAAGTTTTATAAAAATATGAAGTGATTGAGATATGAAAAAGCTAAGGAATATATTTCGTTTTACAACATAAAAAGAGGGTGTTGAGAAATAGGTAAAGTACTACCCAATAAAATATACTATTAAAACTCAATTGCATATTAAATAACAAAAAGGAACTTAGAATATGTTCTATAGATAAGAGCTCTAGATATTATTTTTTAAGAATAAACTTTAAAATTTTGTCAACTTGTCTGTTAAAGTCTTCTGATATTTTAAAAAGATAAACAACGAAAGTGAAAACCAATGTGATTAATACACTTCGAATTGGTAAATCGATGGTCCAAATTAGCGAAGGAATTAGTTTCTGAATAAAGAATACAACAATCCCAATAACAATCATTAAAACAGTTTTCCTTGTAAAAGGTTGCATTTTAAACTTAACAAGAACAAAGATTAACTTTAGTAAATTATGAATTGTAATAGAAATTAAACTCGCTATCCCAGCTCCAATAATTCCATATTGAGGAATAAGGAGGTAGTTGGTGAAGATTATTAAAATAGTAAAAGCGACTATAAAGTATGCTTGCCATTTAAATAACTTAGAAACAGCAATGATAGAGCTATTAAGTCCCATTATCATATTTATTAATGCTCCCAAACCTAAAAAGAAAACAACGTCTTTTCCGATGCTGAAATTTTTAGGAATTAAGTTGAAGATATTGTCAATATTGGCCCAAATCCCTATAAATATTAAAGAGCCAAATAAAAGTTGATTGATACTACTTTTGGCATATAGTTCTTTGATTTTATTCATGTCATTGGCTTTCCATGCATCTGCTAAAAATGTTGTTGCAATACTAATTAAGGGTCTGGATGGAGCGATAATAACAGTACTAAATAACGCAACAGTTGCGTAAACTCCAGCCTGACTTTCACCTAAATTTTCGTTAACCATAATTGTGTCAATTGCAGTCACTATTGTAGCTCCTGCGTTATTTAAAATTCCAAATAGACTTACAGCAATCAATTCTTTTTTAAACTGACCTTTTAACTTGTGCTTGTAAGGTGTTAATTGTAACTCCTTATTCTGGTTAAGAATCCACAATAAACCAATTATAGGAACAAGAGTTGCTAAATAATAAATTGGAATAAAAAACTGAAAAGAAATTAGATTAAAGATGATTAACAGAATTCCGATAAGGATAAATATTCTCTGGACAAGTTCTTTCAAAAAAGTTCCCGCTACAGCATTGTATAATCCTCTATTGTAAGTGTTAAGAATATTAAATAAAGTTACACTTAGTGTGAATGGTAAAATATAATAGAGGTATTGTGAAAATATAGGGGATTTTTTCTGGTTTTGTTCGATAAGGAAATCCTGAAAGATGACAAAGATTAAACAGCAGATCAAGAACCCAAATAAACTAACAAGGAGATTTAGCTTTAAATAACCATTGTTGCCATTATTCCTGTCCCTAAAAAAGGGAAATAACTTTGCACCAACACTTGTGAAACCTAAGTTGGCTATAATAGACAGAAGTGCTGCATATTTTAAAATTAAGTTTATAGCTCCAATTTCACCAACCGATAAAAAGCGCGGGAATAATAGTCCTGTAGTTAAAAAACCAAGCGCAATTCCCATATAAATGAAAACACTTCCGCGTAAAGTTTGTTTGGCTATAATCCCCATTATAATAAAGGTAAAAAGATCAAATTTGAAATGTTGGTTTCCATTAAGGGAATTTTAACTAATATACGGTGATAACTAACGATCTTGGTGATGCAAAATTGCGGAACTCACATAAGTAAATTCCTTGCCAAATTCCAAGGTTAAATTTGTGATTTGTAATTGGGATTGTCACGCTTGTTCCAATTATCGAAGTTTTTAAATGGGCTGGCATATCATCAATTCCTTCGTAGGTATGAATGTAATGAGGTGCGTTTTCAGGTATTAATAAGTTAAAACTGGATTCAAAATCGGTTAAAACAGAAGGGTCAGCAGCTTCATTAATTGTTATTGCTGCAGAGGTATGTTTTATAAAAATGGAGCATATCCCGATTTTGGGTAAAGTATCAATTTGGCATAATATTTCTTCGGTTACTATATGGAATCCTCTTTTAAATACAGGAAGCGTGATTTCAAATTGCTTCATTTACTTCCAGTTATGATTAGGTAGGGGGGCTGTTACATTAATAACCTCCTTGCTAACTGGATGAATAAATTCGATGTTTCGAGCGTGTAAACAAATGGATTTATCAGGGTTGGGTTTATTTGCTCCATATTTTAAATCACCCAAAATTGAGCAACCCATACTTGAAAGTTGCACCCTAATTTGATGCGGTCTTCCTGTTAAGGGTTTTACTTCAATTAAGTTTTTGAGTTTGTTATTTTTGAGATGTGTATAAATCAATTCAGATTTTTTCCCATTCGGAATTTCTCTCAAATGTGCCTTTGTTTTATTCTTTTGAGTATCCTTAACTAAATAATGAGAAAGCTTTTGATGTTTAACTTTAGGGGCTTGACTACACAATGCCCAGTACGTTTTTTGCATCTTTTTATCTTGAAACATTTTGTTAAGCCTAGTTAAGGCTTTGCTTGTTTTAGCAAAAACGATAACGCCCGTAACTGGACGATCTAACCTATGAACCGTTCCAATAAAAACATTTCCTGGTTTATTGTATTTGTGTTTTATGTATTCTTTCACTTTTTCTGAAAGAGGTGTATCTCCAGTTTTATCACCTTGTGTAATTTCACCGGATTTTTTATTTACGATAATAATATGATTGTCTTCAAAAAGAACCTCAAGCATTAATATTGCTCTTTATCATTAGGGAAGTCACCAATTTGAACATCCAAACAGTATTGGTTAACCGCATTTTTCATTTCGTCATAAAGGTTTAAATATCTTCTTAAAAAGCGAGGACTAAATTCATGCGTCATTCCAAACATGTCATGAGATACTAAAACTTGACCATCACAACTGTTTCCGGCTCCAATACCAATTACAGGAATTCTTAATTTCCTTGAAATTTTCTCTGCCAAATGTGCAGGAACTTTTTCTAAAACAATACCAAAAACACCTGCTTCTTGAAGTTCAATAGCATCATTCATTAATTGCTTTGCTTCTTCTTCCTCTTGAGCACGTACAGAGTAGGTGCCAAATTTATAAATACTTTGGGGGGTTAAACCCAAGTGTCCCATAACTGGGATTCCAGCAGTTAAAATGCGTTTTACAGATTCCAATACTTCATTTCCTCCTTCAAGTTTAACAGCATGCGCACCAGATTCTTTCATTATTTTAATCGCTGAAGAGAGTGCTTCTTTAGAGTTTCCTTGGTAAGACCCGAAAGGTAAGTCAGTTACAACCATAGCTCTTTCAGCACCTCTAACAACAGAGGCTGAATGATAAATCATTTGATCCAATGTAATGGGAAGTGTCGTTTCATGGCCTGCCATAACATTACTGGCCGAATCTCCAACAAGAATAACATCAGCTCCACCAGCATCAATTATTTTTGCCATTGTATAATCGTATGCTGTTAGCATACTAATTTTGTGGTTAGACTTCTTCATCTCATGAAGTGTCTTAGTGGTAATTCTTTTCTTATCGTTAAAATGAACCGGCATGGTTGGTTAATCTTTAAATTCAGCTTTAACAGCTTTTTTTACTTTAATTACTTGTGATTTAAGGGGAGTTAAAGAAGATTTTTTTTCATCTAACAATCCGTCTTCTTTATCATTATTTTCAAATCCAATTTCTTCATCAATATCTATAGTATGTTCATAGGTTGAATCTGCTTTTAATAATTCAGCACCATTTGTAACCTCTTGTGTATTGTCTATATTTTCATCTATTAATGATGGCGATGCTGGTAATACTGGTTGCGCTTCTGGTATAGATGAATTTTTCTCTAAGGCTTCTTTATTATTTTCAAATCCAATTTCCTCATCAATATTCACCACATTTTCATTGGTTGAATCTACTTTTAATAATTTTGTGCTATTAATAGTCTTTTTCGTATTGTCTATCTTTTCGTTTACAGAGGAGGGGGATGCTGGCAGTACTGGTTGTGCTAAAGTCTTAGACGGTTCCTTGACTAAGGCTTCATTATCAGACTCAACTCTAATTTTCTCATCAATATTTACTGCATTTTCATAGACTGAATCTGATTTTAATATTTCAACACTAGTATCAATGTTTTTTATACTGTCTAAAGTTTTATTAATTGGTAAAGGTAATATTGCAGATTTTGGTTGTGTTGATGGTTTCGATGGTTCTTTCATTGACGCTTTTTTACTATTGTAAAATTTAACTTCTGCATCAATATTTCCCCCAATTTCATAGGTTGAATCTGTATTTAATAATTTAGTGCCATTTATAATATCTTTTGTATTTTCTATGTTTTCATCTATTGATGAAGAAATCGTTGGAGATTTTGGTGGTTCTGATGGTTTAGATGGATCTTTCACTAAAGATTTTTCTTCATGGCTTTTAATTTCAAGTATTTGATCTTTAACTTCCTCTAAGTGAGATTCTAAAAATTTCATTTTTGACTTCATCTGCTCAAGGGCAAAACTAACTGAGTCCTTTTCTTTTTGAGTGGAAGTTAATTCAAGGTTGAGACTTTCATTGTTAAATTTTAATGAATCTCGTTCAGAAGACAATGAACTGATTTTTTCAATGGCTGCATTAGGAATTATTGCAGAATCCTTAATTTCTGATGAAGGTAGGCTGTCTTTATATTCTTTTAAAATTTTATTTAACTGACTTTTTTCTTCATTAACTGAACTTATTTGTTCTTCTAAAATTTTTATTGCGGAAATCATTCCTTTATTATTCCCTCCAAACCTTGCTTGGATTTCAAGTGTTTTGAGGCTATCGTTCTCTTCTTTAAGTAAGAGAATTTCTCTTTGTAAGTTCTCTAAGTTCACTTCAACAGGAGCTCCAGGAATTGATAATTCGTATAAATTAAAATAATACATTCTAGCCGAAGCATTTTGTCCCAAATAAACTCCTGATTTCCCTGATTGATATGAGTTGTTTATAAACGAATACAGGTATAGATTATTGATGTAAATGTCGAATTTACCTCTGAAGCCCTTTATTTCAATAGTATTACTCCGAGTTGCAGGAGCTATTACTTTTGATTTAATCCAGCCGTTTTCACCTTCTTTTGTGATAAAAGCACCATTAGATAAATCTTTAATTCTAAAACTTTTTTTTCTGTTTATTTCAAACAAGAACCCGCCTTTTCCTCCAGGCTGAACTAAGAACATAACACCAACACTACTTTCGCTACTCCTTACTGGTCCTAATTGTATTTTTGTTTTGATGGCTAGGTTTTTTGAAATAGCCTTAAAGTCAGCAACAATAGCTCTTGGGGATGTTATTTTTCTTTCCATGTAATAATAACCATCACCATAGGTAGCCCAAAACTTAGGATTACTACTTGAGGTAATAGGAAAGCTTGAGTTTACATCTGTAAAACCTTCTGAAAAAATTTTTTCAAGTTGTTCGTTTACAACATAAGGCTGAGCGTAGGCTGGGAATGTTAAGATTAAAAACGAGAATAGGGTATTGAATATTGATTTACTCATGCTTATTATTTAATACGAAAATACTAACAAATACTATAAGTTGAGTAAAAAAAAATACATTTAGGTTAAAGTGAATAGTGGGTTTTTATTTAAAGATGTGAGGTGTACTAATCGAATCAATCGGCTTATTATGAAAATATATTGATTTTTTGTGTTGAACATAGATAACCTTAACCCTTAAATCTTTAAAATATAAAGCGTGTTTATCAGTTTTTTTGTTATAATTTGTAAATATTCTCAACCATTAATAGTTCTCTATTTGTACATTAAAAAAAGAGAATAGAGATTTATTTTCTCAATATTTATGATAATTGCTTCTTTTGAATTGATGAGTTTTTTTAATGAAATTAACTTGGACGTACTAAATTTTTGAGAAAAAGAAGTTCAATTTTAGATGTTGTTTAACTTCTCTTTTGTAGTTTAATTTTCAGACGAGGTAATTGATGAATAATCATGAGGAGATTTTATTTTTAAATTGGGTAACCTTAAATTTATTTGATCAATCATATATTTTGCGGCAAAACCAGAAAGCCGTCTTGCTTGATTTGGTTGATGGTGTAAAAAGAAAAATTCATTAACACCTTGGTTAACCCATATTTCTATTTGATCAATCCAAGCGTTAATTCTGTTATAATCAGTCTCTATTAGGCCATTTCCTACAAATCGAATAAAAGCAGAATTAGAGGTGACAGTTTTGTGAATTATTGATCTTTCCCCCGCAGTATCTGTTATTACATTCGAAATATTAAACTCGTGAAGTAAATCGCAAAACGCTTCCGATTGATTGAAATTGGAGTTTCTTACTTCGATAGCGAATTTTTGGGAAACCGGTAATTGTTCTAAAAAACCTCTTAACTCATATAGCCTCTCCTTATTGAAACTGTTTTGTAAGAGGATAAAAGTTGTTCCTAATTTACCATCCATACTATCCATTGCCAAAATAAATTGCTCTAATCTTTCTAAAACATCTAGCGCTAGAAGGTTTTTACGTTGAGTAATGATTTGCGGCATTTTAAAACAAAACTTAAATCCTTCGTTTGCATTGCCTTTCCAGGTGTTCAGAGTTGATGTTCGAGGTGTTCCGTATCTCGTAGCATTAACTTCTACGGTATTGAATTGTTTGCTGTATTCTTTTAAAAAGTTTTTTTGAGGTGTTTTTTCAGGGTAAAAATTGCCTTTAAAATCTTTATCCGACCAAACGGAACTTCCAATATAAATTGAAGGCTGACTAGCCTTCTCACCTTTTAAATATTTTCGGGAAAATAAAGGGGCTTCAGGTAGTTGGAAATCAATTCCACTAACATCTTCTAAATATCCATATTTCATATTAAAAATCCGCGTATTTAGTTAATATGGGATCAAAAACGTAATGCTGTAAAATGCAAAAATCTTGGTTAAAGCAAGCTCCATAAAACCGATCGGGATCAAATTTTAAAGGAAGCCCTAGTGCATTAGTAGACCCTTTAGGCATTTCTTTCTTGTACCCAATAACTTTTATCGTTTTCCCTAACAGATTTTCTACTGATAATTTAAACCAAGGTTGTTTTTTCTTGAACTTTAAAATTGTTTCGGGGCTCTCAACAAGTCTTTCGGCAGCAACAGATTTAAAATTTAACAAATACTTTTTTATGGCTACTTGATTTGTTGCTTTTGACTTTCCGTTTTGTGTTATCTTATAGCTTCCATTTGTTAAAGTAATTGTGAAGTTATCTTTGGGTGAATTGGGGTACTCTAGCTTAATCGATTGAATCGCATTTTTAGGAAAAAAAAATACTTTTAAATCTCTCCACGTATTTAAGGTTGGTTCGAATCGTGGTGTTAAATAACCTTGAAAACCGAGTAGGTGCGTGATAAATGGTGTGGAGGCATTTTTATAGTTTTCTGGATTGATAAGTAGGGCGTAAGTTCCTGTTGAATTCCTGTCGGCACTGCCAATAAAGTAGGCTTTTACTAGTTGTTCATTTTCATAAAATTCAGCTTTAATATGGTTTGTAGTAAGATTTTTGAAAACTTGCTGAGTTTGAGCTTTTGGAACCCTTTGTTGTACTTGTATGCCTTTCGCTGTTTTTAGCAATAAATCAACTCTTGATGGTCTAGCAACGTATTTGTTGTCTATGAGCCAATGATTATTAACTTTCTCAAGCGTAATTCTTTTTCCTTCAGCGTTTACCAAAAAAATTTTAGTGATTTTACTAGTGTTTTTAATCGCAAATTCTCTTTCCTCTTTTTGAGATAAGTTATTGGTGTTTGAATTGAAAAAATATATCAAACCAATAATTAGGGAAGTTAGTAATGTTACTAAAATAATGAGTTGCTTTCTCATTGTTATTTATTTTGAAAACCTCATTTTTCTAAAAAATATGAAAGCAAAGCTAAACAGTAAAATAAGGGCAATTGGAAGACCAACATTTAGTAATTGCATAAACGACTTTTCACCTTTCACCAATTTAGGATCTAATAATCTCATTTTAATCTTCTTAGATCTTACTTCAATTAATTCTTCATCGTCCAATAAGAAATTGGCGCAATTCACTAAGAATTTTTTATTGTCATAATGCACTTTAGTGAACTGATCTGTTCCTAGAGGAATAATTTCATTTTTACTCGAAAACCAGTTTTTACAAATATCTCCATCGCTTATTACAATCATGTTTGTAAATTCACTTTTTGTTTTAAAACTAATTGAAGGATGATTGGCGAAACTAGGTGCAATTCTGTTTTTGAAGTAAGAATTAAAATTACCTTTTAAAAGCATTGCTATGGGTCTCTTTCCGGCTGTAAAAGTATGAGGTTTGATTTCTCTATTTGCTGTTTCGTTAAATGTAATTCTTGAAGGAAGTTTCTTATATTTATTGTTCCCTGATGTCTCCAATAAGGTTAAATGTGAAACACCTTTTACGGGAACAGAATCTAAACTACTTGCAAACTCTAATTTAATAGGATTTAAATTTTTGGTGATTAGGTGCTTGTTATTTGATGTTAAAACTGGATTATATATCCATTTGTATAATTTAAAACCTCTCCCTTCACCATTTGCGGTAGTTTGTATTGGGATTTTAGAACATTGTAAATCCTCAACAATATTTTTATCAACTCGTACTCCATATTTAAAGAGCATTGCATCAAGTCCAGTTTCTAAAGGATATGGAAAAAGCAAGCCTTGCGTTTGCATACTGTCTAATTCAGCTCCTCTAGCTCCTTCTAACATCCAAAGGACTTTACCACCTTTCATTATAAATTGATCTAAAATAAATTGTTCCTTCTGTGTGAACTTATTCATTGGTTTAGCGATAACTAACAAATCAACTCCATCAAGTGCATTTATTTTAGAGTTTCCTTCTTTATCAGTTAAGTATGCGGGGCCTGTCTGATAATATTCATAAAGTGCTTTTGAAAAATCTTCAACATCATATCTTCCTAGTTCTCCATGGCCTTGAAGAAACGCTACGTTTTTCATCGTGTCTTGCCTTAGTTTCCTTATACCGTTGGTGATTTCAAATTCTAATTCTTCAATTTCTTTTTCGTAACTAGTTGGGTTGTTTCCTTTTTTTTGTCTAGTAAAAGGCACTGTTATAGAGCGACCGTTATGAAAAGCAATAGCACCTAATGGAATGTAAATTCGTTCGACTTGTCCGTTTAAATTAGGAACAGCGATGATTTTAAGTTGTAACCCTTTTTTCTGTAAACGCAGTAATTCTTTTTCACGTGCTTTTGGGTCTTCTATATCTTTATAAACATCTATGAATTCATATTCAATGTCACCATCAGAAAGGTCTGAAAACTCCTCAATAGTCTCAATAATTGAGGTTTTAACACGGGTCAAATTGGCTGGTAAATGCTCACTATCTAAGTAAATTTTAAATTCAACAACATCATCTAAGTTTGATATCAATTCGATTGTAGAATCGTTTAATGTGAATCGATCATCTTCAGTTAAATCAATTTTAAAAAATGAAAAATAACTGAAGATAAGTACCAGGCTTAAAATGATTGCTCCTGATAAAAAGTTAGTGATATCTTTTAACTTGTGTTTAATCATTATTTTACCATTTTCGACTAACTAATGCCAACTTTGTTAATAATGTGAAAATGCTCATTAGACAGAAATAGTAGACAATATCTCTTGAATCAATCAAACCTCTACTAATACTATAATAATGCTCTTCTATTCCAAACTGTTGTATGATATAGCTAAAGGAAGAATCTGGTGTTGAATCTCCAATTAATGAAAAACCGAAGTAGAAGAACAAACAAAGAAGTATGCTGATCAAAAGAGCAATAATTTGATTGCTAGTAGCCACCGATGAAAACAAACCAATTGATATAAAACTTGCTCCTAAAAGGATTAATCCTAAGTAAGAACCCCAAGTTGCACCTTGATCGATACTTCCATTAGATAAATACTGAATGGAGAAGTAATAAATTAAGGTTGGAACAAGTGTAAGAAGTAGTAATGTGAAATAAGCTAGGAATTTACCGAGAATAATTTGCAGTTCGGTTAAAGGTCTTGTAAGTAATAATTCGATAGTACCATTCGATTTTTCTTCAGCAAATCCTCTCATAGTCATTGCTGGGATTAAAACAAGATACATCCAAGGTGCTAGTGAAAATAAAGGCTCGAGTGAGGCGAACCCAGAGTTTAAAACATGTAAATAATCATTGATTGGAACCACCCATAAAAACAAAGAGTTGGTTACTAGAAATAAAACCAAAACAATTGGTCCTATCAATGAGCTGAAAAAATATCGTATTTCTTTTTTTACAATTGCGAGCATTCCATTGCTAAATTATCTTAATCTAATGGTTTTTTAAAGGAGGAATGAAAATGTTTATTAACTACTATTGTTTATAACCTCCTGTATAATTTTGATGCAAAACTCCTTTAAAGTAACTAATTTCGTGTTAAATTTTTTAAAATGAACCATAAGATTGCACCTTCAGTACTAGCCGCAGATTTTGCGAACATTCAGAGAGACGTTGAAATGATTAATAATAGTGAAGCTGATTGGTTTCATATTGATATTATGGATGGTGTTTTTGTTCCTAATATTTCCTTTGGATTTCCAGTGATGGAAGCGATTAAGAAACATGCTAAAAAACCTTTAGATGTTCATTTAATGATTGTAGAACCAGATAGATATATTTCTACGTTTAAAAAGGCAGGTGCTGATGTATTAACTGTGCATTATGAAGCTTGTGATCACTTACACAGAACAATACAGGCTATAAAGGCTGAAGGTATGAAAGCTGGAGTTGCTTTAAATCCACATACGCCTATTCACCTTTTAAAAGATGTAATAGCTGATCTTGATTTGGTTTGTATAATGAGTGTTAATCCTGGTTTTGGAGGTCAAAGCTTCATCAGAAATACTTTTAATAAAGTGCAGGAACTAAAAGCGCTTATTGTTGAGTCTGAATCTAATGCTTTAATCGAAATTGACGGTGGTGTTGGTACTGATAATGCTAAGTTATTAGTTGAATGTGGTGCAGATGTATTGGTCGCGGGAAGTAGCGTTTTTAAAGCTGAAAATCCATCAGAAGCTGTTGCTCAATTAAAAAGATTGGAGACGATTGTAAAAAGTATTTAATTTTTTATTTTATTTCAAAATAAAAAAAGGTGCTTTAAATAGTACCTTTTTTTTGCGTTAAAGTTTCCTGTATCTTTTTGTGAAAAAAATGCTTATTTTTAACCTAAAAACCTGACTGTAAGTGGTATATGTTATTTACTTTACTTGTTGGTATTACAAAATGATGGGGTTCATGCATTTTAAACTTTTAAAAGGTTTTAAGCTCAGGTAAAGGTTGACGATCTAGTGTGCAAAGAATTAAAATAAGTTTAATTCCATCAAGCTAACCTAAAATAAGAGTATTTGCAGCTCCAAATAATGTAAGGAATTGATTAAAATATTAAACTTACAAGTGCTGTGAAGTAGGTTAATGAAAAGGCCCAAATGAAAGAGGCTGCTATTAAAGATGGTATTGCTTTTTTATTTTTTGAAAAATATTTTGCAACTAAAACTGATCCAATCGGAACAGATAAAATTCCAATACTCATGCTAACACCAAAAACATTAAACTTATTTTTAAAAGATATTATTTTTCGATTTTTTGTAAAAGGTATTTTTTTTAATTTTTTAGAAAATTTATTTTCAATTATTTTAATGATTTTTTTTCCTAAAAAGAAAAATAAGATTGATCCAAATGATGCTCCTAAACTGGAGGATATTGCAATTATGAATAGAGATACTTCACCCTCTATAACAGCAATAGATGGTGTTATTAAGAGCTTAAGAGCACTAAGGCAAAAGATTCCTAATATAAGCCAGAGTTGATTCATCAAACCTTTTTCATAAAGATATTACTTAAAAAAGAGCTACAATCTTTTTTAAGTATTTTTAAGATTAATTTTAAAAGATGAATTAATATATTTGTATCACAAAACTTAACAAAATGGAACAAGGATTTAACTTTAATATTTATAATGTAACCGAGGTGGATCGAGTTACTTTTATCAAGAGAACTTATGCCCACGTAGCGTTAGCTATTTTAGCATTTGTTGGTTTTGAGGCTTTGTTGCTCAATTCTGAAATTGGTATTGAACTTGGAATTTCAATGGCGAATAATTGGATAATTGTTATCTTATTATTTATGGGAGGAACTTGGATTGCTAATAAATGGGCACAGGAACCCGGTAATATCCAAAAGCAATATATTGGTCTATTTCTGTATGCTTTTCTTGAAGCTTTGATTTTTTTACCATTGTTTATGATCGTTTTATATAGTGAGCAGTTTCAAGGAGAAGCAACTCAAATAATTGGTCAAGCAGGAGTTGTGAGCGCTGGACTTTTTACAGCTTTGTCAGGTATTGCAATTTTTTCAGGAAAAGATTTTTCTTTCTTGAGAAGTATTTTAATGGTAGGATTTGGTGTCGCTTTTGCAATGATCATTGCAGGCTCTCTATTTGGCTTTGATTTAGGATTGTGGTTTAGTGCTGCGATGGTATTGCTGGCTGGTGGCTCAATTTTATTTCAAACATCGAGACTGGTACATGATTACCATAGCACTCAACACGTTGCTGCTGCATTAGGCTTGTTTGCTTCGTTTATGTTGTTGTTCTACTATGTTCTTCAAATTTTCATGAGTAGAGACTAAAAATAAAAAATATTTTAAAAAAGGCTAATCCAATTGTGGGTTGGCCTTTTTTATGTTTTGACTCACTCTTTAAATAAGATTGAGTTTGTTTTTAATGGTTTTCATTTTTAACCGAATAAGTATGTATTTAACCTCTTCAGTATAGGTGTTCGAATTCGATCAGTCTATCAAATGCATCTTAATAAATGGTGATTTCCTAAAATACTTTTTAAGTATTGTGAAACATTTTTTTAAAAATGCTAAGTTTTAACCTTTTAAAGGCATATCATATTTAAGAGTTTTAAATTCGACTTTTATTGTGTTTAAAAAATAATTATATTGTATGTTGAATTAATCTTTCAAGCCTAAGATTTTTTATCGTATTTACAGTTCAATAAGATTTTGAACTATTAATTTACGATTCAGAATAAAACTATTAAGTATTACTATGTTTAAATTGAAATTTCCTTTTGCACAACTCTTAGTCATTTTTTTATTTTGTGTTTCAACTTTTGAACTCATTTCTCAAAACCCTACTATTCACATTGCTGATTGGAAGAATGATGCTGATGGTGCGTATACTATGATTCATGATGATTATGGAGATCCCGGAGTTGATGGGATTTGGCAATATGCTGATACAATTTGTAGTAATCGAGGAATAAAGTTTACGTTTGGTGCAATTGCAAGTAGTTGTGAAATTGAACGAAACATAAATGGGTATTTATCTCCATATAGTTACGCTAAGAATGTAATGATGGCTCAACACAATCATGAAATAATAAGTCATTCACATACCCACAATTGCGCAGTAGGTAATGCTTTGTGGCCAGGTGGTGGAGCTTGTGATGACGGACCAACCTTTTGGGGTGAAAACTCAAGTTATCCAGATTTTAATACACAATTAGTAACGGCACATAATTCAATTACGAACAACACAGGCTTTGAACCAGTTTATTATATCTTTCCTTATGATCGTTTTACTACGCTAGCAAATAATAAATTGAAAGATTTAGGTTATATAGGATCAAGAACAGGTTGGTCTGGTCCTTATTCTCCAGATGCAAATTTTCACAGAGAAGGTTATGAGAACTCTGATGAATCCTCGTTTTTTCCTGACACTGACGGTTTTTTTAGAACGGCGGTTCAAGTTTTTGATGCCGATGATCAAGCTATGGATGTTGCTAATCAAATAGCCGTTTTAAATAATGAAGTTGATAATGCTATTGCTACAGGTATGTGGGCGAATAGGGAGTTACATAATGTTGGTCTTACAGGCTGGGGATCTGTTAAAGAAGAGTCTTACAGAGCTCACGTTACCTATCTACAGGACAAGGTTGAAGAGGGAACGTTGTGGGTTGGTACTGTATCAGAGATTTTAACTTACCAAATCCAAAAATTAAAGTATTCTCCAAATTTAAATTACGTAGCAGAAGATGATAAAATATATGTGTCATGGAATACTATTGGTGGAGAATATAATGTAAACGTTGCATCTTATTTAAGTGGACTTTCTGTTAAAACTTCGGTGACTGTAGTTGTTGATTTAGATGGATTAACTGGAGGTTGGTCTGTTAAACAAGATGGTTTGCCAGTAAGCGATTTTACGCAAGCAAATGGTAAATTGTACATCAATGTTTACCCGCATGAAGGGGAATTAGAGATTTATAAAACAGGTTCAGGAGGAAATCAAAGTCCTTATGTTGATAACGCAGCTTCAAATTATGGAAGTTTACTAGTGGATTTTGATGAATTTACAGTTGATTTGAATGCTGTTTTTGAAGATGAAGAAACAGTAGATAATAATTTAGTTTTCACTGTTTCTGGTTATACTGGAGTTACGATTAGTGTTTTAAATGGAATAGCAACGATATCTCCTGTAGCTAGTTGGACAGGTTCGACAACAATTACTTTCAAAGCTGAAGATGAAGGTGGGCTTTTTGCAACAGATAATATTTCTCTTGTTGTTCAAGACTTATTTACCGGACAAACTCCATTTGGAGGGAGTGAAATTAGTATACCAGGAAGAGTTGAAGCTGAAGATTTCGACGAAGGCGGAGATGGTGTTGCTTTTAATGAAGAGTATTCTGAGTGGGAGCCCTCTGCTAATGATAACCCATACAGAGCAAATAGTGCAGTTGATATTGGGTTAATAGCAAGTTCAACAGATTATGGTGTTGGGTTTACAGTTAGCGGAGAATGGTTAGAGTACACTATAGATGTTCAGGCAGATGGTTGGTATAATGTAGCGTTTAACGTTGCCCAATATGCCTTAGAAAGCAATGCTTTAGGTAAGGTGAAATTATCAATTGATGATGCGGATTGGATGCCAGCTAAGGATATGATGTATACGAGTGGTTGGGGGGATTATCAAACTGTAGATTATTCTTATGCATTATATTTAACGAAAGGAATTCATTTATTAAAACTAGACTTTGTTGTTGGGAATGTAAATGTTAACTACATTGATATTTTGGATAGCCCTACGAATAGTCGAGAAATTATACAAGATCAATCTTTTAATATTTTCCCTAATCCTACAACCTCTAATTTAACAATAGATACTGATTTTAAATTAGCGTATATTTTTGATCAAACAGGTAAATTAGTAAAGACGACTTCAACTAAAAACACCGATGTTAGAAATTTGTCAGAAGGAATTTACTTTATCAAACTTGATCATTCAGCTTTAATGGTAAAGTTTGTAAAATCTAAGTAAAATAAGAATAATATAAATATTAAAAGCCACCCAAATTGAGTGGCTTTTTTTTGTGTTTTATTTCTCCTCTAATAACAGGGAATTTGGTTCGGATAATAACGATAATGTAAAACAAACACCAACAGGTTAAATTAGTCGTATGTGTAAAAAAAATCATGTGGATCGTGCTTTATACATTGCACAAAGAAATGGATTAAAAGCACAAGGTCTTTTTGCAAAAGGTGTTCCCGATTGGTATAGTCCGTATTTAAAATACCGAGAACAATTAGCTAGAGTGAAAGCTGTTTTCGAAGTGTTAACTAGTAAATCCCCATATTATGCAGGTAAACCTATTAAAATCAATTAAATGTACTTTAATACTTTGGTTAGCATAGTAAGTAAACCAAGAAGAATTAAGATTGTAATTGTAATTCTAGTTGCTCCTTGGTAATTAGCGGTTCGCTCTTTCTTATCTTTCCGATATCCCCAAACTAATGCAATTGCGAAAGCGGCTAAAAAACATAAAGCAAATACTTTTCTTCCTTCTGTAAACATCATAAGTTAAAGATACTTCTTTAACTGAAAAGGGATTGCTTATTTTATTGATTTCAATAAACTTTTAGCTTCTTTTTTAGTTTTTTTATTTCCCTTTAAGGCCTCTGTTAGAAATTTCACACTAACTAACGGTCTGTTAAGTTTTAAATGGGATTTTCCAGTGTATAATTGAGCTTTAAAGTAATCAGGATCTGCTTTTTTTAGAGTATTTAATTGTTTTATTGCATTTTCAAACTGCTTGTTTTCATAAAAAGTAATACCACTATCTAAGGCTGATAAAGGCTCGATATATTTATCTTTCAACTTTTCTCTAAAATTACTTTCAACTTCATTTATTTCCTGAATGTTTAAATTAGGAACACTATCAGTTTCATAGTTAAATGAGTGTGTGTCTTTAGGCTTAAGCTTTGCATGAGTCTTAAGGTAATTCCTTTTTTCATTAATTACGACTGTGTTTTCTTCGTTTAATTTGTTTAAATCACCTTTTGTTTGACTTTTATTTTGAGCAGCTCTTGTTTCAAAAACCTCCTTAACAATTTTTATTTCTCCAATTTCCTCGTTATTATCAGTTTCAAAATTAGTTGTACTAAAATCAGGCTTACTTTTTTTGTTAATTACTTCCGAGGGTTTTTGGCGAGGCGAACTAACTTCTTTCTTATGAGTTTTTGAGCTTTTTAAACTTATATTTTTCTCCTGCTTTTTAATTTGTGGTTGATGGTCTAGATTTACTGAATCTTTAACAGTATACTGAATTGTAACCTCTTTTAAGTTTTTTTTGTCTCCCTCCGCAGTAAACTGGTTATCTAATTTTAAGGAATTTAAGTTATTAACTATTAAGATGGCTAAAATTGATGCTGCAATCCCAGATAACCATAAAATTGTTTTGGTTTTTCGTTTACGATAGAAAGGATTTTGTTTTAGGCTTTGATAATTTGCAATTGAATTCTCTTGCCCCATAAATCCATCAATAGCATCTGAGCAAAATTTACAGTTAATTGTGTGGCGTTCAACCTCATTTCTTTCAATATTTGAAAGTGAATTATTTACATAATCTAATAACTTTCGCTCACTTAAGCAATCGTAATGATCAAAAATATTATGCAATAATTGTTTATCCATTTTTCGATTCTAAACAAATTTTTAAATTTCTTTTTCCGTTTTGAATATAGCTTTTTACTTTCTTCAAAGTATGCTTTGTTTGAGCTGATATTTGATTATAGCATAGTTCATTTAAATAAAAAAGTTGAATACATTGTTTTTGGCTATCCTTCAAATTCATTATGCATTCTTCAAGGTGGGTTAATATTTCCTCTTTTTGAATACTTGGATGTGTTTCTAATGAGAATTCCATATCCTCCTTGTAGTTTAATTGATATTCTTGAATATTTTTTTTCGATTTATTTTTTTTCCGAAGAAACTGCATGCATTGATTAAAAGTAACTCGGTATAGCCAGCTTTTAAAATGTGTGACTTCGTGCTGAATTAATTTAATAGATAATAATTCGTAAACCTCCATGCAAACATCCTTGGCATTGTCTTCATCTTCAAGGTTTTTTAAGCAAGCTCCGTAAATAAGATGGAGGTGTCTTTCGAATAAAGCAGCTAAAAAATCACTGTTTTCAGTTGATTTATATTTAATCAGTAACTCATTGTCGGTTATATTGGAATCAATAGCTCGCAAGGCTTCTAATGTAAAGAAAAAAACAACAATTTTCGAAATGTTAACCGCTTTAGATTAGTTGTTTTCAAGATCGGTAACAGTAAAATATGTTAAAATATTAATTGGGAAGGCAACTTTATAAATAGTGCTACGTTTTAAACAAAATTAAGTGATGATAATTTCAGATTTAAACGATTGCAATTCAGCTTTGAACCAAATTCAACATTGGCTAAAGGCGGGGGTTTTTAATCAAAATTCATATTCAGAAATTGAAGGTGTAATTAAGGCGGTAGAAACTTACATGGGCATGCCGTTACCAGCAAAAAGTTTTATAGAATCAAGTTGCACTGAATAGTTTATTGGCTATCCAATGAGATTTTTAATTCTTCAAACAAGGAAAGATCCTCTTGTTTTACTCCTCCCGGTCTTGTGTCAGGATTATTTAAGTAAAAAATCAAGTTATTTAAATCCGAAGCTAAGCGTAATTTTTGTGTTTCTTTGGCTGTTTCATTTTCTGAATAAAGGCGCTCAATTACTGTTGTTTTATTCTCGCCTTTTAATTCATTAATAATGCGTTCCATTCCTTTTGTCATCGAATGTTAGTTTACAAAGTTTATTATCAATTAATTTTGGATAATTGGTAGTATTTTCAAGATATAAAGATAGTGGATTTTCGTGGTTAGACAGCTGTTAATCTTTAATTTCAACTGCATTGTTGAATTTAATATTTAATTTTTCACCCGATAGTCTTTCCAAAGATTTTATAGAAATATTTATTATTCCGTTACTCAAATGGTATACGAACTGGTCGCCTAAAAACTCTTCAGTTTCAATTTTGAAAGTATTTCCTTTCGAAAGAATTATATTTCTTTGTGGAATCCAATAATTACTTGAGTCTTTAATGAATTTATCGGTAATACTTTTAATCAAACTCCCTTCAAATATGTTTGTCAATCCTAATAATTTGGCGGCATATACAGATGGAGGAGTAGTAGTGAGTTTAAGAGGCGTGTCTTTTTTTAGTAGTTTTCCATTTTGAATTACCATAATTTCATCAGAAAAAGTTAGAGCGTCTTTTGAATCATGAGTAACAAATAGTAGACCTATATTTAATGCTTTAACAACGTTTTTTAGAATGGCTTTAAACTCAGTTTTAGAGATGTTATCTAAGTTACTAAAGGGTTCGTCTAGCAGTAATAAAGGCGGTTCTTCAATCAAAGCTTTTGCCAACGCTACCTTTTGTTTTTGCCCCCCTGATAGCTCCTTAGATTTCTTGAATTGAATGTTTTCAAGTTTACAAAGTCGAATTATTTCTTCTGTTTTACTCTGTTGATAGGATCTGTTATATTGTATAAGATGATGGCGGATATTATCAAAAACAGTAAATCCGGGTTCTAATTGAAAATCTTGATGAACAACTGCAACCCCTTTTGTTCCTGGAACAAGCTTTTCTGATTTATTGTAAACACGCTCTCCTTGGAAGTAGATTTCTCCTTCATCCCGATCCATAAAACCTCTAATTGCTTTTAGAAGACTTGTTTTTCCACAACCACTTTCACCTAAAACACAAAGCACCTGACCTTGATTTATTTCAAAGTTAAGTTTATCGAGGACTTTCCAATCTCCATAGGAGAGGGACAAATTTTCAACCTTTAAAAGCATGAGCCTAAATTAAAAAAGCCATTTCAAATAAATGAAATGGCTGATTGTTAATTTTTATGAACCTATATTATTTTAAGTCAAATAATCGATTAGCGGCAGATTCTCCATCGATAATCAATTCAAACAAGTAGCTTCCTTCAGGAAGATCCCTTACATTGGTGATATAGTCTAAGGTGATTTTTTGCTCTTCACCAGCATACTTGAAGGTTTTTGCGGCAGCATATGTGATGGCGCCTTTTGCTTGCGCTTCAGTAGCGGCTCCTTCATTGTTTAATGTTCCGATTGTTTTTCCTGCCGGAGAGATAATTTTTAACAGAATTTTCTTGTCTCCAACTTTAGCAATTTCATTTTTGAGGATATTAAAAATAACTTCTAACTTGTTTGTTCTTCTCGCTAATTTGGTTTTTTTCCATTTTTCACCATCAGTTCCTCTAGCTTTGTAGGCGTTGATTGTAATCTGAGTAGGAATAAGTTCGGATGCTTTTGCCACTTTCTGATTTAAGTCTTTGTTGATTGTATTTACAGAATCTATATTTTCAGTAAGCTCATTATTAATTGTCTCTAACTTTTTGTTTTCTAGTAAAAGCTCGTCTACTTTAGATTCTAATTGCTTATTCAATTTACGAACCATCTTTAAATTAGCTCTTAAACGTCTATTTAATTCTTCTTTTTCCATTCCTGAAGCTATTAAAGAATCATTTTCGGCTTTTATTTTCTGAATTTTAGCAAGCGTTGATTGTATTTCTTGATCTTGTTCAGCAACATCACCTTCAAGTTTTCGGGTTAACTCTTTTGAGTCTTCAAATAACTGGTTTACTTTTTCATTATCAGCTGAAAGATCATCAATTGCTTTTAAATTATGTTTGGATTGTTCCTGAAATGCTTGCTTTTGTATAAAGTTGTATCCCACAGACCCAACTAAAAGGAGTAACAGAATAATTATGATGGCTTTTAGCTTCTTGTCGTTGGATTTTTTTTCGTTGTTCATAGGTGGTTATTTAAAGATTAATCTTTTAAAACATAAATATAATTAAAATTTAAGAATGACAAATTTGTTCTTTATTGCGCTTGCGTTACCACTTATAAACAATAGGATTCGTTTATCAAGTTTTAAGGGAAAGAACACGAAAAAGTTTTAAATTTGTTTCCTCTTAAAATGAGTACTATGAATTTTAAAAATATTAAAAGTTGGATTTCCATAGCATTAATGCTTCCAGTGCTTGCTGTAGCACAAAAATTTAACGTTTCAGGAACGGTAAAAGATGGTGCGAATGGCGAAACAATGATTAGTGCCATGATTTACACCGAAGATGGAAATTATGGTACGGCCACAAATGCATATGGATATTATAGCATAGAACTACCAAAAGGAACTTATACTTTACTTTTTAACTACAGCGGATTTGCAACATTGTCCAAAACAATTATTGTAGAGGGTAATATGAAATTAAACGTTGAACTTGCTGCTGAAACTGAAGAAATTGATGTGGTAGTTGTAACCGGAAAAAGAAATACAGACAATTTTAAGAAGGTTGAAATGAGTACCATCGAGTTAGATGTAAAGAGAATTGAGAAAATACCTGCCCTCTTAGGTGAGGCTGATGTTGTTAAAGCTGTACAATTAATGCCCGGTGTATCTTCAGTAGGTGAAGGTGCTACTGGTTTTAATGTAAGGGGTGGGGGGATTGATCAGAATTTAATTTTATTGGATGAAGCACCTGTTTTTAATTCATCTCATCTTTTTGGATTCTTTTCCGTTTTTAACGCTGATGCTGTTAAAAATGTAAAATTAATAAAGGGAGGGATACCTTCCCAGTATGGCGGTAGATTATCGTCAGTATTGGATATTAGAATGAGAGAAGGAAATAAAAAAAAGGTTTCCGGACAAGGTGGAGTAGGATTACTGTTTAGTCGTTTTGCAATTGAAGCTCCCTTAGTAAAAGATAAAGCATCATTTATAATTGCAGGGAGAAGATCCTACGCTGATATTTTAGCAAAACCATTCCTAGCAGATAATTTTAGTGATGCTAAATTTTATTTTTATGATTTAACAGCAAAAGTAAATTATGACATTAACGAAAAAAATAATGTTTATTTATCTGGTTATTTTGGACGTGATGTTTTTGCTCAAGGTTTTGGGTTCAATTGGGGGAATCAAACTGCTACTGCTAGGTGGAACCATATTTTTAATAATAAGCTGTTCATGAACATGACAACTTATTATTCTAATTATGATTTCAAAATTGGCGTAGGTAATCAAGAAGAGGGTGGTTTTCAATGGAAAGGAAATATTAAAAACTACTCAGTAAAACCATCTTTTACCTATTACTTAAATAACAACAACACAATTCAATTTGGTGGACAATCTATTCTTTATGAGTTTGCGCCAGGGGAAAGCGAATTTTATGCACAATCCTTTCAAACGGGTAACGATACTACTTTTGATTTTTCTCAAGATGATAGGTTTGGCTTAGAGAATGCCATTTATATTGGAAATGAACAAAAAATTAAAAAAGGGATAATCTTAAAATATGGACTACGGTATTCAATGTACTCTTACTTAGGACCAAGTAAGGAATATATATACGGTGAAAGATCTTCAATTACGGAAAGTCGTGACACGCTTAAAGTCAAATCATACAATAATGGAGAGTTTATAAAAACATATTTTAATCCTGAACCTCGTTTTTCTGCAAAGTTTGATATTGATAGTGTTTCTTCAATTAAAACAAGTTACAATAGAATGTCACAATACATTCATTTAATGAGTAACACAGCTGCTTCAACTCCGTTAGATTTTTACTCCCCTACAACTAATAATGTTAAGCCACAACTGGCTGATCAGATCGCTCTTGGTTATTTTAGGAATTTTGGAAAAAATCTTGGTTGGGAGACCTCTGTTGAAGGTTACTATAAGTTTCTTCAAAATCAAATAGGGTATATACCAACCGCAGCGTTGCAGTTGAATGATTATTATGAAGGTGATTTATATTATGGATCAGGTAGAGCTTATGGTGCAGAATTTTTTGTAAGAAAAAACCAAGGAAAACTAACAGGTTGGCTAAGTTTAACACTAGCAAAGACTGAAGTTAAAATGGATGAAGTCAATAATGGTGATTATTATAATAACAGGTTTGATAAACCAGTTGTTAGTAATCTTGTTTTAAATTACGAGTTTAACAAAAAGTACGAAATGAGTGCTAATTTTGTTTACAACACTGGTGCACCATTCACATCTTCATCTATTAATTATGGTATTCAAGGGGTAAGTGTTTCTCATAATCCTGCTAATGTTAGAAATAATGCAAGAGTACCAGATTACCATCGTTTAGATTTATCATTTACAATTCATGGAAATGAAGAGAAGAAGAATGGGAATAAAAAGCTGTGGCATGGCGACTGGGTTTTTAGTGCTTATAATACATATGCAAGAAGGAATGCTTTTACTGTTTATTTCGAAAATGAAAATGGAGAGCCACAAGCAATTAAATATTCTATTGTAGGAACTGTAATTCCTTCAATCACTTATAATTTTAAATTTTAATTAAAGATGAAAAAGATATTTTCAGCAATAGCAATTGTGTTTTCTTTAACGTCTTGTGAAGATGTTATCGAAGTTGAAGTTAGTGATGGTGCCATTCAATTGGTAGTTGATGCTTTTGTAAACAACCTCGCTGAACCGCAAGTTATTAATCTTAAGAGCACAAAGCAGTTTTTTGACGAAGTCGTACAAGAAGCTTTTATTGCAGACTCAGTTTATATTAAAGATGACTTAAATAATATGTATTTCTTTGAGGATGAATTAAATGATGGGAATTATACTTGGGATGATAGTGTTTTAGTGCATGAAGGAAGGACTTACGCTTTAATGATAAAAGGCAACGGAGTTGAATATTCTTCGATTAATTTTGCTAATCCAGTACCAGACATCGATAGTTTAAATTGGGAATATTCTCCTAAAACCATTGGTGCTGAAAATGGCGGTTATTTAGTTGAATTGGTAGCGCGAGATTTAATTGGACAAGCTGATTATTATTGGATTAGATTTAAAAAGAATGGAGTTTACGATACGAGAAGAGCAGGTTTAAACCTACCAGTTGATGGATCTTTTAGCGAAGAGTCTATGGCAGATGGCCAGTTGTTTATACCCCCAATATCAACTTTTCCTATGTTTAATGTTGAAGATAGCCTAGGGCTAAAAGATACAGCAACTTATGAGATTTGGAGTTTAACCGAAGGAACAAACGGTTTTTGGTCCGAAGTTTTAAATCAGTCGATTAGCGGTGGAATAGGCGCTTTATTTGCAACTCCTACAGCTAATGTGAAAACCAACATTATTTCAACAGGAACAGAGTTAAAAGACCAAGCAGTTGGTTGGTTTTCAACATCATTAGTGAGCTCTAAAACAATCATAATTAAAGAGAAGGAAGGCGAGAAGTTATCTTTTCCTCTCTTTTAGCGGAACGCTAAAAAGTATTTGATACAGACAACGATTTCAATTACTATTTTAAGGGTAATGTTACGTTCATATTTTAATTCAAATATTTGAAACTAAAAAAAGTTAAGTGGTTTTAGGGACTTTGTTACAATAGTAGGTCAAAAAAGTCTATCCCAATTTATTAGCGATTTTTTCAGCACATCTCTGCCCATCAATTGCTGCGCTCATTATCCCCCCTGCATATCCAGCACCTTCACCACAAGGGTATAACCCTTTAATTTGAGGGTGTTCTAGCGTTTCATTATTACGTGGTATTTTAACAGGACTACTCGTTCGAGATTCGGTAGCATGTAGAATAGCTTCGTTGGTGTAATAACCTTGCATTTTCCTGCCAAAATCTTTAAAAGCGTGTTGAAGTGCAAGAGAAACAGCTTTTGGTAAAACTTCTCTTAATTCAA
>JAQXEE010000001.1 GCA_029251005.1 Flavobacteriales bacterium | reverse complement strand
GCTCAATCGGGCGATACCATGGTAGATGTAAAACACAGGAGGCAAAAAATTTTTGTAACATTAGCCAAAAAAACTTTCGAATTTTGTAAGGAGAATAATGTCGCATTAATTTACGGCTTCCCCAATCAATTCTCATTTCCAAGTTTTGTTAAAAAATTAGATTGGATCCATATTCATAATATAGTCGCACATTCTTTTAAAGTTAAATGCATTCCATTTTTAACTTTAGAACGGTTGTTAAAAGTGCCAAGATCCTTTTTTGGTAAATACCAACACTGGGTTTTATCTAAGAAGTGTGTTCAACCTTCTTATTATCAGTCGATAAATCATTCTGTAAATGATATTTCAGTGATTAAAGATTCAAAGTTCATAGCATACAAATCTTATTTTAAAAAGTACTTCCTTTCGATTCATAAGAAAGTGATTTGGGTAAAACCTACAAGTATGTATTTATTGATCGGTGATGTCGAAAAATGCACCAAGGAGGAGTTTGATTTAATTCTTAAAAAATTAAAAAGATTGTGTTTCACTTTAGGGATTCCTCACTTGAGGTTTCAATGTTCAGAAAATTCAGTGTTAAATACCTTTGTAAAAGAAGGTGGTGTTAAGTTAGATATGGAATACCCCGTTGGGTGCCTGGCGCTTAATCCGGCTATTAAAGCTGAAAAGTTTAAATTTACGCTTGCTGATTACGATACGTTTTAGTAATGATAAAAAGGATCAAAACTTCCATATATTCTCGTAATTCACGACTTACTAAGAGATTCTTATCGGGTAAAGGCTTTATATTCATGCTTCATCGGGTTTTACTAAATGAAGAAAGAATTAAGTACACATGGAACAAAGGCTTAGCTATTTCTCCGGAGAAGTTGGAGGAGTGGGTTTTGTTTTTTAGGTCAAAAAAAATGGATGTTATTTCTCTTGATGAGGCTTTAGTTCGATGTGAAAATAATGACCGAAGAAAGTTTGTTGTAATTACTTTAGATGATGGCTATAAGGATAACTTGACTATTGGATTGCCATTGTTTAAGAAGTTAAACATTCCCGTTACTATTTATATAAGTACCTGCTTTCCTGATAATAAAACAATTTACTGGTGGTATTTCCTGGAGGAGTTCATCCTTAAGAATAACTCAATTGATTTGAACAGTATTGGATTGGATATTACGTTTCGTTGTGAAAGTGTAGAGGAGAAGAATAAAGCGTATAATTATATTAGGGAAGTGTTAAGAAGAGCAGATTATGCCACTCATGTTAATTTTGCACATAAAGTTTGTGGTTTAAGCGATTTAGAAGGCTTAAATAAAAAACTTAACCTTAGTTGGGGGGAAGTGAAAGAACTGTCTGAGGAGCCACTTGTAACAATAGGAGCGCATACCATGCACCATGTAAGTTTAGCAAATCAAAAGGAAGAATTAGCAAAAGTTGAAATTTTACAAAGTAAAAGTGAAATTGAAGCAAAAATTAATAAGAAGGTAGACCATTTTGCGTATCCGTATGGATCATTAGATGATGGGTCTAAAAGAGAGTTTTTTATTTTAAAAAAAGCAGGATTTAAATCAGCTGTGTTTAATCATCCTGGCAGTTTGTTTTCAGTAGATGGGGAGAATAAATTTAAGATTCCAAGAATGGGATTGACTGATGAAACCTCTAAAAGGAAAGTTGTTGACCTTTTTGAAGGGAAAGTTCACTTGAATTTTAATGGCGTAAATAAAACGATTTGCTAATGGACGTATCAATCGTTATTGTGAATTACAAAACACCTCTTCTGTTACAGGCTTGTGTGAAATCAATTTTTGAATATTCTAAGGGGTTTGAATTTGAGATAATTGTAGTTGACAACCATTCAGAAGATGAATCAAAAACTTTAATTACATCGAATTTCCCCGCTGTGAAATGGATTGACATGGGCTTGAACTCTGGTTTTGGTTCAGCAAACAATAAAGGGATAAAAATAGCTGAAGGCGATTATGTTTTATTGTTAAATTCAGATACTGAACTGTATGAAAATTCGATTCTTAAAACTTTAGACTATTATATTGAA
>JAQXEE010000155.1 GCA_029251005.1 Flavobacteriales bacterium | reverse complement strand
ATGACAATATTAGAAAATATATCTATATCTGTATAAAAGGTGTTTTGCAGTTAACAAGAATAACATTTTGTATTACAAATAGGATCTTATTAATAGAGACCTAAAAAAACACGCTTATTAAGTAGATTTACTAATTATAAGTAGTAAATTTGTAATCCAATTTATTTGTTATGAATAATCCAAAGGCTAAAGAATTAATTCAAAAGGTAGTTAACGATGTCAAAGCTAATGCTGATATTGAGGTAATTGCAGAAAAATTAACAGCGATTAGAGCAATTGCATTAGAGATAGAAGATCCTTTAGTTGTTAAGACTTTAAGAATCATAAAAGAAAAAATAGAAGAAGATGAATCTTTAGAATTCGATATTGAAATCGAAGTACCTGAGGATGACTTGGAAGAATACGAAGAGCCAGATAATCATTTGACTCACTTGTTGAACTTAATATCAGATTCAGATAATAAGTACAATAGAGATGAAATTATGTGGTATAGAACTGCAATATGGGATGAGATATATTAAATTATAACTTTACTAAATAGCCTGTTAGTTTTTACTAACAGGCTATTTTTTTGCGCTAAACTTTTGGGAACTTAACGATTTATAATTCGTATAAACCAAGCAATGTTTAAAGCTGCTTCTCTTTTGTTTTTTATACTGGAATCTTTGACTTCTTTTTCACAGAAGACAGAAATAGTCTTTTGTGCAGATTTTAGTGGAAGCACAAATGGAATGGTAAAAGAGTTACAAAAGACGATCTGGGCTACAGTAAACCAATTTCAAGCAGTTAAGTCAAGCAGAGAGCTAAGTTTTGGATTGGTAGGGTATGGTCGTAAGTCTTTTGAAAAAGAGAATTACTATTCTAAAGTAATTAATCCATTAGGTACACCTGTTAATGATATAGGCTACGCCTTGGTAAAACTCCAAGTCGTGGTTAATGGATGTGACGCATATCCTCAAAAGGCTTTAAATGATTGCTTACGCTCTATAAAATGGAGCGAGGCGGAGGATGTAAATAGAATAGTTGTTTTAATAGGTAACGGAGGTGTGCAAAGAGAGGATCTCAAGAAAGAGTTAAAACGCGCTAAAAAATTAAACATATCTGTTCAGCCTATATTTTATAAAGCGAATAGGTCAGGAGGCGGTATCGAAGATTGGAAGTTTTTTGCAAAAGAGGCAGGAACTACGTTAATTGTTTCTGAAGCTTTTAATCTAAAAATAGAATTTAAAAAATTTTATGATTCTAATTTTATTAAGTGTGCAGGTGAAAAATACCTGGCAACTCTTGTTCCATTTGGTATAAAAGGAAATCGGGAGTTTAGTAAAATGAAAAAAATGTTTTCAAATTTAAAAGAGACAGCAGTTGAGAATTTTGAAGAAATGTTGGTTTTTCAAAGTTCAAAAAATATGCAAGGAGTCTACGGAAGTTGGGATTTAGTAGATTTTTCTAAAACCAATAACATTGCGGATTTGAACAGGAAAGAGATTCCTCTTTTCTTAAATAGTTTCTCCAGTGAAGAATTAAATAAATACCTTTTAATCAAACGAGGTGAACGAGTTGTAATTGTTGAGAAAATTCGGTTAGAGTTAGGTAAAAGAAACGAATTTGTAACAAGAAGAAGGCTTAAATCTAAAAACTTTCAGGGTAAAGGAGGGCTAAGTAATATTATAGTTGAATTCTTACTTGATAAATTTAAATAACAGCTCTATTTAGTTTCTTGGTGATTCGTATCAATAAAATTGAAATAAATAATAATCTTTCAAAATTTTTCGTTGAGCTAATCTATGATTATATTTGATTTTTTTTACATAACCAATAAATCCCAAAAAGATGGCATTCGAATTACCAAAACTACCTTACGCAACTGATGCGTTGGAACCAAATATTGACAATAAAACAATGGAGATTCACCATGGTAAGCACCATGCTGGATATACTGCAAACTTAAATAATGCAATTGCGGGAACAGCTTTAGAAGGAAAGAGTATTGAGACTATTTTAGCTTCAGTAGGATCAGCTTCAGGAGCAGTTCGTAACAATGGTGGTGGATTTTTCAATCACAGTTTATTTTGGACTGTAATGGCTCCTAATGCAGGTGGAAACCCAACAGGAGAATTAGCTTCTGCTATTGATGCGTCTTTTGGGTCTTTTGATGCTTTTAAAGATGCGTTTGCAAAATCTGCAGCAACTAGATTCGGTTCAGGATGGGCTTGGTTAATTGTTGTTGATGGTAAACTTCAGGTTACTTCAACTCCTAATCAAGATAATCCATTAATGGATATTGCGGAAGTAAAAGGATCTCCAATATTAGCGTTAGATGTTTGGGAGCATGCTTACTACTTAAATTACCAAAATAGAAGACCTGATTATATTAACGCATTTTTTAATGTTGTAAACTGGGGAAAAGTAGCTGAATTATTTGCTCAAGCTAAATAATAATGAATTGCTATTTTATTCGTCCTAAAATAGTTTGACAAGTTTAAAGACAATTAATTAAACCGAGGTAGAGAATCTACTTCGGTTTTTTTGTAAATAAAATTTGGTTTTTTTAGTATAAATTTTGAACTGGTATTTGGTTATTGTGAAAATGAATTGACAGTGCGCTTCTCGGTTTGAGCTCTTTTCTATTCTTGCCACATTTTAATAGCAACAATAACTACTAGTGGTTAACTTTTTTAATAAAGTAAAAAAAGACTTGAGTAATCGATCGTAGCAGTAAATTGTTAAATGATTAGTTATTTCATTCTTTGCACGTGTTTTCAGCTCTTTGACTTTGCTTTCTATACTCAGATTATTAACTGATTTTATTCCTTTTAGGCTTTAAGTATCTTTTACAAGTGGGAAACAGTAAAATTCTTCTTGATACTCTGCAAAAGTTATTTTTGTAGCAAATAAACACTGCTTTTGAGTTCATTTTACTGTGTGATGTAAATTCATGTGCTAGCTAAATAAGCGCTTTGAATCAGTTTTTTTAGTTGTTTTTTGTTCGTTATCTTATTGTTTCAATATTCTTAAAATGAGAATTTTATTTACTTATTGGCAACTCTTTATCATGATTTTTTAAATCGACAGATAATACATTATTATCTTAGTCAATAAATAAGAACTTACTTTTTTTCTCCATGATTATTTCAGTGATTTATTTCCTAAGGTTATATTTATACTATTGACCTGAGATATAGATTATTCCTGTTATAATCTAATTAACCACCAAAATGACTTTTCATTAGTTTAATACGAAGTGTATGAGATCTTTACAGTTGGTGCATTATTTGAGTTACTACCCATAAACTTAACTTGATTTGGATTGCTTCCCGGGAAAGGATGAGAAATATTAAAGTCCATATTATTAAACATATTTAATTTTAATTGCTCACTTACTTCCGAGGGTGAAATAGTGAATTCATATGTGTTTGATTGTTCGTTTAACGCTGTTGTAGTAAATGTTCTAATTCCTTCAGTACTAAGGTAAGTAAGCATTAAAGTTTGAGGTAATTCGAATATATTATTTTTTTCGGTAGATATAGAGAGTTCAAATTTATTGATTAGATAGTTTTTAGCACCTGATGCTGAATACCAATTTTGTACGGTTGGGAAATTTATTTTTGCAATTGCTCCATGTAGACCTTGTGAGTAGAAGAAGTCTTGTCCTAAAATTGTGTCTAACAAAACATCATTTACTTCTGAATTATCAAAGTTATGATCGTATTTAGCAAATATTTGATTGTCTGTAGAAAGCTTGTAATCCATCTCTAAGTCATAGAGGTCATTGTTGTTATTAGTTGTAGAGTATTTTAAATGTAAAGAAACGCCTGTTCTATTTAGTAGGTAAATAGCACCTTCATTCTCATTTAATGAAGATGTAATTGGTTTAATATATATTCCTCCAAAAAAGCTTTGAAAGCTTTCTTTTGATCCCATATCTGTAATATTTGCAGATAACAAGGCGCTTCCGTATATGCTGTCAAGATTAAAAATATAGGAATTTGAATCAGTTTCGTTTATTATAATGGTTCCTATCAAGTCTGAAGTAACCAAAGAATCAACACTGTAGTATAAAGAGTCTTCGTTCACGAATTCTGTTGCTCTGTAAACTTCAAAGGTTTGGTTAGTAGGAAGTCCATATACATCAACGATGTCTAATTTTAAATAAAAAGAATCGATTTGAAAGTCTGCAGTTGGAAAGGTCCTATCTAATGAATCGGGAGTTAATGAGGCGAAAATTCCACTTACAACTAACCCTAATTCTTCAGATTTATAGGCTCCTAACATTGGGTTACTTCTTTCTGACGTAATAACACTATCTCCTATTGCAGAGTAAGTTACGATCTTAAAAGTATCTGTTAATGATGTACTCAATGATCCAGGATTCTCACTTATTTCTCCACCGATATTAGCGTCGTCTTTCTTACAAGAAAAAAGGGCCATGATTAAACATAGCCCAGATATAAAATATTTACCTTTATTCATATTAGTCTTCAATTTCATCTTCTCCGTCTGATAACACAGAATCGTAAAAATTATTGTATTCTTCAATATAAGAATCTTCATTTTGGTATTCTAAGATGGGCTTCTCTAAGCTGCTGATATATTCGTCTAATTCAGGACTAAGTTTTTCACTTCCTTTAATTATCCCGTCAGACCATTTTGCTGCATATTTGTATACTTCTAAAGCTGTAGGTCCATTTAGATTCGCTATGTCCTCAACGTCAATACCATCAAGTATTGCTTTGTTCCCAAAGTTTTTGTTAAGCTCTCCTTCGAAACCAGTGTTGTAAACCGAGAAGATAACTTTTGAATTAGCGAAAATCGGATCTTCACTAAATACTTTTTTAATGTACAGAGGAACAAAAGCATTCATCCAGCCATGACAGTGAATAATATCCGGAGCCCATCCTAATTTTTTCACAGTTTCAAGAACTCCTCTACAGTAAAATATAGCTCTTTCATCATTGTCATCAAAAAACTTTCCTGCTTTATCACGTAATCCAAATTTTCTTTGAAAAAATTCTTCGTTATCAATAAAATAAACCTGCATTCTAGCAGCTTGAATAGAAGCAACTTTTATAATTAAAGGGTGATCGTTGTCATCTATGATTAAGTTCATTCCAGACAATCGAATAACTTCGTGAAGTTGATTTCTTCTTTCGTTAATACACCCAAATCGAGGCATGAAAGTTCTAATTTCTTTTCCTTTTTGTTGTATTCCTTGTGGAAGGTTTCTACCGACTTTTGCGATTTCAGATTCTTCGATGTATGGTAGCATCTCTTGATTAATAAACAATACTCTTTTCTTCATTCGACTAAGTTATTTACTCCCTCTCCAATTTGGATAGATGTGTTCATAAAAAAACAAGACGCAAAAGTACTAAATATTTATGACATTTTCAATAATTAGCTTTAATAATATGTGATTTAATAGAAGTTAAATTCATTATTTGTTTTAAGTTTGTATCGCTATGATTTTACAGCTTCGGACACTTGCTGAATTAAGTAAATTTGTTACTTCCCAGAAACAAAAAAAACGAACTATTGGATTTGTTCCAACGATGGGTTTCTTGCACAAAGGTCATATGTCGTTGATTAAGTTAGCAAAAGAAAGTTGTGATGTTGTAATCGCTAGTATTTACGTTAATCCGAGTCAGTTTAATGATTTATGTGATTTTGATAATTACCCGAAAGACGAACAAAAAGATTTAGAACTTTTATCTAATAATTTTTGTGATGCTGTTTTTATCCCAACTCAATCAGAAATTGAAACTATACCAAATGTCAGAGTAGATTTAGGAATGTTAGGTGATGTGATGGAAGGGAAATCTCGTCCTGGACATTTTGAAGGAGTTGTAGAGATTGTTCATCGTTTATTTAAAGCAGTTTCACCTCACAAGGCATTTTTTGGGAATAAGGATTATCAGCAACTTTTGGTTGTGAAAAAGATGGCTGATTCTTGTGGTTTATCTATCGACATAATTGGAGCTTCAATCGTTAGGGAGCCTAATGGGTTAGCTATGAGTAGTAGGAATGTTAGATTATCCAAGGATATTAGAAATAAAGCAGGCTTTATCTATGAAACGCTGTCTAGAACTAATCTTGTCAATATAAAAGAGTCTAGGGCATTTTTAAGGGATAATGAGTTTGAATTAGAGTACCTTGAAATACATTCTTTTGGAGATGATGAACGCTTATTTGTTGCAGGCTTATTAGATGGTGTTCGGTTGATAGATAATGTAAAATTTAATTAATCTTGATAGCCAACGTCTTTAATTTTGTTTTTAGATTCTGCAGCTCTTACTGCTAATTCATCGCACCTTTCATTGTATTTGTTTCCAGCATGACCTTTTACCCACTTGAATTTCACATTGTGTTTTTGATGGACTAAAAGATACCTTTTCCAAAGGTCAATATTCTTTTTTCCTTTAAATCCTTTCTTTTGCCAACCGAAAACCCATCCTTTCTCAACAGAGTCAACCACATATTTTGAATCTGAAAACACTCTAACATTGCATTCTCTTTTTAGTGCCTCAAGTCCGCATATAACAGCCATTAACTCCATTCTATTATTAGTTGTTTGTATAAAACCTTGAGAAATTTCTTTTTGATGACCGCCTGCTATTAAAAGAGTTGCGTAACCACCTGGTCCAGGATTTCCTTTAGCAGAGCCATCTGTATATATAATTACTTCGTTCATTTTTTTAAATGTTTCGCCAAGACTGAAGCGAAATTTTGATGCTCTAGACTTAAAACAGCTGAAGCTATTTCTTCTGCAGACGCACAATGTTCAACATTTATAGCTTTTTGGAAAAGAATCTCTCCCTTATCATATTCTTCATCGATTGTATGAATTGTTATTCCCGATTCTTTTTCTTCAGCTTCGAAAACTGCTCTATGAACATTCATACCATGCATTCCTTTTCCTCCGTATTTTGGAAGTAGTGCGGGATGTATATTTACGATTTTTTCAGGGAAAGCTTTTAGTAGATGTTGCGGTATTAACCACAAAAAACCTGCTAAAACAATTAAATCAACTCCTTCAGATTTTAAATCTGCAGAAAGATTTTCTTCATTGTAGAAATCTTTTCGACTTATTAAAATGATTTTACAGTTCCAATTTTTTGCCTTCTTTATAATCTCCGCATTCGGATTGTTAACAATAACATGTGAAATCGTTACATCTAAGCTGTCACTGAAGTGCTGATGTATTTTTTGGGCGTTTGATCCGCCGCCAGATGCGAATATTGCAAGCTTTTTTAACATTGTTTTTAAGGTTTTAATCTTGCTTCAAAGTTAATTTATAAATGTGATTTCAGGCATGTGGAAAATTAATAATTATTCAATTGTTGAAAACCTAAGGATGATATTATTTGAATTATTATCAATAAATGTTTTTCTTTGTAAGCTATAACCATTAAAATTTTAGAAAAATGTCTGATATCCAATCAAGAGTAAAAGCAATTATCGTTGATAAATTAGGAGTTGATGAAAGTGAAGTTGCTGCAGAAGCAAGTTTCACAAACGACTTAGGTGCTGACTCTTTAGATACTGTTTAATTGATAATGGAATTCGAAAAGGAATTTAACATTGAATAATTATTAATTTTCCAC